>NZ_CP041241.1:1289116-1611395 GCF_013488225.1 Sinorhizobium mexicanum | reverse complement strand
GGTCAACGCTGCGCAGGGCAATTTCGGCATTTCCTACCGTAACGGTCAGGACGTGTTGAGCCTGATCGCCGAACGATTTCCGGCGACGCTCGAGCTGGTGCTGGTTGCCACCCTGATCTCCCTGCTGCTCGGCCTTCCGCTCGGCGTGCTGACCGCGATCAAGCGTGGCAAATGGTATACGGAGGGCTTGCAATTTCTCTCCATTGTCGGCGTCTCGCTGCCGAGCTTCGTCGTCGGTATCCTGCTGATCCTCGTCTTCTCGGTTACGATCGGCTGGCTCCCGGCCTTTGGTCGCGGCGATGTCGTGCAGCTCGGCTGGTGGTCGACGGGCCTCCTGACGTCTTCGGGACGCGCGGCGATCCTGCTGCCGTCCGTCGCGCTTTCGCTTTATCAGGTCACGCTGGTCATGCGTCTGGTGCGCGCTGAAATGCTGGAAGTGCTGCGATCGGATTACGTAAAATTTGCCCGCGCGCGCGGCATTCCGCGCTGGCGTATCTATTTCCGCCATGCGCTGCGCAACTGCCTGATGCCGGTCGTGACCATGACCGCAATGAATGTCGGTTCACTGATTGCCTTCGCGCTCATCACCGAAACCGTGTTCCAGTGGCCGGGCATGGGAATGCTGTTCATTCAGGCCGTCACCTTCCTCGATATTCCGGTGATGGCGGCGTATCTCTGCATCATTTCCTTCATCTTCGTCGTGCTCAACACGCTGGTGGACATTGCCTATGCGGTAATCGATCCCCGCTTGCGTACAGCCCGCTGAAATGCCCGTTGAACCGACTGTGGGGCCAAGACCGATGAGCATCCAGACCTCTCAAACTCCGCCCGTCACCCGTCCTTCGCTCTTCCAGCGTATCCGCAAGAGCGATGTGTGGTGGTCGTTCACGCATAGCAAGACGGCGATGTTCAGCGCCGCGCTCCTGGCGATCCTGATCCTGACGGCACTGTTCGCCCCGCTGATCGCGCCGCAGAACCCCTATGACGGCGCAGCACTCGATATGTGGAAGGCGGAGCTGCCGCCGCTATGGGACGAAGGGGGCGAATGGCCCTATCTTCTCGGCACCGACACGCAGGGCCGCGACATGCTGTCGGCCATTCTCTACGGTACGCGCATTTCCATCGTCATCGGCATTGCCTCGGTGGCGCTCTCGCTGCTGATCGGCATGAGCGCGGGACTGATCTCCGGCTACTTCGGCGGTTTCATCGACAATCTGCTGATGCGCTTCGGCGACATAACCCTGTCCATTCCGACCATCCTCGTCGCCATTCTGGTCTCGGCAGTCGTGCGCCAGATGCTGCCCGTCAGCTTGCGTGAGGTCGGCGCGTCGGGGGTGCTCATTCTGGCCATCGCACTGTCCGCCTGGGTACAATATGCCCGCACGGTGCGTGCGCAGGCCATCGTCGAAACCGGCAAGGACTATGTATCGGCGGCGCGGCTGATCGGTGTGCCTGCCCGACGCATCATGGCCAAGCACATCCTGCCTAACACGCTGACGCCGATCATGGTGGCGGCGACGCTCAACTTCGGCATGGCGATCCTCACCGAAGCTACGCTTTCGTTCCTTGGCATCGGCATGCCGCCGAGCCAGCCGTCTCTGGGAACGCTGATCCGCATCGGCAACCAGTTCCTGTTCTCCGGTTCCTGGTGGATCGTGCTCTTCCCCGTCATTCAGCTCTGCCTGCTGGTCGTGGCCGTCAACATGCTCGGCGATTGGCTGCGCGATGCTCTCAATCCGAAACTGAGGTAAGTCCTATGAACGATCTTTTGCTCCGCAACGTCCGGCCCATGGCAGGCGAAATCCGCGATATTCTGATCCGGGACGGAAAGATTGCCGGTTTTGGCCGTTTCGAAGCAGAGCCTGGCATGGCCGTGGAAGATGGCGGCAACGCAATCGTCGCGCCCGGATTGATCGATGCGCATACCCATCTCGACAAAACCACCTGGGGCATGCCGTGGCATGTCAACAACCGCGCCGCGATCCTGCGCGAGCGCATCGATTTCGAACGCGAGCAGCGTCTGGTGATCGGCATCGATGCGCATCGCCAGTCGATGCGCCATGCGATCGGTCTGGCTGCCCATGGCGGAACGCATGTCCGCAGCCATGTCGATATCGATCCGGTTCACGGCCTGTCGCTGGTCGAGGGCGTCTGGGAAACGCGCGAGAAGCTCAGGGGCGTCATTGACATAGAAATCGTTGCATTTCCGCAGTCGGGCGTGATGGTCATGCCCGACACGAAGGAGTTGCTCGAAGAGGCGCTGCGTCAGGGCTGCGAAGTGCTGGGCGGGATCGATCCGTGTGGCATCGACCGCGATCCGAAAGGCCAGCTCGACATTCTGTTCGCGCTCGCCACCAAGCACGGCGTACCGATCGACATTCATTTGCATGAGACGGGCGACCTCGGCGCCTTCACAATGGAACTCATCTTCGAGCGCATCCGCGCCAACGGCATGGAAGGCAAGGTGGCGATCAGCCATGCCTTTGCGCTCGGCATGAACGATTATCTGCGCGTCGGCCAGCTGATTGAACAGCTCGCCGTTCTCGATGTCGCCATCCTCACCACGGGCGCGCCTTCGGCCACGGTGCCGTCGATCAAGCGCCTGAAGGAAGCGGGCGTGCGCATCGGCGGCGGCTGTGACGGCATCCGTGACACCTGGGGTCCATGGGGCCAGCCGGACATGCTGGACCGCGCCAAGGTTATCGGCATGAAGAACGGTGTGCGCTCGGATCACGATCTGGAACATGTGCTGCACATCGTCTCGCGGGGCGGTGCGGACGTCATGCGGCTTGAAAATTACGGCCTTGAGGTCGGCTGCAACGCCGATTTGACCCTGCTGACCGGTGAAACGCTGGCGCATGCGGTGGTGGACATCGCTCCGCGCCCGCTGGTCGTCAAGAGCGGCCGCGTCACGGCACGTCAGGGCGTCGCCGTGGTGGAGATGCCGTAGTGAGCGAAGCTTTCGATACTCTTCCCCTCGGCCGTCGTCCGGAAGGACGCACACTGATCACCGCTCGCTGGGTCGTCGGACATAAAGACGGCAGCCACCGGCTTCTCCGCAACGGCGAAGTCGTTTTCGAGGATGGCGAAATTCTGTTCGTCGGGCACCGTTTCCCTGGCGAAGTGGCCCGCCGAATCGACTTCGGCAATGCACTGATCAGCCCCGGCCTGATCGATCTCGATGCGCTGTCCGATCTCGATACCACCATCCTTGGCATCGACAACCACCCCGGGTGGGCCAAGGGCCGCGTCTGGCCGCGCTCCTATGTCGAAGCTGGTCCCTATGAAATGTACACGCAGGAGGAACTGGCCTTCCAGAAACGATTCGCTTTCGGCCAGCTGTTGTTGAACGGCATCACCACTGCCGCTCCCATTGCCTCGCTGTTTTACCGTGAATGGGGTGAAACGGTCGGCGAGTTCGATGCGGCTGCGGAAGCCGCGGGCGAACTCGGTCTGCGTGTCTATCTCAGTCCAGCCTACCGTTCGGGCGGCATGGTGCTGGAAGCACCCGGCAAGATGGTGCCTGTCTTTGACGAGGAGCGTGGTTTTCGGGGCCTGAACGACGCCATTGCCTATATTGAACGCCAGAATGGCAGCCATGGCGATCTGGTGCGCGGCATGCTGGCGCCGGACCGTGTCGAAACCTCGACGATCGGGCTTTTGCAGCGCACCGATGCCGCCGCACGCGATCTCGGCTGCAAATTCCGGCTGCACATGGCACAGGGAGCGATGGAAGTCGACACGGTGCACATGCTGCACGGCTCGACCGCACCGGTCTGGCTTCAAAAGCACGGTCTGCTGAGCGACCGCCTCATCGCGCCGCATGCCACCAACGCCACGGATGAAGACCTCGGTCTTTACGCGGCGAATGGGGTTTCCATCGTCCATTGTCCGCTGGTCTCGGGACGTGGTGGTTCGATCCTCAACTCCTTTTCGGCCTGCGCCAAGCGCGGGATCAATATTGCCATGGGCACGGACACGACGCCGCCCGACATGCTGATGAACCTGCTGGCGGGGCTAATCGCGGGCCGCATCGCCGACGGAGCACCGGACCGCCTGCGTTCGGCCGACCTGTTCGACGCGGCGACGATTGGGGGCGCGAAGGCACTGGGCCGTTCCGATCTCGGTCATCTCTCACCGGGGGCGCGTGCAGACATCGCGGTCTTCCGTCTCGATGACACCCTAATGGCTCCGTCCATCGATCCGATCACCACGATCGTCACCGGGGGGTCGGGCAAGATCACGCATGCGGTCTTCGTCGACGGCCGCGTCTCCATGCTCGATCGCCAACTGGCCGGCTTCGACATGCAAGAGGCGCGCATTCAGGCTCAGGCTCAATATGACGGGCTGATCGCCAAATATCCCGAGCGGAGCTGGAACAATCCTCCGGTCGCCGCAATCTTCCCGCCCAGCTATCCGATAGAGGGGGACGCAAATGGGTGACATACAGGAACCGGTCGTTGAAGTTCGTAATTTGCGCGTGGATTTTCCGGGCCGCCGCGGCACGGTAACTGCGCTGTCGGATGTCAGCCTGTCGATCCGCCCGGGTGAAATTCTCGGCGTTGTGGGCGAATCCGGCGCAGGCAAGTCCATGACCGGGCTCGCCATTCAGGGGTTGCTCGAAGCGCCGGGCCATATCGCCGGCGGCGAGGTCTGGCTCGGCAACAGTCGCATCGATACGCTCGATGACCGCGCCATGGAGAAAATTCGCGGCCGCGAGATCGGTGCGATTTTTCAGGACCCGCTTACCTCGCTCAATCCGCTGTTCACCGTTGGCGCGCAACTCATCGAAACCATCCGCCGGCATCTCCGTCTCAGCAAGACCGAAGCCCGCGTCCGCGCCGTGCAATTGCTGCGCGATGTCGGCATTCCTTCGCCTGAGGAGCGGGTCAACCAGTATCCGCATCAGTTCTCGGGCGGCATGCGCCAGCGTGTCGTGATCGCGCTTGCGCTTGCGGCATCGCCGAAACTCATCATCGCCGACGAACCGACCACGGCGCTCGACGTGTCGATCCAGGCGCAGATCATCTCGCTCCTGCGTAAGTTGTGCAAGGAGAAGCAGACCGCCGTCATGCTCGTCACGCATGACATGGGCGTGATCGCGGAAGCTGCCGACCGCATCGCCGTTATGTATGCCGGGCGGCTGATCGAGATCGGGCCTGTCGAGCAGGTGCTGCACCAGCCGCGCCATCCCTATACGCAGGGTCTGATGGCTTCGATTCCGTCGCTGGGCGCGCGCGTCGAGAGGCTCAATCAGATCGACGGCTCCATGCCGCGTCTGGACGCGATACCCAACGGCTGCGCCTTCAATCCGCGCTGCAAGATGGCGGGGCCGCGCTGCCTCCGCGAACGCCCGGAACTCATTTTTGCCGGCCAGAGTGCAAGCGCCTGCTGGCTGAACGCAGGAGGCACCGCATGACGAAACCGTTGCAAAAGGCCCCGGCCTTGACCGTTGACCGGCTGGTCAAGACTTTCGATGTGTCCGCTCCGTGGCTCAACCGGGTGGTGGAGCGCAAGCCCCGGCAGGATCTGCAGGCCGTCAACGATATCAGCTTCACGGTGCCCGCCGGCGGCTGTCTCAGCATTGTCGGCGAGAGCGGCTGCGGAAAATCCACCGTAGCGCGCCTTGTCACCGGCCTCTATCGCCCGACGAGCGGCGAAATGCGCTTCGCGCCAGGGAGGAGCGGCGTGCGTCTGTCGGCGCAGATGATCTTTCAGGACCCTTACGCCTCGCTCAATCCGCGCTGGCGGGTGAGGAACATCATTGCCGAACCGCTGCGCGAACTGAAGCTGCGCAAGACCGCTGCCGAAGTGACGGAGCGCGTCGAAGAGCTTCTGCGCACGGTCGGGCTATCGCCATCCGACGGCGAGAAGTTCCCGCACGAGTTTTCGGGTGGGCAGCGCCAGCGCATCTCGATCGCCCGCGCGCTGGCAAGCGAGCCGGAATTTCTGGTCTGCGACGAGCCGACCTCGGCGCTCGACGTATCAGTACAGGCGCAGGTGCTGAACCTGATGCGCCGTTTGCAGGACGAACTGGGGCTGACCTATCTCTTCATCAGCCACGACATGAGCGTCGTTCGCCAAATGTCGGACCGCATCGCGGTGATGTATCTGGGCCGCATCGTGGAGGAAGGCGACACGGAAGAGCTGTTCGCTCGTCCGCGCCATCCCTACACGCAGCTCCTGCTGCAGACGATTCCGAATATCGAGGCGCCGAACCGCAATCGCGAGCCTGCCAGCGGCGAAGTACCAAGCCCGCTGAAGCCGCCTTCCGGATGCGCCTTCCACCCGCGCTGCCCGGTCGCCAGCGCGCGCTGCTCCGAGGACGTACCGAAGATACGGATCCTGCACAACGGTACCCGCGTGGCCTGTCATCTGGCTGAGGACGCGATAGCGGAAAGCTGACCTGCATGGGCGGGAAGCCGCCTGCCGCGTCTCCGCCACGTCACGCCAGTGCTGCGCGCAGATCGTGCGAAAAGTCGCGTATCTCGCTCAAATCCAGCTCGGACTCCACATGCTCCAGATGATGCGACATGAGATGTACGGCCTTCTTGGCTTCTTTCGCCGAAATCGCCTTGACGATGTCGGCGTGCTCGTCCGGGCCGCAATTGAAGCGCGTGGTGTTCCGGTAAACGGCGGTAATCAACGAACTGCGAGCGATGAGGTCGCGCATTGTCGTAAACAGGAAATCCGATCCGGTCAGTTCGGCCAGCAAAAGATGGAAGCCGCCGGAAAGCTTGATGATATCCGTGGTGCTATCTTCGGCATTGGCGATCCGCTCTTTCTTGACATGATCGCGAAGCCGTTTCACGCCATCCTTCGACATCGAAGTGCAGAGACGCTCCACAACGCATCGTTCCACCGCCTGGCGAACGAAAAACACATCGCGAGCCTCTTCCACGGATGGCTTGCAAACAAAAGCACCGCGATTGGGGATGATCGTTACAAGGCCGTCACGTGCGAGAACGGTCAGTGCCTGACGGATGCGTGCGCGACTAACGTGAAAAATCGAGGCCAGTTGTTCTTCTTTGAGCTGCACGCCAGGACGCAATCGCCGTTCGGCGATGGAAAGCCATACCCTTTCTACTATCTGCTCGACCGACATCGCGGCTTGTTCGCTCATACCTGTTCTCCTTGCTGAAGAAGACAATCGCGAAGCGCGTGAAAAAGTCAACTCGCGGATTCAATTGGCTTGCAATATTGTAGATAATATGAAAGATTATTGTAGATGATAAGATCGACATTTTGGGACTGCGATGGAATTCGATTTTGAAGAGATTGAGCCGCAAAGCCGCTACAGGCTGCTGACGAATTTCATCGGCCCCCGCCCGATCGCGCTCGTGACGACACGCTCCGAACGCGGGCACAGCAATGCTGCGCCCATGAGCTTTTTCAACGTGTTTTCACACGATCCGGCCATCGTCGGCCTGGGTATCCAGCCGCGTCTTACCGGCGAGCCGAAGGACACGATGGTCAATATTCGCCGTACCGGCGAATTTGCCATCAGCATGGTCGACATGGAGTTGTCGCAACAGATGCTGATCTGCGGGCTCGGCTTTGACAGCGAGGTGGACGAACTGGAAGTGGCCGGGTTGAAGGCCGTCCAGTGCCGGAAGATCGATGTCGCCTATGCCGAAGAGGCGCCTTGCATCTTCGAATGCCGCGTCGAGCGCCTGATCGACTATCCGCGCCGCACGCTGGTGCTGGGCGAGGTGGTGCACATGCATGTGCGCCGCGATTGCCTCGATGCCGGAGGGCGTTATGTGGACCCGGAACGCTATCAGCCCATCGCCCGGCTTCATGCCGACAATTATATTACGTCTGACCGCCAATTCGTTCTCAAGGCTCCGCCGATCGCCGATGTCGTAACGCCGAAGAAATAGCTGAACGACAGGCAACCGAGAGTTTCACCATGCACATCCATCTCATCAATCCCAATTCCACGGCCTCCATGACCGCGCAAGCACTGGAAAGCGCCTTGTCCGTCAAGCACACCGACACACGCGTGTCGGCCTCCAATCCGGCCGATACGCCGGTCAGCATAGAGGGTGGCGCCGATGAAGCCATGTCGGTGCCGGCAATGCTGGCAAAAATACGCGAGGGGGAGGTGCAGGGCGTCGACGCCTATATTATAGCCTGTTTCGACGACCCCGGACTGCACGCAGCGCGCGAAGTCGCCAAAGGCCCCGTAATCGGCATTTGCCAGGCCGCGGTCCAGGTAGCTATGACGATCAGCCGTCGGTTCTCCGTTATAACGACCCTTCCACGTTCGGTTCCGATCATTGAGGATCTGGTAAGTGATTATGGTGCGGTGCGCCATTGCCGGAGGGTACGTGCTATCGATCTTCCGGTGCTTGCTCTCGAGGAAGATCCGAAAAGAGCCGAGTGGCTGTTAATCAAGGAAATCGAGGCCGCTAAGGCAGAAGATGGTGCCGAAGCGATTGTACTTGGTTGTGCGGGAATGTCATCGTTGTGCGACCGCCTCAAGGAGGCGACAGGAGTGCCGGTAATCGACGGAGTGAGTGCTGCGGTCAAGATGGCGGAAGCACTGGTTGGCGCAGGGTTTACTACTTCAAAAGTTAACACTTACGACTATCCGCGGATCAAAACCGCGATGAGTCACAGGGTTTGTGCTTAGAGAGCAATCCGCGTTCTTGTTGACAATGATGTAGCCGTTAAGCTGCTCCATGGTTGCCATAAGGTGAGATCCATGCTCCCGAACATGTCTGACGCGTGTCACGCTAGGCTGCCGTGGTACGGCATTAGGGGTGCTGCGCTCCGTTCGCCTTCACATAGATCGAGTAAAGCGACTGGGTGGCGGTGATGAAGAGGCGGTTCTTCTTCGGACCGCCGAAGGTGAGGTTTGACACCGTCTGTGGCACAAGGATCTTGCCAAGCAGCTTGCCATCCGGTGCAAAGCAATGGACCCCGTCACCGGCGCTGCACCACAGGTTTCCGGCAACGTCGAAGCGGAAGCCATCTGGATTGCCGTTGTCAATGGAGCAGAAATAGCTGCCGTTTCCCAGTGTGCCGTCTTCGGCCACATCAAAAACGCGGATATGGCTCGGGACCTCATGCTGGGCCGAGCCCGAGTCGGCGACAAAGAGCCGCTTTTCATTCGGGGAGAAGGCGAGGCCGTTCGGCTGAATGAAATCGGTGACCACCGCAAGGATTGCGCCCGACACGGGATCGATGCGATACACATTACGCGTCCCTTGTTCAGACTCTGTTTTGTGGCCTTCATAGTCCGAGATGATGCCGTAGGTCGGGTCGGTGAACCAGATCGAGCCGTCGGAGCGCACTACAACGTCATTTGGTGAGTTCAGCCGCTTGCCCTGGTAGCTGTCGGCGAGCACGGTAATGCGGCCGTCATACTCGGTGCGGGTCACGCGCCGGCCGCCGTGTTCGCACGAGATCAGCCGCCCCTGGAGGTCGCGGGTATTGCCGTTCACATAATTCGAGGGTGAGCGGAAGACCGAGGCGCCGCCGTCCGGCGACCAGCGCATCATGCGTTCGTTCGGAATATCGCTCCAGATCAGGACGTTGAGGTCGGAAAACCAGACCGGCCCTTCCGCCCACCGGCAGCCGCGATAGAGCTCTTCGAGTGCGGCGCTGCCAACGATCAGGGCACCGAATCGTTCGTCGCGAATCTCATAAAGCGGGCTTTCGGCCATAGCGCTGTTCCTCCCACGTTCTGCTGCCATTTCGTAGCGTCAAATCGCACAGGGTGCTACCGGCCCGGCACACAACAATTGTCTTAGAGGAGTATCAATCTGATTGCCGACACTCAAGCAAGCGCGTGCTCGCCGCGCCTGCTCGATCGTTTAAGCCGCGGAACCGCGCGAGAGCCGCCCTATGTAATGATCGCATCAGTGAAGCGTTACCGTCGAAAGAGACTGCGGAGTGATCGACATTGTGCAATGACTATGAACAACACATCCGGTATGCCGAATACTGCAAGACAATGCAGGACTTGGCGCTCGGCATACCCGCACATCAGGGCGAGGCTGACCTGCCGCAAGCCGATGACATCAGGATCGGTGACCTCGGTCCGGTAATGCGGGCGAGCGGCAATGTAATAGAACTCACCCAGATGCGGTTCGGCTTTCAACCCAAAGGCCGTGGTGGTCCGGTCTTCAATTTCCGCTCCGAGGGGCGGGACTTTTCCGATAGCAGGCGTTGCCTGATCCCGGCGAGCGCCTTTTTCGAGTTCACCGGCAAGAAATATCCCAAAGCCAAACATCGTTTCACGCTCGCGGATTACCCGATCATGGCGATTGCCGGCCTGTGGCGCGACGGCGAGGCAAACCAGCCGCCCGCTTTCACGATGCTGACGACCGCGCCGGGGCCGGACGTGGCGCCGATCCATGACCGGCAGGTCGTCGTTGTTCCACCTCAGCGATGGGCAGACTGGATCTATCTTTCAAGACCTGAGGGTGAATTGCTGGCACCTTCTCCGGCTGGCATTCTTCGCGTCGAAAAGGTCCGGGCCGGCAGCGATTGAAACAATGATCTTTTTGACTGCCGGCCCTCCTTGGCGAAGGGCAAAGCCGGAGACAGTGCATCTTTTCGACAGAGCGTCAGGCCTGCGACTAAGCTGCCGCCGGCTGCGGCTTGGCCGCCCGGCTGAACTGCGCCAGAGAGCGGACGTCGGCAGCTACCAGGTGCAAAGCGACCGCGACGTCGGTGTCAGGCGTGCGACCTCGATGCTTCGCCAGCACTGCCCGTCCATTCGTGGACAGACGTCATCGGTCCATTTGGGGTTCCGTCCCAAGCGCTCTCGATGGTGTGAAAAACTATCGCCGTCCTCATGGCATTCGAACCAGACAAGTACCGCCTCCCCCTCACGGACGGGAAGCCTCGGAAAGCCATTTACGCTACTCTCGGTGATGAAAACGGCATCAACGCGAGCGCCGGTATCCTGCAAAATCGGCAGCGCATTCTGGATGAAGAACTTGGCGAATTCGTCCTCTGTTCTGAGGGCGAGCGAGCAGATATTCACGACGATGAGACCTCCAGTATTGAGCTCCTCGCCTTTCCTCGGCAGATTGTGACTGAACGGTTGCACGCCGCGAACGGGTTTCAGGAGCAACACGTTATCCGAGTTGAGCATCGTGTCGTTGGCTGCCGGTCCATGTTCCTTCCAGATCGCGCTCGTATAGAAGGACTTGAGCGCTTCCGTTCGGGCTTCCATGTCCGCAAAGGACCGAACCCAGACGAAGGCATCGGGATCTTCGAGGTCGCGGAACTCGCCGACGATGCGCACACCCAGCGCTTCCTGTGGTTCAACGAATTCGCTGTCAAACAGTCGGATTAGAGGTTCCCTGCCGCCTGGACGGAGGCGGTAGCGGCGGAGTTCGAAAACGGTATGCGGTTCCATGATACCTCCAAACAGGTCGATTGTCCTGTTTTAATAACAGGATGATTGACCTGTTTTGTCAAGGCGCTATTGTTGCTCGAGTTTGTAGGGTGGCGACCGTGATCGGAAACAGAAGAACCAATGACCCCCAGGCAGTGCGTCGCAGGATTGTCGATGCAGCCTATGATGCCTTTGTTGCTCAGGGCTATCTCGCAACGGGAATGATGGAATTGCGTGAAAAGGCCTCGGTATCTGGCGGGGCCATGGCGCATCATTTTCCCGCAAAGCGAGAACTCGGATTGGCGGTTATCCGCGATCGGGTGGCCGACGCCGTTCGGCAGACCTGGATCGAGCCGCTTCAAGCCTGCGCGGACGCGCCAACGGCCATCGATCTCATCTTTGAAAACATCATCGGCGACCTGTCGCGTAAAGGCTCGGTCTCCGGCTGCCCCCTCAATAACATGGCGATGGAGGTTTCGCCGCATGATGAAGAGATGCGCGAGGCGCTCAGCGGTGTTTTCACCGACTGGCACGAGGCGCTGTCGGCAAAGTTTCAGGCGGATGTCGACTTGAAACGCGCTCTCGGCATAGATCCGGGCAGTCTTGCGACGCTGGTAGTCGCCGCCTACTCCGGGGCCATGGCGATTGCAAAAGCCAGCCAAGCGGTTCGCCCGCTCCTCGACTGCCGGCAGGAACTCGCGGTGCTCCTCGCATCGAAATATACCTTGGCGGGATAAGGCGGCTTTCGCTGCAACCACTCGCCGTCACGACGACGTTCTGTGAGGTGGGGCGGCAATGATGATGCGACCCGTTACACTCCCGGTCCGACCCCGAGCACTGATAAGGGGCGCTGGAACGGCACGGGCGCTCAACGAAAGCGAGTGATTAGAAGCTCGGAAAGCGAACCGCCCGATCGGAGAGCGGTCGCCGCGCTCATGCTTGCCACCCGCAGTTCGACGCGCGCGTCCGCCGGCGCCAGAGCAGGGCTTAGTTTGTTGCTCTCTTGATCGGCCCGCTCGCCGCGGCAGCAGGGTAGGTCTGCGGCGATTTTCGATAAGCTTCCTCGCAAAGCGGCGAACAGAACCACGGCCCCTGCGGGGCGGACCGTCTATAGGATGAATAGGGTGCATGCATTTTGCACACCGGGTCAATCCAGGCCGAGTCAGTCGACGGAGCAAGCTCGATCTCATAGAGATCGACTTCCCCGGCAACCGACCGAAGTGCGACCGGGCCAAGATCTCGGACTAGAATGCCCTTGGCGTCGGCCGCCTCGGCAATCGGACGAGTGGCGAGCAGTTGACCCGGGGATGCGAGCGCCGCAACCCGCGCCGCTATGTTGACCGTCGATCCAAAGAGGTCGCCTGCTCGGCGGACGACCGGCCCGTGATTCAGCCCCGTCCGTGTGAGCGGGAGCAGCGGTTGCTTGCGGCATGCCTGCAGCAGCGTGCCGAGTACCTGGATCGCAATTTCGGGCTCGGGAAAAGCGAGCATTGCCTCATCGCCAATCCATTTGATCGGCGATTGATGGCCGCTAAGGTTTTCATGGACCATGCCCTCGAACACCTCGAGAATGTCGACAGCAACGGCGTCCCCATAAACGTCCGCAATCGCGCTAAATCCGGCAAGGTCTATGAAAGCAACTGTGGCCGATGCGTTGGCGGAATTCTGCTTCGGCCTCATATGGCTCTCCACTGCTGCATTGTTTCAGCCTCTCTCCCCTTAACCTAACTCAAGCAAAGGAGGAAAGAACAGCCTTTTGCTGTCCCCCGTCGCACTTGCCCGGTCGCGCGAAGCATAACAATAAACCCTGACTTACCACGTCGTTGCGTGCTGACTCTCGACGCAGTGAAGGCCAATGCCCGACCAAACCAAGGCGGCGAATTCGGAACTGACGGCAGGCGCCAATGACCCCATTCAAAGAATGAATTTGAGATTTATCAAGTCGTCAAAAAGATTGGAGCGAACCTAAACTGCTGACGAAGCGAAGATAAGCGAAAGAACGTTATGAGTGAGGAGAATACCAGCGTAACCGCCGCTGAGTGGGTCATGGCGGTAGAGGCGAGCGCGTTGGCATCGGAGGATGCAATGCGGTTTACCCACAAGGGAAGGTGCATCGCTGTCTATAACTTGTCCGGCGAGTTCTATGCGACTTCCGGAATCTGCACACACGAGCATGCCTTCATGTCCGAAGGATACATCGATGGCGAAACCGTCGAGTGTCCGCTGCATCAGGGGCTGTTCAACATTCGCACGGGTGCCGCGCTTTCGCCGCCCGTCACCAAGAACCTGAAAACCTTCAAGACTAAGATTGAGAACGGTCAGGTCTACGTGTTGGTCGACTAGACGACACGTAGGGGGAGGTCGGTTCGTGCCCGGAGGAAATGGCACGACCGAATGGGACAATATTGTCCAATCATGGGAGGAAATAATGCTGAAATTCACAAGGCGCGCCGCCATCGGTGGCGTGATGAGCGTCGCTGTCTTCGCCGCAACCCAGGGCTGTCTGACCGCCCAGGCCCACGCGGACGGCGTCCATGACGTGCTGAACGGCCTGATCGCGTCCTATTCCGAGCATGCCAAGGAAGGAATGAGCAACAAGAGCGTTGGCGAACTCTTCGAAAAAGATGGTTTCCGCGACTATCTCGACGCCTACCCGGTGGGCGGGCTCGCCGACGGCTTCGTCTGGAAGCCGGGTATGGGAGCCACCTTCACCGGGCCCTATAGCAAGCTCGAGATCAAGGCGCCCTTCACCGACTACATTCCGCTTCCCGAGGGACCGGTGCTCGATCCCAAGAAGACCTACAAGATCGGCTTCGTCTTCCACGGGTTCAATCATCCTTGGCTGATCAGCCTTGCCGATGCCGCCGCATGGGAGGCCGCCCGCCATCCGAATGTCGAGATCGAGGTGATTGACGCCGAATTCGACGACAACAAGATGGGCCAGGTCATCGATACCTGGGTCGCCAAGAAATACGATGGAATTGTGCTCTGGCCGTCGCGTGAAGCGCCGATGGGGCCGCCGGTCGACCGCGCCATCGATGCCGGCATTCCGGTCGTCAGCGTCGACCGCCGGACTTCGTCGGAAAAGATCAGTTCCGAAGTTCTCGGAAACTTCTACGCCAACGGCCTGCAGGAGGGCCTCTATCTCAAAGAGGTACTGAAGGCCGGCAACATCGTACTCAACCGCAAGGACCTCGGCAGCACGGCGGACTCGATCCGGACGGGTGCCTTCCTTGAGGTGATCGGCAATGTCGATGGTTTCAACATCCAGGGCAACTACCATACCAACAGTCAGCGAACGCTGGCATTCCAGTCGACTGCGGATGCCCTTCAGGCCTTCAACGACATCTCCGTCAGCTTCAATACGGGCGGCGAGGAGGCGATGGGCGCTCTCGACGCCATCCGCGAGGCAAAACGGCTGAATTCCGCGCCGGACGGGAAGAAGATCGTCATCCTCGCCAATGACGACGCGAAGGAAGTTCTGAAGGAGATCGCCGACGGCAACATTGACATGGTCTCGCCCTATACGCCGCTGATCGGCGATATCGGCATCCGCGCCGTGATCAAGCATATCGGCGCGAAGGAAGGTCTCAACGACGCTCCGCCCAAGCTGATCATGACACCCAATCTGCCCATGATCACGAAGACCAAGATGGTCATCGAAGGGGTGGAGACGATGACGCCGGACGAATGGCCCTATGCCTACGGACCCGCCGTCAACTGATCGGTGATCTGTCTTCAAGACCGTGGCCCGCAGCCTTCATCGGCTGCGGTGCGACCGCCAGACATTCCGACTGGATCGTTCAATGACCATCATAGAAGAGAAGTCCTCCATCAACGCCGCTGGCGGCTGGGCGCAGATGCGTTTCCTGCCCGAGATCGGCGATCTCAGCCGCATCGTCGTCCTTGGCGTACTGGTCGTCGCAGGCCAGATCCTTTATCCCGGCTTCCTGTCGCCGGAAAATCTGCGCGTGGTGCTCACCGCCGTTGCAGGAATCGGGATCCTCGCTTTCGGGATGACGATGGTCGTCATAACCGGGGAAATCGATCTTTCGGTGGCTGGAGTCGCGGTGCTCTCCATCGTCATCGGCGGCTTGCTGCTGCCCACCGGTTCCCCCGCCTTGATCATTGGCGCCACTTTGCTTTGCGGTCTCTGTCTTGGGATCGTCAACGGGATCTTCGTAGCGAAACTCGGTGTTTCATCCCTGATCTCGACGCTCGCGATGCTGGGGATCGCCAGCGCACTCGCCAATATCTTCTCGGCGGGTCAGGCGACCTACCCGGAGAAGATCGCGGAATATATGTGGTTCGGGCGCGGAGCACTCCTCGGCGTGCCGGTGCCGATCTTCCTTCTCGCTGTCATGGCACTCGCCTGCGTTTTCATGACGAGAAGCTCGACGTTTGGCCGCAAGCTCTACGCTACCGGCGGCAATGCCCGCGCCGCGCTGCTGTCAGGCATCAGGATCGATCGCGTGAAGATCGTGGTCTTCGCATTCTGTGGCCTGTGTGCGGCAATCACCGGGCTCATCGAGAGCGCCAGGCTCGGCTACATCAATCCTGCCGCCTTTCCCGGTCTTGAACTCAAGGTTCTGGCGGTCACCGTTCTTGGCGGCGCGGCGCTTGCAGGCGGCACCGGCTCGGTATTCGGGACGCTCGTCGCGACGCTCATCATCGGCGTCGTCAACAACCTGCTCAACCAGATGGGTGTCAGTTTCTACATGCAGCAGGTCGTCACCGCACTTGTGATCCTTGTCGTCGTCGTGCCCGGCATGCGCAATCGGAGGTTCGTGAAGTGATCATTGCCGAAGCAACGTCTGCGCCGGCCGTTCGGGCGTCCGGACTCGCGCAAATCATCAGAGAGCCGATCCTGTGGCTCGTCCTGTCCATCCTAGTCCTCGGAGCGCTGACGTCGCCGCATTATCTCTCGGCGCTCAACATCCAGAACCTGTTGCGCAATGCTGCGCTCGTCGGACTGCTGGCGACCGGAATGACCATCGTCCTGATCACCGGCCGGATCGACCTGTCGGTCGCCGCGAACATGGTGTTCTCGGTGATCGTCGCTGTCGTAGTCACATCCTGGGTAGGTCGCGAGCTGGGATTACGGTGGATCGTAAAGGGCAATACGTTCGCAGGATCGCCTCTGATTTTCGTCGCCGTCTCCTTGTTGACCGGCACCGCCATCGGCGCGCTCAACGGCGTAGGCGTCGCCTATTTCAAGGTGGCCTCCTTCATCATGACCCTCGTATCGCTGACGGCGCTGCGCGGCTTGAGCTACCTCGCCACCAACGGCGCACCGTTCTATCTCAAGGGCGCGTTCTTCAATTGGCTGAGCGACGAGCTCTGGCTCGGCGTACCCGTCAGCTTCGTGCTTCTCGTGGTCCTGGTCCTGTTCGCGCATGCCTTCCTGTCCAGAACTGTCGCCGGGAATCGGCTGTTCGCGATCGGCGGCAACGAAACCGCGACGCTCTATTCCGGCATTACGACGAACAGATACATTGTGGCGTCATTCGCGTTGAGCGGGCTGTTCGCGGCGGTGGCCGGGTTGGTTTTCACTGCGCGGCTGAAGTCGGTCGAGGCAGCGCTCGCGCAGGGCTATGAACTGACTGCGATTGCGATCGCAGTGCTCGGAGGCGTGGCGCTCGCGGGCGGTACGGGATCGCTTTGGCGCGTCCTGACTGCAGCCGTGGGCTTTTCCGCGGGGCTCAACCTGCTGGCGATTTGGGGCGTGCCGACCTGGTACCAGAACCTCGCAATCGGAGCGGTATTGATCCTGGCGGTAAGCCTGACCCGCCTTAACCACAAAAACTAGTTACAAAAATCGTCTGGCATGGGAGGAAATTTTGGCTAGACATCTCACACTCGGAATCGACATAGGCACCACCAACGTGAAGGCCTGCGTGCTCGACACGCAGACGGGGAAGGTTGTGGCCTTCGGATCGCAGGAGCATCCGCTCTTCCACCCCAAGCCCGGTTGGGCGGAGCAGGAGGCAGACAACTACTGGCAGGCCGTGACTTCGTCCATCCGGCAATGTCTCGAGCAGGGCAATTTTGCCGACCAGATCGCCGGCGTCGCGATTTCGGGGCTCGTCGGCGTCACGCTTCCGGTCAACGACAAGGGCAGGCCACTCCGCCCCGCGATGATCTGGATGGATTCGCGTTCCGAGGAGGAATGTACCGACATCCGCAACACGATTGGCGAGAAGGAAATCAACCGCAACAATGGCAATCGCGTCGCGCCCTGGTTCATTGACCCGAAGGCGCTCTGGATCGCCAAGCATGAACCGCATGTCTTTGCCGCGACCCACAAGTTCCTGTCGCCCGCCGGCTACTGCACCTACCGGATGTGCGGCAACTTCACGATGAACACCGGCGATGCGGGCCTCGCTTATGCCTATGAATACCAGAAGGAGGCCTGGAACCCCGCGGTCGCCAACGCCATCGGCATCCCGATCGAGAAGTTCCCCAGGCTCTACAGGTCGCACGAAATCGTCGGCGAGATCACCAGCAAGGCTGCCGAGGAGACCGGCCTGCGCGCCGGCACCATCGTGGCCGCAGGCGGCACCGACATCAGCTCGGCGGCGCTGGGCGTTGGCGTCACGAAGGCCGGGGAGGCTTTCTACTCGATGGGAACGGGATCAAACCTCGGCATCATGATCCCGACGGAACAGACGGTGGACGAATACCGTATCCTGAAATGGCCGCACGTGCTGCCGGGCCTGACCATGTTCGACGCTCCGATGGCGTTCACGGGAGCCTCTCTCAAGTGGTTCCGGGATCAGTTCGGCGATGGCGAGTTCCGTCTTGCCGAGCGCATGGGCCAGAACGTATTCGATCTTTTCACGGAACAGGCAAAGCACGTACCGGCATGCTCGAACGGACTGCTCTACCTGCCCTATCTCGGCAATTCGCTGGCGCCCAACTGGAACAGCAGGGCGACCGGCGTCTTCTTCGGTGTCCAGCCGACCACGACGCGGGCGACGATGATCCGTGCGCTGATCGAAGGTGTCGCGTTTGATCTCCTCTCCAACTTCCGCATCGCCGAGGCGGCCGGAGCCAAGATCGACACGCTGGTTCTGAACGGCGGACCGACCAAGAGCCGGTTCTGGAACCAGATCACCGCGAACGTGGTCAACCGGCCGCTGAAGGTTCCGGATATCGGAGAGGCGGCCCCGATCGGCGACGCTGTTCTGGCTGCTGTGGCCGCCGGAATATATTCCGACCCCGTCACTCCGCTCGCGGATATCGTGAAGATCAAGGAAACGATCGATCCCGACCCCGTCGCAAACCGTCGCTACGTCGATTTCTTCGAGGAGTGGCGCGCCGTCTATCAGAGCCTGGTTGGCTCAATGGACCGACATCGCAGTCTGCTCGAGAAATATTCGGTGAGCTGAGGATATGGAAAACAGCGCGCCAATTCTCGAACTTCGCAACCTCAGCAAGAGCTTTCCCGGCGTCCGAGCCCTATCGAACGTGTCCTTTGACCTCAAGGCCGGGGAAGTCCACGCGCTCGTCGGTGAAAACGGCGCGGGCAAATCGACGCTGCTGTCCTGCATGAATGGATTGCAGCAGCCGAACGAGGGCGAGATCCTGATCGACGGCCGGCAGGTCACGCTCGCCACCCCTAGCGTCGCAATCGAACACCATCTGGCAATGGTCCACCAGGAGCTCGTCCTCTGTTCGAATCTCACTGTCGCGCAGAATATGTTTCTGGGGCGCGAGCCGCGCGGCGGCCTTGGCACGATCGACCGTGCAACGATGAATCGCAAGGCAAGCAAACTGCTCGAAACCATCGGAGTGCGCATCGACCCGAACCGGAAGGTCGGGACGCTCAGTCTCAACGAGCAGCAGATCGTCGAGATCTGCCGGGCCCTGGCAACCGAACCCAAGGTGATCGTGCTTGACGAGCCGACCGCTTCGCTGAACGACGACCAGGTGGCGCATCTGCTCGGCATCGTCAAAATGCTGAAATCGCGGGGCCTGGGGATCGTCTATGTATCCCATCGCCTCACTGAGGTGCTGGAGATTTCGGACCGCATCACGGTTCTCAGGGACGGCCGGGTCGTGACGGTGCTTCCTGCGGCGGGTTTGACCGAACCGGTACTGGTCTCTCACATGGTCGGCAAGGCCAAGGCCAACGCACACAGCGTCTATCGGCCCCGTCGGCAGGGAGAGGTACTGCTCAAGGTCGACGGCCTCTCCAAGGCGGGGAAGTTCAAGGATGTCTCCTTCGAACTCAGGAAAGGCGAGATATTGGGGGTAGCCGGGCTCCTCGGCTGCAATCGCGAGATCGTCGCCCAGGCCCTGTTTGGCGCGACGGAGACCGATGGCGGCAGGATTGTCATCGGAAACGCGGCAGTGAAGCTGAAAACTCCGCATGACGCGATACGGCTGGGCGTCGCCTATATGCCGGCGGACCGGAAAAACGAAGGCCTCGTTCTGGGCATGAACGTCGCGGACAACGCGTCGATGACCACCCTCCGCTCGGTCGGAAAGTGGGGCGTGCTTCGTCGAGGACAGGTCCGCCGCCTGGCATCGGATCTGGTCCGGCTGCTTTCCATCAAGGTGAGCGGGCTTTCGCAGAAGGCCTCCCAGCTTTCGGGCGGTAATCAGCAAAAGATCGTCATCGGAAAATGGATCGCCAGAAAGAGCGGGATCGTCATCGCCGAGGATCCGACCCGCGGCGTGGACATCGGCGCAAAGGCTGAAATCTGGGATGCCCTGCAGACGTTGGCGGAAGAAGGCAAGGCGCTCATCCTGCTGACGACGGAGCTGCAGGAAATGCTGCATGTCTGCGACCGCATCATCGTTATGAGCCGCGGCCGCATCACCGGGGAGTTCCAACGATCCGAGTTCTCGGCCGAGGCCATTACACAGCGGTTCTTCGCGTAAGCGACGAACCGCGTCGCCCGGGCAGGAACACTCCCTTGGGCCTGCCCGGGCCCTACCGGCAAGTCGCACGGGCTTTTGCAATGACCCTATCGGAACAATGAATTTTTCCCGCCGCAGATCAACCGGTAAAATAAGGTGA
The DNA here is from genome assembly GCF_013488225.1 of Sinorhizobium mexicanum. Taxonomy (NCBI): domain Bacteria; kingdom Pseudomonadati; phylum Pseudomonadota; class Alphaproteobacteria; order Hyphomicrobiales; family Rhizobiaceae; genus Sinorhizobium; species Sinorhizobium mexicanum. The sequence goes on along the minus strand of NZ_CP041241.1, from coordinate 1,591,008 downwards.
ATATAACTCCGAGGTAGAGGACATCATGGAAGGAAATTCTTCAGCTAGTTACGCTGGCATCGGTGGCGTTGGAAGTAATATCTGGCCACTGACGGGGCCGGAAGTCGTTTCTCGCGAGAAACTCAAGGAACTGCGCGTACGGACGAATGGACCTGGACTTTATAATCTTGCCGTACATGTTCTGGCCCTAGCGGCGACAGCGTCTCTCATTTATTTAGCGTCAGATAATATTTGGCTGCAGGTGCCCGCGATGCTGCTCTACGGAACGGTCATCGTATTGATGTTTGCCCCGTTGCACGAATGCTCGCATGGCACCGCTTTCCGGTCCCGCTGGCTCAACCATGTCGTCGGATTCGCGATCGGCGCGATCACCATGCGCCCGTTCCTCTACTTCAAGTACCGGCACGCGGCGCACCACACTTATACCCAGCACGACGAACGTGACCCGGATATCGTGCCGTTCCCGACGAGCCTGAGGGAGTATTTCTCGATGATTGTCGGCGCGTCGTTCTGGCCGAAGCTTGTCGGCACGCTCGTCCGCGGCTCCACGGGCAATTACAACGAAGAAGAAAGGACGTTCCTGCCCGCATCGGTGCGGGGGCAGGTGTCCCTCGAAATCCGATTGCTGGTCCTGCTCTACGTGGTCACCGCCGCCGCCTCGGTCTATTTCGCGAGCCCGATCGCTCTCATCTACTGGTTTCTTCCTCGGGTTATCGGGGAGCCGGTTCTGCGTGCGATCCGCATGGCGGAGCATACCGGTGCGGACGAGAGCCCAGATCTTCTCGCCAATACGAGAACGACTTTGGTCAATCCCATTATCCGGCAGCTGTACTGGAACATGCCTTTCCATGCCGAGCATCATCTTGCATCCTCCGTGCCGTTCCATGCACTGGGCAAGCTGCATGACCATGTCGAGCCGCACCTGAAGCACGTCAGCAAGGGCTATATCCAGGTCCACCGGGAGATCCTCGGCGAGGTGCTGCGTCTCCAACGCGAAGCGCGGCGGGCGGCATGACAGGATCAAATCTTCCTGTCGTGATCGTCGGCGCCGGACATGCCGGCGGCAGATGTGCCGAACGACTGAGGCATTTCGGCTGGCAGGGCAAAATCATTCTCGTCGGAGACGAGCCCTGCCTTCCCTATGAACGCCCGCCGCTTTCCAAAGCGGTGCTGGTCGAAGAGGTCGAGCCTTCACCCTCCTTCGTGATCGATCCCGAAATGCTGGCGGCGCTCGACATCGAGCATGTGGCGGGCCAGGTCGTCCGGTCCATTGATCTGCGCAACAGGACAGTGCGTCTCGCTGACGAAAGGCACCTCGGCTATTGCAAGCTCGTTCTCGCGACGGGGCTGACCCCGCGCCGGCTGCCCATGCTGGATGTGCTTGGTTCGCGGGTCTGCTACCTCCACAAACTCGAGGAGGCGCGGACGCTCAGAAGCGCCATCAGGCCAGGTGCCAAGCTGCTGATCGTGGGAGCCGGCTTCATCGGTCTGGAAGTGGCCGCGAGTGCCCGCAAACTGGGCGCCGAGGTGACCGTCATTGAAACTGCGCCGCGACCGCTCGGACGTGTTCTGCCGGCGCGCATGGCCGATCTGGTAACGGAGCGCCATACGAACGCCGGCGTCAAAATACTCTGTAATGAGGCCATGGACGAAATCGTCCAGACGCCGGAGCGGATCTCCATAACGTTGCGCAGCGGCGAGACGATCCACCCTGATCTGGTTCTTGTCGGTATCGGCGGCTTGCCGAATGACCAACTCGCCCGGTCAGCGGGATTGCAGGTGGACAACGGTATCGAAGTCGATGATCGTTGCCGCACAAGCGACCCGGACGTCTATGCGATCGGCGATGCCGCCTCGCACCGGAATCCCCACTACGGCGGCCGCTGGCGGCTCGAATCCTGGATGAATGCCGAGGAAATGGCGTCGAACGCGGCGAGAGCGATATGCGATCAGCCGCGGAACGGGGCCTCCGTGCCGTATTTCTGGACCGACCAGTTCGACCGCCGATATCAGATCGCCGGGCTGCTGGAGCCGCAAGCGGAAATCTACGAGCAGGGCGTCGCCGGCGAAAGCGGCTATCTCGCCTGTTTCGTGGTGGGCGGAAAGCTGAGAGGGCTATTCGGTATCGATGCCGGCAAAGCCTTTCGAAAGGCGCAGAACCTGTTCCGTGGCGGCGCCGTAGCGACCCGCGACGAATTGCGCGCCGCCGGATTCCTGGCTGCCCGTGAAACTGCCGATGCATGAGGTGAACCGATGATCAATTCGCAAGCGGCGATCTGCGTGGCGCCCAACGAACCGCTCGAAGTCGATACGGTGACCGTCGATGGCCCCCAAGCGGGAGAGGTACTCGTCGAGATCGTGTCGAGCGGGCTCTGCCACACGGACTTGACTGCCCTTGAGGGAATCAATACGAGCAGTGTTTATCCGCTGATACCGGGCCATGAAGGTGCAGGCCGCGTGGTGGAAGTCGGTAAGGGCGTGACGAGCCTCGCGCCCGGCGATCACGTCATCCCGCTCTACGGCCCCGAATGCGGCGAATGCAGCATGTGCCGTTCGAAGCGAACCAATCTCTGCTGGACCATCAAGCCGACGCGGGACCGTGGCGTCATGCCGAACGGGTCGCCTCGCTTCCGGCGCGGACGGGAACCCGTCCATCACTTCATGGGGACGTCTACGTTTTCGCGCTATACGGTTGTGCCTGAAATCGCGCTGGCGAAGATACGCAAGGATGCGCCGCTCGACAAAGTCTGTCTGTTCGGCTGCGGCGTGACGACCGGAGTCGGCGCCGCGCTCGCACATGTGCGCGAAGGCGATGCTGTCGCAGTGTTCGGACTCGGCGGCATCGGTGTAAACATCATACAGGGCGCAAGGATCGCGGGTGCCTCGCGGATCATCGGCATCGATATCAGCCGGAGCAAGACCGAGCTCGCAAAGATCTACGGGATGACCGACTTCATCGTCCCCGGGGAGGACGCGCCCGATCCGGTCGCCGCAATCAGGGACCTGACTTCAGGTGGTGTCGATGTCGCGTTCGAATGCACCGGCGTGCTTAAGGTCATGCGGCAGTCTCTGGATTGCTGCAAGCCGGCCTGGGGCACCAGTGTGTTGCTCGGTGTCGAGCCGGCGGGTGCCGAATTGTCGTTTCCTCCCGTACAGGTGCGGTACGGAAAGTCTATCCTCGGCAGCTATTTCGGCGGGATAAGGGGACGAAGCGAACTGCCCGCACTCATCGATCGCTTCATGCAAGGCGAAATCGACATCGACAGGCAGATTACTCACCGCTTGACCCTTCGGCAGATCAATGAAGGCTTCGACCTGATGCGAAACGGCGTCTCGGTGCGAAGCGTCGTGATGTTCGAGTAAGGCGCCTGGCGTGGCACGGCTGGACGAACCCGATTACGTTTTCCGCGATCGCCATCCGGAGCGCAGCGATGTCTATGCGCTCTACGATAAAGAGAGCGAGCGGATGCGCCGAGAGGCTTTTTGCCTGCTCGATCTGCCCTATGGGCGTCATCCGCGCATGACCTTCGACCTCTTTCCGGGCGAAAACGATGCGCCCCTGGCGGTATTCTTCCATGGCGGTTATTGGCAGAGCCTGGATAAGCAGCGCTTCAGTTTTGTCGCAGGGCCGCTCCTGGCACGAGGTTTTTCAGTCGCCTTGCCGAACTACCCGCTCGCGCCAGAGATGTCGCCCGAAGCGATCGCCGCCGCCGCGAGGTCGTGTCTGCCGGCGATTTTCGCGGCGGTCACTCGACAGACGGGGTCGCCGCCGTCGTCATTTATGACCACCGGTCATTCGGCCGGCGGCCACCTTTCGATCTGGGCGGGCATGCAGGCCCCGGAGGACCCCGTCGTCGCGTCCGTTCCCTTCGCGGGGATGGTGCCGATCAGCGGCATCTTCGATGTACGACCGTTGGTCGGCACCAGTCTGAATAAGGCACTCAAGCTGACAGTTCGCAGGGCCGCACCGCTCAGTCCGATCCACCATGAGCTGCCGCCAAACCAGTATCGTATTTTCGTCGGTGCGGACGAAACGCTCGGATTTCTCCGGCAGGCGGCGCGCTTCACTGGCGGGCTGAAGGCTGCGGGACGCGATGCAGCCTTGTTCGAACTGACTGGACTGAACCATTATACAATTCTAATGGATCTTCTTTCCGCGAACTCGGCTATAGCTCGAGTGCTTGAAGGGATGGTTGGCATGGGGGGAGATTGTGCCGGCAGGCGAGACGATTACAAGAAACAGAATAAACTACGTCAACTTTAACCAGCTGCGTTCGTTTTACGCGGTTGCGCGCGAGCTGAGCTTCACCAAGGCGGCCGAACTGCTTTGCATAGGCCAGCCTACCGTGACTACGCAGGTGAAGGCGCTGGAGGAGACCTACAATCTTCAGCTTTTCGTGCGCGGGCCGAGCGACCTCACACTGACCGATGCAGGGGAGGCGCTGCTCACGGTCGCCAGACAGATATTTTCCCTGGAAGAGCGGGCGCATTCGCTGCTGAACACCGTCGGCAACCAATTCGCAGGTCGCCTCCACATCGGTACGGTCGGCCCCTTCTTCGTGATGAAGCAACTGTCCAAATACATCGACCGCTATCCGCTCATGCATGTGACCGTGGAGAGCGCCAACTCCGACTCCATTTACCAGAAGCTGCTGAATTACGAAGTCGATGTCGGCATCATCGGCAGCGACTACAGTGATCCGCGTCTGGACCTGGTCTGTCTCGGCAAGCACGAAGTTGTCATCGCCGTTCCCGTCTCACACCCCTGGGCGCATCGCAGCCAGGTCAACATCGAGGAACTCGATGGCCAGCGGCTCATCATGCGCGAGAAGGGATCGATGACCCGGCGTGCGCTCGAGGAGGTCCTCGCCGCAAACAGCATCCGCCCGAACGTCGTCATGGAATTGCCGCGCGACTCCGTGCTGGAGGCGACGGCGGCTGGATTGGGCCTCGGCATCATCTCGAATTTCGAGTTCTCGCGGGACCAGAGGCTTCGCACCTTGTCGATCGCAAGATACAGCCCGTGCACGCGCTCGTTCGCGGCCTGTCTGAAGGAGCGGCGGACGCTCCCTTCGATCGATGCGTTTATGAAGATGTCCTCGGAGTTGGTGGCCCAGTCACTGGATGCGGACTGCTCGAACAACAAGTCATAGACGACGCCGGATCGGCGGCGAACACTGGTTCGCCGTCGCGACGCCGCATCTTTGCTTGATGGGCGCTGCCGCTTCCGGTTTTTCAAGCCGGTCCGCGGACAGACGTATGGGCCGAGAGCGTGCGGGGAATGACGTGGTCAACGGCGGCAGGTCCGCCGACTACCGATATCGAAGAGCAGCCCGGCTCTGTACGACGGCGGTGCGCGACAGCGGGATCGACATCATCCTGCCCAGGGCCATCTTGGATAGCTAAATACCAAGCGGCGGCGAACGCACATCGGCAAAAACTAGCCTCCGCTTTCACACCGGATGATCGTGGCGCGGGTGCATCGGGGAAGGGCGTTGGTCCAAGAAAGGGTCGGCTTAGCAATTGTCTATGGCCAACCTGCCGGAATGCAGTGGCTGCGAGCGTGCTCATTAACCCCAGACTCACGTGCGGCAGCACCGTAGCTGCGATAGGTCAAGTTGTATGCATTTTCTGCACGGCCATTTAAATCGTCTCATCTACCGTTTGCGCATGAGTTTCGGAACCGGGAGTTCTAGCCATGAAAGCGCAAACAAGAATTTCGGTCGGATCAATCGACAGCCGTAGCGGCATAGTGCGGGGCGTTCTTGCACTGCTCCTTGTAGCAGCGGTGTCGGGATGTTCTGCCACCGTGGATCAGAGCATCCGCACATCGTCGCTAACGAAACAGGTCGGCTACCCGGCGTTAAGCAGCAAGCCCGTCGCGGCAAAGCAGGTCGTCGTTCAACGGGCAGCCAAGCTCGAACGGGCCGCCTATCTCGGGCGCGCGCCATATATTTGCACGCCGAGCGGTTTTGGCAGCACCTCGCGCTGCTTCCTTCGATAATGGCGGAGTTGCGCGCCGATTGGCGACGGGCTCATCTGCGGAGCCTTTTTGATGCGCTGACGCCAATAGGCTGCGCAACCCCTTCACTCGGTCAAGATCATTCGACCTTGCCGAGCCTGGCCTCGAAGCGGTTCAGCCGCGCGCTCACATAGTTGCCGCGGCGAAGTTTGGCGAATTCGTCATCAGGCTTTGCCGGCGTGTTCCTGAAGACATACCATTCGCCATTCGGTTCTCGTTTCTGGAGAATGCGGCTACCTTGCTTGCGATGGCTGAAGCATGTCGTTGCGGGGGCCGAGCCGTCCTTGCCACGCCAGTCGGCCTTGAAGCAGAGTTTTCCCGGCCCAGTGATGAACCAGCGGCCGACGCCGTATGAGGGCGTTCCGTTCTCGCGCGACCAGGCCGTAAACCGGCGCTGCCGCACCGAGAAGTAGCCGGCGCCCGCTTTCCAGATCCACGATTTCTGACCGTAGAGCTTGTAGAGCTCCTCGTGCGTCAGCGGCGTCGCTTTTTGAGCGTTCACGCGTCCGGTAGCGGCCTCGGCAACCGATCCCGTCGCACCGATGGCCGTGGCGATTGCGACAAGCAAAGATATTGTGCGTGGTGCTGACTTCATCTCATGTCTCCTGTCGGAATGCTGGCTAGTTGGTAGCTTCCCGGACCACCCGCCAATCGGGCCGTCCATAACCCCCAGGCCACGGGTAGATTTCGCGGTCGTTGAAATAAACAACTGCCGTCAGTTCCGGGAATTCGGCATGGCGCGTGGCCACGTTTGTCGCCCAGCTCGCCACATAGGATGCATCACCTTCGTAACCGAGCTCGGCGACCATGATTGGCTTGCCGTAGCTCTTCACCCGCTCATATCCGGGGGTCAGACGTTCAGAAAACGACAGGTCGCGGCCAGTCATGGCTCGATCGTATTGTTGATAGCCGAACACCGACAGCCCTACGATGTCGACGACGTCGTCCCCGGGATAAAACGCCTCCAGCCCTTGGTTCCCTTTGGGCGACCACATGAAGTTAGCGCTTTTCAGATGCGCCCGGCACACGCCCACCATGCGTCGGAAGGCCGCCTTGAATTCCGCACCCTGCCAGTGAGACCAGGAGAATTGGTTATCCGTTTCGTCCATTTCCTGGCCCCACCTTATGATGATCGGGCTTTTCAGCGTGGCGGCCGTCGAACACACCGCGGCCATGTTGTCATCGCGCTCTCCACTCAGAATGCTGCGCAGCAATTCCTGATCCGAAACGCGCCAGTCGGGTGACCAGGACCACGGCTCGATCGTGATCATCAGCGTGCGTCCGCGCGCTTGCGCATAATTGTCTGCAAGCGTCAGCGTCGACAGATCGACGTCTTCCCAAGGGAGGAAGAGATGTTCGATCTTGGATTGCGACTGCTCTCCAAAGTCGCCATGCGGATCATAGGCGCCGAAATCTATCGAGTCCGGCGTCAGCACCGGACGCTTGTCCGATGGTACTGCCGTGGTGATGGAGTTCGCGTCTGGAATTCCGCGAGGCATGCTGGCTGCGAGGACGGTACCCGACAGCAACAAGCCAAAAAATGTGAAGGCAAACGCCTTTGATCTCTTGTTCATTGCACACCTCCAACTTCGTTCGCCTTGGTTTGCGGGCGAACGCTATCCGTTTTTGCTTCCGCTTGGGCATTGAGGACCTCCCGGATGATCGGGAGCTTCGTTTCGACCAGATCCTCAACGATCAGACGATTGAACTCGTCATCGGCCGCCGACTTTGCGTGTCTGAAGACGTACCAGTCGCCGGCGGGCTCCCGTTTCTGATAGATCGTGCCGTCGAGGATCCGGTGCGTGAAGCAGGTCTTGTCGCGAGCCGCGGCGCTCTGGGTGTGCCATACGGCTTTCAGGCAGAGTTGACCGCCATCAGTTACGCTCCAGCGGCCTTCCGCCCATGTCGCTCCCGCCTCAGACTGCGCCCAGGCTCGGAAAACGCGGCCTTCGCCTTGCATTCGGCCGGCGCCATGCTCCCACTTCCACGTTTTGTCGCGGAAGATCATGTAAAGCTCCAGCCCGGTCATGGCCCGTGCTTTTTCGGGAACGACGATCTCCGCCGACGCCGGCGATTGGCTGAGGAGAAGGGCTGCTGGGATGACGCCAAGAGCAAGACGCCTGACGAACATCGCATAGCGGGCACCCCAGCGTTGTTTCCGATGAAATACGACTTTTTCTGTCATGGCTTTATCCTCAGTGTGCCCCACCGTTTCCCTGTTCCGCCGTGACGGAAATCCAGTGCGGCCGAAAGACGATCTTTCGCGAGTTGCTGCCGTTCTGCCCGGCCCCCGCTGCCGCATAGCGCTCCTCGAAGAGGCGGAGGTGTCCGGCACCCCATGCGAGCGCCTCAAGCCCGTCTTTCCCGTGTTCGGCGGTCGCAATACCGGGCAATGCGACGAGTGCCGAAAGACCTGCCGCCATCGCCGGGCGGTGAAAACGGGAGGGAACGGCGACCGCGTTCTCCTTCGAATGCCGGGCGACGATGACCAGCAGAAGCAGGCAGTACATCGCGGCATTCAGGATCGCGAAGAGGTAGAAGCCCTTGGCGTTCGCAGCATCGCCGACAAGGAGGACCGGCAGCACGGCTGCAATGGCCAGAACGACGTAAGGCGCGAGAACGCGGAACGGCAGCGGATCGACCTCGGATGCACCTTTCGGTGTGACGCGGAAATCCACGAAGGATCCGGTGAGCCAGTCGCGCACCGCGGCCAGCGTGCCAGCGAGAGCCCAAGGCCACCGCGCAAAGAGGAAGAGCGTGCATTCCCAACTCAGGATCTTGGCGTCATACGGCCGGAACGAACTGCTGGCGCGCCAGCGATAGGCCAAAAGCACGAGGATGGTCGAAAGCGGCGCGAAATGCGCGAGAAAATCAGGATAGGTCACCGCGACAAAGGTCTCGCCGCGCGCCAGCGCCATAATCGGCATCGCGAACATCAGCGCCATGAAGCACGCGAACAAAGGGTACCAGAGCTGCGAGAAGAGGAACTGGAACTTCAGCCGCAGCGGCAATCTGCCAACCAAGCGTGGCGAATACTGCAGCAGGAGCATCACGAGGCTGCGCGACCACTGGAATTCCTGGGTCACGAGGTCCCCAAAGGTGCGCGGCCCATCACCATGCGCGATCGCTTCGAGCGCGTGGACGCCGCGCCAGCCGGCGGCGTTCATCATCAGCGTCGTAGAATGATCTTCGGCCAGTTCGGGCCCGAGTCCGCCGATCTCCTCCAGCGCCGCCGTGCGGACCGCATAGTGCGATCCTATGCACAGCGGCGCCAGCCCCCCATTATAGCCAGCCTGAAGCGAGCCGTGCATGCTCGCCTCGGCATAAAGCCTTCCGCGCGCCGCCCAGCTCTCCGATGCGTTGCGGTCACAGATGCTTGGTGCGGAGACGTAACCAACCCTCGGGTCGGCAAAAGGCCGCAGCATCTCGAAAAGATAACCAGGCTCAGGAACATGGTCTGCGTCGAGCTGGGCCACGAAATCATAGCGATCATAGCCGTAATGATCGTAGAAGAAGGCGAGATTGCCTTCCTTGCAACGCGTGCGTCGCGGCCACGAGGTCCGATGATAGTCGGCCCGTCCTTTGCGGGTCGAGACGAAGACGCCATGCCTGCGGCACCACTCGAGCGTCGCCTCGGAGGGATCTTCGTCTGCGAGCCAGGTGTCGTGCGGGACATCCTGCGCGAGCATCGCCTTCAGTGTCTCCGACACGATCGAAAAGGGTTCCGATGGTGCCTTGGTCACGACCATCGCGACGCGGCTGCCGACCGGCAACCGCAGAGGTCCATTTGGTTTTGCCGCGCGGTAGAAGACCGCAATGAAATAGCCAGGCAGGAGGGTGACCCACGCGAGGACCGCGGTCACCGTAACGCTGCCCAAAGTGTCCAAGTGGTGGCGCGGCTCTAGCCACCAGGCCCAGAAATGAACGAGGGCGGCTAGCCACAGGCCGGCGCCGAGGAGATATTCCGCCCGGCGATAGCCGGTGAGCACCGGGACGAGCAAGGGCTCGTCGCTTTGCGACGTGTTCGTCCGGTCATCGGCAGAAAGGCGAGTCATGGCCGCGCCTCCAGTCCGAAGAATGGCGCAGCCGTTCGCACGATTGTCTCAAGATCGGAATAGCGGGGCAGGAAGCCCAGTGTCCGGTGGGCAAGCGCAGCATCGGCATAGAGCGCCGGCGGATCTCCGCAACGTCGTCGGCGAAACATCACCGGGACGTCGTGACCTGTAACCTCGCTGATTGCTTGAAGCACTTCCTTGATGGAACAACCACGGCCGGTGCCGAGATTGAGCGCAAGGTTCGCTCCACCGCTGGCGAGATGTCGATAGGCCAGCGCGTGAGCGCGCGCCAGATCGGCCACGTGGATATAGTCGCGCACGCAGGTCCCATCGGACGTGTCGTAGTCGTCGCCGAAGATCTCCAGATGCGGGATTTTGCCTGCCGCGGCCATGAGTGCCCGCGGAATGAGGTGCGTTTCCGGGTCGTGCCACTCCCCAAGATCACCCTCCGGATCGGCCCCGCAGGCGTTGAAATAGCGCAGCGATACATAGTTGAGTCCGAAGGCCGCCGCGTAGTCCGCAAGCATGTTCTCGGCCATCAGTTTCGTCTTGCCGTAGGGATTGATCGGTGCCTGCGGCGTGGCCTCGTCGATCGGCAACACCGCCGGTACGCCGTAGGTGGCGCAGCTCGACGAGAAGATGATCTTGTCGAGGCCCGTCTGCCGGCACGCATCGAGGAGCGACAGCGTTCCGCGGACGTTGTTGTTGTAGTACTTCGCAGGGTCTGCGACGGACTCACCGACATAGGCGGATGCTGCGAAATGGATGATGGCGGCCGGCTGATATTGTTCCATCACTTCGACCAGACGGGCCGTGTCCAGGATGTCTCCCTGGACGAATGGTCCCCAGCGTACCGCGGAGCGGTTCCCGGTCGACAAATTATCGTAGACGACAGGCTCGATGCCCTCCAGGCGGAGAAGCTTTGCCGTGTGGCTGCCGATGTAGCCGGCCCCACCCGTAACGAGAATGCGTGGCGCGTTCATCAGACCAGCTCCATCACTTTCCGATCGGAACCGGAGAGGAGGCCGTCGAAGTATTGGATCGTGCGCGCAAGACCTTCCGACAAATTGATCGTCGGGTGCCAGCCGAGCGCTTCCGTTGCAAGCGAAATGTCCGGGCGGCGCTGACGCGGGTCATCGACGGGCAGGGGCCGGCGGATGATCTTCGAGCGTGAGCCGGTCAAGTGGATCACCTGTTCAGCGAGTTCACTGATCGTGAATTCTCCGGGATTGCCGAGATTGACGGGGCCAGTGAGCGACGATGGCGACGCCATCAGGCGGGCGAAGCCGTCAATCAGATCGTCGACGAAACAGAAGGAGCGCGTTTGCGATCCGTCGCCATAAATGGTGATGTCCTCACCTTTGAGTGCCTGGACGATGAAGTTCGAGACGACGCGGCCATCGTCCGGACGCATCCGGGGGCCGTAGGTGTTGAAGATGCGAACGATCTTGATGTCGACGCCATGGACCTTATGGAAGTCGAAAAACAGGGTTTCTGCGCAACGCTTGCCCTCGTCGTAACAGGAGCGTGGACCGAAGGGATTGACGTTGCCCCAGTAGCTTTCCACCTGCGGGTGGACCTGCGGGTCGCCGTAGATTTCCGACGTCGACGCCTGGAAGATGCGCGCCCCCTTGCGCGCAGCCAGATCCAACAGATTGAGCGACCCGACCACACAGGTCCTCATGGTCTGGATCGGATCGGCCTGATAGTGCGGCGGCGATGCCGGGCAGGCGAGGTTGTAGATTTCGTCGACCTCCAGGTCGATCGGCTCCACGATGTCATGGGCGATGACACGGAAGGTGTCGAAGCGCTTCAGCTGCGCAACGTTGCGTCTCAAGCCGGTCGAGAAGTTGTCGATGCAAATGACTTCGTGACCGGCGCCAAGAAGCAGCTCGCAGAGATGTGATCCCAGGAAGCCCGCGCCGCCAGTGACGAGTATTCGCTTCAGATTCTTCGGGCGCCGCGAGAAATCATTGTCTTCGTTTGCATTGGTCAAAGTGTTTCTGAAATCATTACGAAAATAATTCACGGATAATCTCCACGCCACTTATCAAAAAACTAAGCACTGTTCGCCAACGGAAGGAATAACTAGGTAATTCAAATACTTTCGTTCGAAAATACCCTGGCTTTTGCCTCGCGCTATTTGAAATCGACTGTTGTCTCTTGATACAATCGCAGCGTGGTGAATGTCATTATCACCCAATCCGGATAGTTATCTTGCCGTGCATTTCTACTCAAAACGAGGTATAACTATCACTCTTGGGTGTACTCCGGCGGAACCGTTCCACTTTGGGGCGAGTTGCACCGGGGCAGAGATGGCCGTCTCAAAGCATTCGATCGCCTGCGGTTCACGCTCGAGGAGACCATTCACTGGAGGAGTTGCATGAGTAAGGAGTCCGGGTCAGGAGATAATCCGACGGAAACTCCGGCGTGGCCGGCGCATTTGGAGCGGCGCCGTTGGCCCCGTGAGCCGACCGTGCGAAGGGAAGCCGCCAACCACCCGGGACTGGTGCCCTCGCACTTCTCCACGCTCGCACTGCCGCCTGCCGAGCAGTTTGACGCTTGGCGCGGGCACATGGCGCCGCTGGTCGATGTTCGGTTGCCGGACGGCAAGTCTCCGGATGAGGGTTTCCCCGCAGAGCAGATAGGATGGCACCTTGGTGATTTGCTCGTCGTTCAACAGCGTACGCCGGGATACAGCTATGAGCGATCTCGCGCGATGCTGCGCTCCAGCCCGATCGACCATTGGAATGTTGGACTGTTCCGCAGCGGTCGGGCATGGACCGAAGTCGACCGCCGCGTTACGGAGACGGGGCCAGGAGAACTCTTTTTCCGGTCGCTCGGCTATCCATATCGCGGGCGCATGACGGAGTCTGCGGCCGTCTTTCTCTTCATGCCATATGAATTGCTGGCGGAGGATGCGAGCAAGTTCGAGGGCGCTAATAATTCCGTCTTGTCCGGCAGCCTGGCGGATCTGCTCATCAACTACATCAATGGCATGGAATCAAATCTCAGCAACATTACCGCGCCTGAAGTGCCGCGTATCGTGCGCACGATACGTGACATGATCGTCGCTTGCGCCGCATCGTCCACGCGGCCGGACGCGGCAGGGTCCCCGGTAAACATGGGAATGATGGAACGGGCGCATCGGTACATCCATCATAACCTTCATTCGGGAGAATTGTCCCCGGATGCCATCTCCCGGGCACTGGGCATTTCGCGAACACGCCTCTATCAACTGTTCGAGCCGAGCGGCGGCGTCCTTAATTATATTCGCCGACGCAGGCTTCTGCAGGCCTATGCGGACCTCAGTGACCCGACGAATAATCGGCCTATCTCCGAGATCGCGGAAGCCGCGGGCTTCGACGTGGCCGCAAATTTCACACGCGCCTTCAATCACGAATTCGGCGCGAACCCGCGCGATATCCGCAAGATGGCAGCCACCGAACGGCATGTCGCACCGCTCGCTCATTCCGAGCGCCATCGCGGAGCCACCATCGGCGACTGGCTTAAATCCCTTCAGGGCTGAGGCGTCAGCAGGCAAGCAAGCCCCAGCGTTGTCGTGCGGGCGCAATCGGCTGAACGGCAACCATCGCACTGGTCTACCGCGGCGATGCGCTTTGTCGGGGCAGGGCTTTCGTTGAGTGTCCCCTCAGGTCAGCCTGAGATCGACGCCCGGATGCAGTTTCTTGAGGTTTGGCAAAGACTTCGATTGCCAGGGATACTCCGAACTCCCGCGGACGGTGAATTGGATATTCGGCCGCTTGCGCGCTTCGATCGTGAGTTTTGCCAGCAGGTTGATCCCGGATGAATTGAGAAACTGCAATCCCGTGAGATCAACGGTCATGCGATCGGGATCGGTCTCAAGTACGCTCATCACCAAGGAAAAAATCGGGGCGTAGGCCTCCGTGCTGGGCAAGCGCATGCTCCCATCGAAATAGATGTCCTTGCCTTCCAACCAAACGCGATACTCGTCTTCTTTGATTTCCATATTTTTCGCTGTTCCATCAGTTCGAGAGATCAGGGACTGTAATCGAGGCGTAGGTTTCCAGCGGGATCTTGCTATCCTGTCTGTCGGATCCAAAAACCCAAGCGAAGTGGGCACCATAATCGCTCATAAGGGTCAGAAGTCCAAGACCGGAGCCAGCACCGGAGCCGGTCGCATTCGCTTCTATCCGTTCTATGAGCAACTCGCCCGGATCCCCCGCGGTTATCTCTGAAAGCAAGTGCTGGAACCGCTCGGCCGTATCAACGTCGATGAAATTGGAGACTTTTGTCCGAAAGGCGTTGGTCGCAATCGATGCTTCGACGACAATTTCGCCGGAAGTCCGAAACTTGACCGCGTTTTCTATAAGCTCATTAGTCAGGTAGCCGACATTGTGCCGCACTTCCTTGTAGAGGCTGCGGGACGTTCGATAGCGCAGCGCAACGAACTCGGCGACGAAATCCGACGTCATTGCGCAGTGTTTCCAGCTGAGATCGAGCGGTCCCTCGAAGAGCCGAAGCCTCGTCACATCTTCGCCCGTTCCAATCGCCACGTCTTCCAGTCCGTATAAGGTCGTCATCCGTTCACCTGTGTCTCATCACCACCAGCGTGATATCGTCATGGATCTTCTGCGTGCCGATATGTGTCATCAGATCTTCGATGATGCCGGATTTGACATCCTCGGCGCTTCGGCCGTAGTGCCGACGGGCGCTCTCGCAAAGCCTTTCGATACCAAAGAGTTCGCCGTTCCTGTTCTCCGCCTCCGTTACTCCGTCAGTGTGGAGAATGATCATATCCCCGCGGCCAAACGAGATGTCGCGGGTTGCCACGAAGGGTGAAATGTCTGGCTCCAACCCGATCGGCAGCCCGAGGTCGAGGGTGTCTATTCGCTCCACGTTTCCAAGATTCCTGACCACAATCAGCTCTTCGTGCTGGCCAGAGAGCGTCATGCGCGCGCCGTCGTAGTCAAGGAAAGCCAGCGAGAGATGCTTGTCGGTGCTGGTCCTGACGAGATTCTTGTAGATGGCGCGATTGACGCGGTTGAGGAATTGGGAAGGATCCATCTCGCCGGCTTCCTGCAGTGCCCGCGCGACAGATTGAACCATCAGCATCAAAACGCCGCTCTCGAGACCGTGTCCGGTCACGTCGCCGATCCCGATCTTCAGGCGCTTTCCGTTTTTCAAGACGTCGTAATAATCGCCGCCGACCTCGTCCGCCGGCCGCATGTAGGCGGCGATCTCCAGATCCGCGATCTCCTCAAGTTCACCGGCCTTCGGCAAGACCATCATCTGGATGCGACGGGCGACCGCCAGTTCGGCGCCAAGGCGCAAATTTTCACTGCGCAGCTGTTGGTTCAATGCTGAGATCTGCAGGTTAGCGTCTTCGATCTCCTTCGTTCGATCCTCGACGAGTTGCTCGAGATTCTCGGTATGGAAGCTGATCTGCTCCGCCATCCGGTTGAAGGCTGCGCCCGCCTCTCCGACCTCGTCGCGCGTTGGGATATCGACCCTGACGGAATAGTCCTTGGCTTGGATGCGTTTGGCGGCATCGGCAAGTGCACTGATGCCACCGGTGATCCGTTTGGATATGGCGAATACGGCGGCGATGACGAAACATAGTGACACAAGGAGCGCCAGGATCTGGTAGATCACGATCCTGTTCGTCGCCTCGGAGATTCCTGCTTGGGCAGCAAACAGCGACGCATAGATCTCCCGTTCCGGTACGACGATACCGAGCATCATGTTTTCGCGGCGAACCGGTCCGGAAACCCAAAGATTCGTCGGCTGCAACTGTTTCAAGACGACGAGGTAGGGCACCCTTTCGCCGTTTTCATCAAGGAGGATGTGCCTGAGCAATCCGTCCTCGCCCAAGGGCAATTGCGCGATCGCCGGCTGTATGCTTCTGCGCAGCGAACGATCGAGACCCGTTACACCTTCGCTGCCTGCAGCGCTCGATGCCCGAAGACCGATGACTTTCTCTCCGACCGGATTGATTGCCACGACGTTGCCGTCCGACATTGTTAGGAAACCGAAGCCGTTGTCGGCGACCTTGACATTCTCGACGATCTCCGCCAGCTGGTCGAGCGTGATATCCGCTCCGGCGGCGCCGGCCACCCGCATCCGGTCGCGTGACCACAGCGGTTGGAAGAAGCTGACGATGAGCTTGCCGGTGATTGCGTCCGTGTAGGGCGCCGTCTGGGTGGTGTCGAACCCCACAGGACGCGTTTCGGGATCGCGCGCCCATCCGTCCCACGATTCGTAGAGACCGGGAAAGAAGAACGACCAGAACTCCGAATTGTTGTGGCCAGGATAAAGCTTGTCGAAGGTCTGGGCCTGATCCGTGTAGGGCGCCGTCCTGAAGATCGGCCGCTCCTTGGGGCCGATGTAGTACATCTGCAGCTTCGACTGACCGTTTGCAAGAAGGCTTGGCGCGACGAGATCAAGGACCGCGCTGTTCTCGATATCCGTCTGTACGTCGGGAAGGGGAACGTGGTTCGCGTCGAGGAGATATCCCCAGACGCTTACGACCGACAAAGGGCCAGGCAGATTCTGAGCCCACCCGCCCTTCTGGTCGTATGCGACCGTAACGGCCCCTGGCGCCCCGCGCGCCATTGCGTCGCCGATTTCGGATTTTCTCACCGGTCGATCGATCTGCTCCTGGAGGACGCCTGCCAGTGTGCCGACGTCCGAGTGAACCTGATTAAGAAGCAGGTTGACGCGGGCCGCGGTTGTCTCGGCGTAGGAGCGGATAAAGTCCTGGCTCGCGTCTTCCAGGCCACGCCCGACCTCCGCCGCGGCGTCGCGGGAAAGCCTCTGCACGTTCCAGAGCGCCAGCCCGCCGGTGACGAGCAGGTCGAAGAGCACCGCCCCGCCGACGACGAGAACGAACTTGGCGCGGAACGAGCGAAGACCCAGGCGCTTGGTCTGATCACCGAGATCACTCATAGTGGTTTGCGCCCTGAAGCCGCCCAGATCGGCCAACCGGCGTAACCCTTCGGGTGAAGAGCCGCGAAGATGTGATCCCGGAAGCCCTGGCGGAAACGTTCGATGAACTCGGGAGGATCGCCGCGTTTCACTGCCATCTCCCCGGCATAAACATTCTCCCAGGCGGCAATGATGTCGGCGAAGTCCTGCGCGTCTCCGTCGAGATTGGTTACCATGAACGATTCGACGATGATATCGTCGAATCCCGCGTCGGCAAGATAGCGCCTGCTCTTTGGGCCGAGTTCGACATCCATCTCGAAATGGCTGAACAGCCTGGCAACTTCCTCATAAGTCCACTGAATGCTTTGTGATCGCGGTTCGCCGAGGCAGTGCGAATTCTTCTCGTTGGTGACATACACGCGTCCGCCTGGCTTCAAGATCCGATGGAGCTCCTTCAGGAGCACGTCCGGCTGGTTGAATATCTGCAGTGAATGCCGGCAGGTCACGAAATCGAATTGATTGTCCTCGAGCAGCATCTCGGACGCGTCGCCGTAGGTGTATTCGATATCGGTGATGCCGAACCCTGCAGCGACGTCGCGTGCATAGGCAAGGCTTGCCCTCGAATGGTCGAGGGCGACAATGCGCGCTGGCTGGAATTCTTTGCGGACAAGCATGGCAAAATCGCCGATGCCGCAGCAAATGTCAGCCATGGCGATCCCAGATCGCATACCGTGGCGAGGCAGGATAGCGCGCTCGTGGCGCCAGGTCATCTTCGTCTGCGTGCGCAGTATCGGAATGAAACTCGTATCCTCTACGAAGCTCTGGCCGGGATAGAACTTGGAGTCGTAAACCTCGACCGTGACCTGCGGCTCGATCTTGTTCAAGTGCCCGAACATGCGTTCGGTCCAACCCACGACACTTGAGGTCACGACCACGAAGCGGATGTCCGATCTTGAACGGCATGCGTCGAGAACCACGCGCGCGAAAGCATGAAAGGCCGTGTTGTTCATCTGAACCAGGCGTTTCACGTTAACGTAGAGGACGCCCCGCACCTCATCGATCACCTCTCTCAGCATCGAAATGCTCGCGGCGATTTCGTCGACCGAGCGAGGTCGAATTACCCCGGAAAGCGAAAACTCCTGGCTGTTCGGGTCGAATTCCACCTTGAAGGGGGCGGAAAGGGCTAGGGCTGCGGTGCTCAACTCACTATTCCCTCGAGAGGCAAGTCTACGACCAGCGTAATCGACGGCGGATCGTTCTCCTCCAGCCTGACCTCCGCATCAAAGTTGATCGCCAGGTCCAGAAGAACGGCATCCCGGCTCGGCGCGAGATCCGTCGAGATGGCATCGAGATACCGTGCGTAGGCGTTGCCTTTTCGGGTTTTCGACACCGCCTCTCGATAGAATTGCCTCTGACCAGGCGGGCACGGGAAAGTGAGCTTCACCCGCTCCGTCGGGCCGCGCCTATAAACGGCGCAGCCGATCCGCCCGTCAGGAGAACCGCCGCGGAATGACATCTCCAGGAGCTCATTGAGAGCGGAAGAAAAGAAATTCGAATGGCGGACTGGATCCGTCCGATTGTGGCTGATCATCCGCGCCATGAAGCTCGCCAACTGATCGCAATGGTGCCAGTCCGAAAGAAAGGCTCCCATCTCCATGTCGAACTGAAGCAGGGCTTCGAACGCGGATTCTGGCGCCTCCTTCTCAGCTGCGTCCATCTAACTTCCTCCTCCGCATGCAAAACCTGACGTGATGTTCCAAGGCAGTTGAGCCGCTTCTCGTGCTTATCCACTCACGTTCGCAAAACGCCTGCCACAGAAGCCGACGGCGACTTGCGGAGAAACTCGCCGATTGCCTCTGCGGGCATGGGGAAACCGAGGAGATGCCCCTGCAGGCGATCGCAGCCCTCGTTCTGGAGCCAGGCGGCCTGGCCCCTGGTCTCCACCCCTTCGGCTGTAACGTGCATGCCGAGGCCATGGGCGAGCGCTATGATGGAGCGCACGATCGTCTGGCTCTTCTCATCTCTCTCGAGATCTTTGATGAAATACTGATCGATCTTGATCGTGTCAAAAGGGAAATTCTTGAGGTAGCTGAGTGAGGAATAGTAAGTGCCGAAATCGTCCAGCGAAATCTGCACACCCAGCACGTTCAGGGTGTTGAGCGTATCGAGATTGTTGGTTGTTCGCTCCAGCAGCACCGACTCGGTAATTTCGAGCTCAAGACGGTCGGCGCGGATTCCAACCAAATCGAGCGTTTGCGCCACGCGATCCGTAAGACCCTCGTGCAGGAATTCGGCCGGTGAGAGATTGACCGCGACTGTGAAGTGGGATGGCCAGGTCGCTGCTGCCCGGCAGGCGCGCTCCAGCAGCCATTGACCTATTTCGCTCATCAGCCCGTCCGCTTCCGCCATTGGAATGAAGACATTCGGCGGGATAATGCCGATCAGCGGGTGCCTCCATCGCAAAAGCGCTTCGAAGCCCGCGACCGAAGACGATGACCTCATGAGCGGCTGGTATTCGATGAAGAATTGCCCCTCGGAGAGGGCGGTGCGCAGGCTTCGCCGCAGCATTTCGCGCTGCTCGAGCACAATGAGCATGGAGCGGGTGAACGTCCGCGCCCGCCCGCGGCCGTCCTTCTTTGCCGCATAGAGTGCAATGTCGGCAGCCTTCATCAACTGCTCGATCTCGTTTCCGTCTGCCGGAGCGACGGCAATTCCAACACTTGCCCCGACGAAGACATTAATGCCCTCGACAGTGAAGGGTGCTTGGAAGGCATTCACCAGCGCGTCGGCCAAACGCTCGGCCTCTTTGGGTTGATCGGTCCTCCATTGAATGACGGCGAATTCGTCGCCGGCCAACCGGTAGGCGAGTTCCCGTTCCCCGAGCACCCCCCTGATCCGTTCCGCCGCCATTTTGAGAACGGCGTCGCCGGCGCCGTGTCCTAACGTGTCGTTGATTGGCTTGAAATCATCGAGATCGATTTGCATCAGGGCCAGCCGCGCACCGTTTGCCACCGGCAGTGCGCTGCGTAGCTGATCGCTGAACCGTCGACGGTTCGGCAGACCGGTCAAGACGTCGTGTGTTGCCTGGTGCAACAGGAGCGCCCGATCGCTCTCGCTTTGGTTGGACGCCTGGTGGTACCTCCTTTCGGCTTCGATGATCCCGATACCGTGACCACTGCGAAAGATCATGAGT
Source organism: Sinorhizobium mexicanum (assembly GCF_013488225.1). Lineage (NCBI taxonomy): Bacteria > Pseudomonadati > Pseudomonadota > Alphaproteobacteria > Hyphomicrobiales > Rhizobiaceae > Sinorhizobium > Sinorhizobium mexicanum. The sequence continues at coordinate 1,570,829 of NZ_CP041241.1, read as the reverse complement.
GTACGGCGATTTCCCGTCGCCGCATCGGCGATCTCGACGGTTCGCGGCAGTCCGCTTCCAACGACGAATTCGACGGCGGACTGCGGACCGGGCGCCAGCAGCTCGGGATAGATGTGCCAGAGCGTTGTCTCGATGAGCGAGTCGATGGCGTATGTCTTCCTGTGTTCTGCCGAACAGTCGACGAGGTGGAAGCTCTCATCGTACAAAGAGACGAGCTCGTCGGTATTGGCGGGAAGGTGGCTCTCAGCGGAAGATGAAACAGACATCGCCGCATCCGCGTCCGGCATCCTTGTCCTCCTCTTGTGTCTCACTCAAAATGGTCTGTCGTCTTGACTGAGCGGCAGACGGCCGATTCTTACCTAGCACAACTTCGACCAGCTCTGTGTCACCCTCCAACGGAGCGTTCGCTCACAATTATCGCGGAAGGTGTCTCGGTCAATGCCGCTCAGCCGGTGAGACAGCCCCGATTTCCACAGAATCACTATTGAAACAGTCAATTTTAAGGGTTGCTCGACGTGAAGGGGGGATGAATCCTGAACACGTGGTAGGTGTAAAGCGAGGAGGCGGCTTTAGTTCGAAGTGGCATGACGCTAGTAACGGTTGTGCCACTGGCAACGGAGCACCGTCGCAATCCGCGCCGCCGAGGCAGTGAGTAGAGGCGGTCCATATGATCCTGAATCATCGCATCACACGCATCACGGTCGGCATTCTGCTGCTCCTGCTTGTCGCCATCGTGCTGCTGCCGGGATTGACCGGCTTCACCAGCCTGGATGGCACCGTCAATGCGCGTTTCGCAACCATAAATGCGCCGATTGACGGCGAGATTGCTGGGGTGCCGCCGCGGATCGGGACGCCGGTAGCCGAGGGCGAAACACTTGCAAAAATTCGCAACGAACGCGTCAACCGGACCGTTCTGGCGTCGCTGCATGCCGAACACCGGACTGCCCTCGATCGCGTCACGGCGCTGGAGCAGGAACGCGATGAGCTTATGGGCCTGCGTAATCAGCTTGCCGAACGGCTTTCGGTCTTCCAGAGCGCCACCATCTCCAGCCTGGAAAGGGAGCTTCGAATACTGCGGAAGCGTGTCGAGGTATCGCGTGCCCAGGATGTGGTGGCAAAGGTGGATCTCGACCGTCGGCAAGAGCTGGAGTCGAAGGGAATATTTACCCGTAAGATGGTCGAGGCTGCCGAGGCGGCCGGCGCTGCCACCGGCGGCGAACTCGAGATCAGCAATCTGACCGTGGAATTGCTGCAGCAACGCCTGGACGCCGTGCGGCAGGGGATATTTGTCGTCGGCGATGGCCAGAACGATGTTCCATATTCCCGTCAGCGCCAGGACGAGGTGATTGTCCGCATCAATGATCTCAATACCCGCATTGCCGAGAACAGGACGCGAGCAAGTCAGACCGAACAGCAAATGATCGAAGAAGACAAGCGCGTTCGCAGTCTCGAATCGGCAACAATTCCATCACCGTTCGACGGCGTTGTGTGGGCGAGGAGTATCGTAGGCGGATCGAATGTCGTCTTGAACAACGAGATGATGCGCGTCCTTGATTGCCGCGAACTGTTCGTCGACATTCTCGTTCCCGAGGTCGATTACGACGAGATCTATCCCGGCCGCGCGGCGGAGGTCCGGCTCTTTGGACGCGGCGAAGTCTTCAAGGGACAGGTGCAAGCGCTCAAGGGCTCGTCGGCCGTCGCCGAAAAGGATTCCCTTGCTGCCAACGAGCCGGAAACGGACGAGCGCAACGCCCGGATTCGCATCCTGCTTCAACCGTCGGCACTGAACACGGACTTCGGCAATTTCTGCCAGGTGGGGCGCTCGGCGCAAGTGCGCATCGCCAAACACAACGTCCGGCTCACGCAGTGGATCAAAGGCCTGTGGTTCAGTCTCTTCTAGCGCTCGCCCCGACCTTTCTGGTCATCGCCTTCTTTCTTCTCGGGCCGTCCAACTGGTCGCGCCATCGGACGTGGGCGCGAGCGACCACCTGCGCCTTCGTTGCCGCCGTCGCTTTGCGTTATCTGGCATGGCGTTTTTTCGAGACCGTTCTTCCCCATCCCAATGATGGCGCCAACTTCTACTGGGTCTGGTTTATGTTCACCGTCGAGGTCCTCGCTTTCTCGGAGGTCCTGCTGTTCCTCGTCCTGATGAGCCGCTACGTCGACCGCAGCACCGAGGCGGACAGGCTGGCACGCGTGTTCTTCGCGGGAAGTGCAAGGCAGCTACCGACTGTCGACGTTTTCATACCAACCTACAATGAGCCTCTGGACGTTCTGGAAAGGACGATCGTCGGGGCGCTGGCGCTCGACTATCCAAAGGACAAGCTCACCGTTTATGTGCTCGACGACGGCCGCCGCGAATGGCTAAAGTCCTTCTGCGAAGGGCGCGGCGCGGTCCATGTGACCCGAAGCGACAATGCCCACGCCAAGGCCGGCAACATGAACAATGGCTTGCGCGTCAGTTCCGGCGATTTCATCGCTGTGTTCGACGCGGATTTCGTACCTTACCGCAACTTCCTCAGGCGGACATTGCCGTTCTTCTCGGATGAGGCGATCGGCATCGTGCAGACGCCGCAGCATTTCTTCAACGTTGATCCGGTACAGTCCAACCTTGGCCTGGAAAATATCTGGCCGGACGAGCAGCGCCTGTTCTTCGATGAGATCGCGCCAAGCCGTGATGGCTGGGATGTGAGTTTCTGTTGCGGTTCCTGTTCTATCGCCCGCCGCAAGGCGATCGATGTCATCGGGGGATTCCCGACCGAGTCAATCACCGAGGACCTGCTGACCACGCTCTCGATGCTCAACAGAGGCTATAAGACCCGCTACCTCAACGAGCGGTTGTCAATGGGCCTGGCGGCCGAGAACCTGGCCGGCTATTTCGTTCAACGCGAACGCTGGTGCCAAGGCGGCATCCAGACACTCTACCTGCATAATGGCCCGGTGCGCGGGCCTGGACTATCGCTCTTCCAGCGGATCATGTTCCTCCCCATGTCCTGGCTGGTACAATATCTGGTCCGCTTTAGCGTACTCGCGGTGCCAATCGTCTACCTTTGGTTCGGCGCCCTGCCGCTCTATTTTACGGACGTCACCGACTATGTTTCCAATCAGGTACCGGTGCTGGTCGCCTATTTCCTGCTGATGTTATGGATCACACCAACCCGCTACCTGCCGCTAGTCTCCACCGCGGTCGGCACCTTTGCCACATTCCGCATGCTGCCAACGGTTCTTTCAAGTCTCGTGCGGCCATTCGGCAAACCCTTCAAGGTAACCCCCAAAGGCAGCGGTAACGAGGAGAGCGCTTTCGACGCTTATACGTTCACCTGGATTGCGGCCTTCATCGTCGTGACGGCACTCGGCCTCCTGATCAACATCGTTCCCGAAACCGCGCACACGCGCGGCAGCTTTTCGACGATCGCGGCTTTCTGGTCCGGGATCAACATCGTCGTGCTTGTGATCGCCTCACTGATCTGTTTCGAGAAGCCGCGGCGCCTCCTTCAGGCCTTCAAACTCGACGAGGCGGTTGCGGTTGAGGGCGTTGCAGGGCGCCTGGTCAGTCTATCGCTCGACAAGGCTGTGGTTGCGGTTCCAGCCAACACCAGGTTCAAATCGACTCGCGTCATGCTCGATCTTGAAGGCTTCGCGCCGCTCGAGGCCGATCTAAGGCAGGTGACGCAGAGACGCGGGGACATTACCCGCTCGGGCGATGCGCGGCGTTACTACCTCCATCTCCACTTCGATCTGCATGGAGTGGAACGCGACAAGATGATCGTCAAGCTCTATACCGGGCGTTATTCCCGGGACATTGCCGAAATCGACAGGGTCGCGGTTTCGGTAAACCTGTTGCTGCGCGCTTTCGGGCGCATCCGCACAGCGTCGTGACGGGGATTGCTTGGACCGCGCCTCTAGGCTTTGCTCGGGAAAGACGGACGCTGTAGCACTGTGAATGGCTGCATGTGTCCTTAAATCGGCTACGATTTAAGGACATATGCAATAGATCATCGTGACTTGACCCGCACCGGGTCAACTCCGCTTCGGCCGAAGCGGGCGGGTTCCGGGACCTTGTCGGCGCTTACATCCGCTTCGGCAAGATCGTCGAGGATCGGGCAATCCGGCCGTTCGTCGCCGTGGCAATGGGTGGCAAGGTGCTTGAGCGTCCGGCTCATCGCCTTCAATTCCTCGGCTTTGCGTTCCAGGATTTCCACTTGATCGAGCGCGATCTTCTTGACCTCGCTGCTGGCGCGCGAGCGGTCGCGCCAGAGCGCCAGCAGATCCACCATCTGCTCGACCGTGAAGCCAAGATCGCGAGCACGACGGATAAAGCGCAGCGTATGGACGTCGTTGTCGCCATAATTGCGGTAACCGGATTCGCTGCGGCTGGCCGGGGGAATAAGGCCGATCGTCTCGTAGTAGCGGATCATTTTTGTCGAAACGCCGGAGGCGCGCGCGACATCGCCGATATTCATGACATCACCCTTCTTCTGGCGGCAGCGTAGCCGCTGATATAGGAGTTTCGCTCGCGGGGCGCCAATGGCGCCCGCGCTATCGACCAGCGGCAGATTCCCGCGAAAGGCCTCTGAACCGCTTGAGACGCAGCGCATTGCCGACCACAAAGACGCTGGAAAGCGCCATGGCACCGGCCGCGAATATGGGCGAAAGCAGCACGCCATAGGCCGGATAAAGCACGCCGGCGGCGACAGGTATCAGCACCACGTTATAGGCGAAGGCCCAGAACAGGTTCTCCTTGATGTTGCGGATCGTCGCCTTCGAAAGTGCGATGGCATTCGGCACCCCGAGGAGGTCGCCGGACATCAGCACGACGTCGGCGCTCTCAATGGCGACGTCCGTTCCCGTGCCGATTGCCAGCCCGACATCGGCGGCCGCGAGCGCCGGCGCGTCGTTGATGCCGTCGCCGACGAAGGCGACGTTGCGCCCTTCCGCCTTGAGCCGCATCAGAGCCGCGACCTTTCCGTCCGGCAAGACTTCGGCGACGACCTCGTCGATGCCGAGCTTGCGGGCGATCGCCTCTGCCGTGCGGCGGTTGTCGCCGGTGACCATCGCGATCTTGAGGCCAAGCTGATGCAGCATGCGGATCGCTTGCGGCGTCGTCTCCTTGATCGGATCGGCGACGGCGATGATCGCCGCGAGCTTGCCGTCGATCGCGGCGTAAAGCGGGCTCTTGCCTTCGTCACCGAGGCGGCGGGCGTGATCGGCGAAGACGGTGACGTCGATACCCTCGCGCGCCATCAGCCTGTCGGCCCCGATATGGACGGTGTGGCCGGAAACATTGGCGCGGGTGCCGAAACCGGGGATCGCTTCGAACTGCTCCGCTTCGACGATCGTCAAACCCGCGTTCCTTGCCGCGGATACTATGGCTTCCGCGATCGGGTGTTCGGAGCGTGCTTCGACGCTGGCGATGAGGGCAAGGACAGCATTGCTTTCAAAGCCCGCAGCCGCTTCAAGATCGGTCAGTTCGGGTCGGCCCCGTGTCAGGGTACCGGTCTTGTCGATCGCGATGATTTCGGCGTTGCGTAGCGTCTGCAATGCTTCTCCCTTTCGGAAGAGCACGCCCATTTCGGCGGCACGGCCGGTGCCGACCATGATCGAGGTGGGCGTTGCGAGCCCCATCGCGCAAGGGCAGGCGATGATCAGGACCGCGACGCCATTGACGAGCGCGAAGGTCAGCGCAGGATCCGGGCCGAAGACGAGCCAGACGAGGAACGTTGCAAAGGCGATTGCCATGACTGCGGGCACGAACCAGGCGGTGACGCGGTCGACGAGCGACTGGATTGGCAGCTTCGCACCTTGGGCCTGTTCGACCATGCGGATGATCTGCGCCAGCACAGTGTCCGCTCCGACCTTGGTGGCGCGGAAGCTGAAGGCCCCGGTCTTGTTGATCGTACCGCCGACGACGTCCGCGCCGTCCGTTTTCTGAACGGGGACCGGTTCGCCGGTGATCATCGATTCATCGACATAGGAACTGCCCTCGACGACCACGCCATCGACGGCGATCTTTTCGCCGGGGCGGACGACAACGACGTCGCCCGCACGCACATCGGCAATCGCAATCTCCACCGTCTCGTCATTGCGGATGACGCGGGCCGTTTTCGGCTGCAGCCCCATGAGGTGCCTGATTGCTTCCGACGTACGACCTTTGGCGCGTGCTTCAAGAAAACGGCCAAGCAGGATCAGCGTGACGATAACGGCCGCCGCCTCATAGTAGACATTGGCGGTGCCGACCGGCAGCAGGCCGGGCGCAAAGGTTGCAACCACGGAGTAACTCCATGCCGCAAACGCGCCGATCGCGACCAGCGAGTTCATGTCCGGGGCCGCTCTCAATAGCGCCGGAACGCCTTTCTGGAAAAAGCGAAGACCCGGCCCGAAGAGAGTGAGCGATGCGAGCACGAACTGCAGATACCAGCTTTCCTGCATGCCGATGCGGATCATGACGAAATCGTGGATCGCCGGAACGAAATGCGATCCCATCTCCAGCACGAAGATAGGGAGAGTGAGAAGGGCGGCGATCGCAAGCGACAGCTTCAGGCGACGGCCTTCGCGTTCGCGTTTCTCCGCTTCCTGGTCGATATCCCGCTTGTCGGCGATGGGCTTGGCGTCGTAGCCGGCGCCACGCACGGCTTCGACCAGCATGTCCACGGAGGCAAGCCCTTTGACGACACGAACCGCAGCCTTTTCGGTGGCAAGATTGACGTTTGCCTCCAGGGTTCCAGGCACAACCCTGAGCGCCTTCTCGATGCGGGCGACGCAGGATGCGCAAGTCATGCCGTCAATCGCGAGCTCGATCCGCTCTTCAGAGGCCCCATAACCCGTATTCTCGATTGCCTTGACGATATCGGCGGGGTTCGCTGCCGCGTCGAAGCGTATATCGGCCCGCTCCGTCGCGAGGTTGACGGAAGCCGACATGACGCCCGGAACCGCGCATATGGCTTTTTCCACTCTCGCGACGCAGGAGGCACAGGTCATGCCCTCCACGGCAATGCTGGCCGCACGTGCGGTGCCGGCAATCGGTTCGGCATTTCTTGTTTGGATTATCGTCGCGGATCCCATGATCGCGCTCCTTGCAATGCGTCTGCGAACTAGATCATTTCATTGAAACGGTAAGGACGATCGCCCGGTGGGTAATCGGGCGACCGGCGCCGAACCCTCTACAGCGGCAGACTATCGTAACCGGCTGCCTTCAAGGCCTCTACGATGACGCCGCGGTCTGCGGTCGTTTCGACACGCACTTCCTTCGTCCCGAGATTCGCGTCGACCTTGGCCACCGGATCGATCGTCCGGATCGCCTTTTCGATCGTGCCGACACAGTGGCCGCAGCTCATCTCGTCAATCTTGTAGCGTTGCATGCTTGTCTCCTTGGCTTCGTGATGAGAGGAACATGGGGCTTCCCATCGTTGGAAGGTCAAGGGCACAGCACAAGAAATTTCTGCTGCTGGGTAGTTGATGAACCAAATCTAAGTTGAAGCTAAGCCAAAAAAGATGATGCAAAACCAAAGAGTTCTGAACGAGTCTTGTTGCGCTCAGGCTTGCCCGCGATTTTGCCACATTTAATGGTGCTGCCGGCTGCATCTGCAGCACCGCAACTTCGCATTAGATGAGCGCAATAATCCAATCAATCCTGATGCGGTCATAGCTGCCGAATGCTGGTGCCCACGGCATTGACGATCGTGCCGCGGGCGGTGCCGCTCATGCGGGCGTCGGCGACGCGCACCATGTCCCTTGACGCCGGCGCGCGGGAGCTTGCCCGGGATCGGACCATGCATTTGAAAATGTTTGGTGCAGAATTCTCATAATTAAATGCCGGACAACAGGGCTCTAGCATCAGATGGAGGAGCTATCCGGGGTCACAGCACCGTTTATGAAACCGTGCGTCAACGTGGCCCAGGGATGGTGAAACCACCGTCAACGAGGATCGACTGACCGGTGATGAAGCGGGCTTCGTCAGTGCAGAGCCATACGGCCACGTCAGCAATGTCTTCCGGCGTTCCGAGTCGCTTCAATGCCGCCTTGGCGGCCAGGGGAGCACGGATTTCATCACCATGTTTCCGGAACATGGGCGTGTCGATAACGCCGGGATTGATATTGTTGATGCGGATTCCAGCCGGACCGACCTCTAGCGCGATCGCCCGGATCATCGCATCAAGTCCCGCCTTGCTGGCCGAATAGGCTGACGTACCGGCCGTCGCTGCTGTCGAGAGAAACGACGAGGTGTTGACGATCGCGCAGTCCGTGCCGTTCTTCAGCATTGATGGCAGCGCATATTTCGTCATCAGCCATACGCCTTTAAGGTTGATGGCGATGATCTCATCGAAGGCTTCCTCCGTCATCTCCACGATTGGAGCGCCATTCCCCTGAATGCCGGCGTTGTTGAACAGATGATCCAATCGGCCGAAATGCTGCACCGTTTCCAAAACGATGCGCCTGGCATCGTCCGCGCGCGACACGTCCCCAGCTATGGCCAAGGATGTCCCGCCTTTCGCCTTGATGCTTACGGCTGTCTGTTCGAGAACATCGTGCCGCCGGCCAACAAGGACCACGCTCGCGCCTTCCCGCGCAAATGCATGCGCCGCCGCAGCACCGATCCCGGTGCCAGCACCTGTAATGATTACGGTCTTGCCTGCAAGCCGTACGTTGTCCTTCGGTTCATTCATGCTTTAGCTCCGTTATCGTATTCAGCCGACGGCAAAGTCCAGCAGCCACTCTCGTGGGGCCAGGCCCGAGACTCTCTAATGGCCAACGTCGTTTTGCGAGAGGCTCACGGGGCATCCCTGATATCAAAACGGGCGATCTTACCGTTTTCCATGCGAAAGATGTGCATCACCGTCTTGTCCTTCAGCCCATGGGTCTGCCCCTTTAGCGGCTGGCCATCAAGATCGAATACGGACTGGATCACTTCCACAGCAACGTCATCATCCGTTGTACGAAACGCCACCGGTTCAACATGGGGACTGACAACAGCCCATTGCCGTGTCCAATAATCGCGCACAGCCTCACGCCCATGAACGTGGCCTCCATCCATGCCGTTCGCCCAGGCGACGTCATCGGCAAGCTCGGAGAGGACACCGTCGATGTCTCTGGCGTTAAAGCGCTCGTAGATACGCTTGATAATTTCAACGGGAGTTTCGGACATATCGTTTCCTCGAAATGGGTTAACCGGACTCATTGGGCGGCGGGGAGCCGAACTTGCAAGTCCGCCTGCCGAGATATATATGCACGTATATAAATCGGTCAACCACGAGAGAGGATATACGGAGGATGAAAAATGACGTGCTTTCTACGCCGGGGCATCTCATCAGTCTTGCAGCGCGGGGCTTTGCCCGTTTAAGCGAGGCACGCCTGAAACCGCTCGGCTTCGGCGTCGGCTACTTGCCGGTGCTAATCGCGCTGCAGAACGGGAAAGCAAGCACGCAACGCGATCTGGCCCGCTTCGCCAAGGTCGAGCAACCGCCGATGGCACAAATGCTCGCGCGAATGGAACGGGATGGTTTGATCCAGCGAACCCCTCACCCGGACGACCGGCGAAGCAGCCGCATAGTCCTGACGAGGGCCGCGCAGGCACGTTTGCCGGACGCAATTGAGACCTTGTTCAAAGGAAATCGCGACGCAATGGATGGGTTCACCGAAGAAGAAGCCGTTCAACTCGTCGCTTTACTCACTCGGCTGATCGAAAATCTGGATCAAATCACTACCGGCGTTGACGGGAACAAGCTACGCAACTGAGAATGAAATGTGCGGGAACTTCCGAACGACTATCGTCAGCGCCCTGGGGGAAGCCAGCGTTTAAGGAAACTTGGCGCTAAGCGCGTGCGGGGCGACGGCCTCAAGATCGGGCTTAGCGTTGCCCGGATCAGGAGGATCCGACCTCCGCTGGAGGATCATCGGCATTGCCCGGTCGCTGGCGCGGAGAGACATGAGGCCGACGAGCCGGTTGCGGGTTCCTGGCTGTCGGCGGTGGTGTAGCGTCGGATAAATCCGTGTCATCCGGAACTATCGCGCTCGCCAGCTATTGTTGCGCGAAAGGAGAGCGCCGATGACCACTGATATCCGAAACGCCAGGTTTTATGTATTGGAACAGGACGATCCCTCCACCGCCACCGATGCAATTCCCGTCAGTTTCGAAGAAGCCTTTAGGGAGGCTGAAAAGCTCACGGCCAGCGGTCGCCCTGTTCACGTTCTTTATACCGAGGAGGCAACTCAGATACAGTTAACTCGCTTTGCCGAGGCCGGCATCCGGACAAGCCTTGCTCCGCAAGGTTAGGGGAAATTACCTAGGACCAGCGCTGTCCTGCTAGCTCCATCGCCTGAGCGGCGCGAGTTCTCCACGAGACCGTGAGTCCGCTACCGCGGGCGCGGACTCGAGCCCAGCTACGGTAGCCGAGTGAGCTCGTGTCGAGGCCACCACAAGGCCGAGATCTCGTATTCGATTGGAACCCTGCTTCTGCTGAGCGGTTCTTCTTGTCGCAAACGCGAGCAACGAACCATGACCAAGCAAGCTGCTATTCCGCCCAAGAAGGACGCTCCGAAAGCGCGGCCCGTCCATCGTCCCGACCCTCAGGAATCGGCACCAAAGTCCGATGAACGCAAAAATTCGCCTCGGGACACAAGAGAGGCGCCGGCGCCAAACCCTGATGGCGAGCACGCCCCTTAACCTAGAGGGCACGGCACGCTGCCGTGCGCCCAGGACAGCTGACTTCGGTAGACTCATTGGTTAACTGGTGGGCGCGATCGGATATTCCCGGACCTTTATGCCCATTATAGATGGTGTTCGGCGCAGCGACACCGCACAGGCTCAGGCCGCTCGGCGATCCCTTTGGCCCTCATCGGCGAAGAACAGAAGACCGCATACGATCACACGTCAAAAAGGGTCGGAAACTGCTTGTGCATCCGGACACCACAGCAGAAGCTAAATGTCGTTCCGGGCAGTTCGGCAACTTGTATCCCGTTGCCCCTTCTCTAGCTCCTTCACGTATCCGCTCATCTGTTCCTCCTGTTGAAGTCGCGTTTGCCCCTGTTACGCATGAGGATTTCGGACAGGACCCTCCGGTCATCCCCGGACATGGCGGCAATCCACTGGTTGGTGAAATAGCGCAATTCGTGGGTGGAGAAGGGGGCCGGGTTCCTCGCGTAGGGAACGAGGGTGTCGATCAGAGTCTGACCCAACAGAAAGCGGTCCCGGTTCTCCTTGAATTCCGGCTCTGCTTCCTTCGGCTCGACCGCGACTACCCGTGGAACCATTTTGATCGACGCCCCGGTGAGAACCGGCCTGCCCTGCAGCACTGTCACGCTCTTGGAAGTCTCCGGCTTACCAAAAAACCATTCAATCAGGCTCATCTCTTGCCCTCCAACGTCGCGGCCACTTTCTCGCATCGGCACGTCGCGCGCGAAGGACGAAGCAGAAGAGAAGATCCTCCGTTGGTCGATCCTTCAGTGGTTGGGATTGCGCGACGCCAAGTGCGGCATCATAGGTCGGTCCGGATGCCTTTCGTTTTCCGCCGGCGCTGTGCCTCTGATATAGACTACATTAAACCTTTTGATTCATTCGGCCGGTTGGCCGATGCCCTGCCGGAGAGGGTCACCCGGTTGGCCTAGTCCGTCAGGTGGCTCTGCCGACCCCATAGCGGCGATGGACCTATGTCTGGTCTTCCATCGGCCTGCGCCTGGCAGTAGCCCGCCACACGCCGTGAAGACGGCGACTATTGTTGCCAGGCTTTTCAGAGCTGCCGCGAGCACCCGCCGGTTCGATGCGCGATTTCTCCGCGCGGGAAGCGGCCAGCTCAATCCTACCAGAGGAGCCCTGCAGGCGACCGACCGCCGAAGACATAGAAATCCGCTCAAGCGTGCATAGGAATGTCGCCGGCCGTGCAACTCTTCCACGCGATTGCAACGGCAATCGGAATCATGTGTCTCTAAAGCGACGCGTTGCTCGAATTCAGCGTCATTGGCTGCTTTCGTGCGAAATTTTCCGTGAGCACCGGCCAAGGTATAGCTACGATAGGCCCGTGTTTTGGGGGAATGAATGTTAGCACGTCGAATTCGCTCACACCTTCGTCTTCGGCCATTGCTGTTGGTCGCGCTTATCCTGCCTGGCTGCCAATCGGCCGCGCTGGACGACTTCGCGGCGTTCGGCGACAGCGCCAAAACCCTGGAGGACGATTCGGTCGTCGCCTTCTACAAAAACGATGAGTTGATCACGACGGGCAAACTGCAGTTCAAGGAAAAGAACTACGGAAAATCCTACGCTATCTACAAACGTGCCGTAGTCGTCTTTCCGGCGGATCCTGCCGCTTGGCTCGGGTTCGCAGCCTCTGCCGACATGATCGGTCGATTCGACACTTCGGATCGGGCGTATCAGCAGCTGTCGAAGATGATTGGCAACAGCCCAGTCTACTACAACAACATCGGCTATTCTCATCTCCTGCGCGGCGACTTGCCGACCGCCCGCCGCTATTTCCTGAAGGCGTATGAACTCGACCCCACCAATGAGACGACGGCAAGAAACCTCGAGCTGATGAAAAACAGCGTCAGGTTCGCGCAGCGATGACGTTGCGTAAGTCGCAGTGGCGCGCGCGGGCGCAAGCAGTTGGCAGCCGCAAATTTCGGATTTCGCAGCCACAGCACTTAACATCGCTGAACCTGGAAGAGCGGCGCTGCGGAACCTAAGGTCAAGCGCGGAGGGTTGCTACTGCACCTTCCGCAGGATCAGCTTGCCCTCCGGCGAAACGGATCGCTCATAGCGCGGCAGGTCGGCAACCGAGGGGCTCTCGGCATCGATTGCCGGCTGGCCATCATCCGCTGTAGCGCCAGAGCGCGCCTGCTGCGAAGGATCGAGGCGCTGCGTCACTCCCTTACCGGGTGCGCTCAAGATAACGGAGCCGCCGGCAGCGAGGAAGCCGGAACGCATCTGCTCGCTGAGGGCGGACAGGTCTTTCACCAATCTCTCGACCTGTTGGCGAATAGGCGCAGCGTCGTCGGCCCTGCCGATGTTGCGATCTTGCTTGTCGATCTGCAGCCTCAGACTGTCAATGGACCGTTTGACCGCAGCGAGCGTTTCGTGGCTCTCACGGACATCTGCTGCGTTCTTGGCCGTGTAGAGAAGCGTGCCGGCGTTCAGCGGGAGGAAAAGCAGGGCCAGGGCAATGAACGGCGCGTTGCTCATTCGCGCCTTTGCCGCTCGTAAGCCTCTCGCATCGCCGGGTTCGATTTCCACATTCGCCGAGTTGGTCATCATTTCCTCCGCCGCAGCCGCGCTGAAGTCCAAAAGCATCTCCGCTTTTCGGGCCCAGCATTTCTCCCTCGACATGCGCAATCACGTCAGTTTTCCGCGCCATTGCCGGACGTGCCGTTTGTCCCCATGGACGGGGTGGCGGTCGGAAGAATTACCGCTGAGGGCGCCGGTGCGGCGCCAGCCCCTTCGCCCTGATAGGTGCGGATCGCCCGGTAAATCACTTTGCCATCGCCGGGGATGCGTGTGTTCTGCGCCACCCGTGGAAATGGATCCTGAGTATGGATGCCCTTGTTGGCTTCCATCGCGTTTCCGAGCCCGAAGGTGATCGAATCCCTGTGGTTCATGTAGTCGGCGCAGCTCGAAAGAAGTGTTGCGGCACCCGCGAGCAGAAGGGCGCGATTACTTCTTGGAAAGGGCATGCGCGCCTCCTACGTCGAGATCGAGACGATGGCCATAGGGCCCTTTGACACCTTCGCCGTTGCGAAACCGGCGCAGCATGTCCTTGTCGACCTCCAGCAGGCCGAGAGCGAAAAGCTCGACGTCGTTCGACGAGCGCGTCTGGTCGAGCGGGCTGTAAAGGTCCTCGCCGGGCGCGGCCGGCCGCACGATATGCGGAGTGACAACGATGACGAGATCCGATTCTCTCTTCTGGAAGCTCGTAGAGCGGAACAGCGCACCGAGCACCGGAATTTGTCCCAGCCCCGGCAATTGCTGGATGTCCTTGGCGTTGACGGACTGCAGCAGCCCGGCCATGGCGAAGCTCTGCCCATCGCGCAGCGCGACCGTCGTCTTCGCCGCACGCGAGATGAAGCCGGGATTACCGTTGACGTTGATCGAGGTGTCGAGTTCCGAAACTTCGGGCTCAATCTTCAGGTTGATGAGTCCGCCGTCGAGCACGACGGGCGTGAACGTCAGCCGCACGCCGAAGGGCCGGTAGTCCGTTTCCGTTGCGACCGTCGCCCCGTTCGCGACCGTCGTCTGGATCGGTACCTCGCCGCCGGCATGGAAACTCGCGGTCTCTCCGCTCATGGCGATCAGGTTCGGCTGCGCCAGCCGGCGCACGAGGCCCTTCTGCTCCAGCGCATTGATGACGACGTCGATCCGGCCGCCGGCAATCTCCAGCACCTTGGCGATCAGCTGCCCGAAGGGCTGCATGCCGGTAGCCGCGCCCGCGGCGTCTTCAAGCGTGCGGACAAGGTTGCCATCATCATCAACGGCGATGCCCTGGCTCGTCGTGGCCTTGCCGATGCCGTTCTTGCCCTGCCCGGACCAGCCGATACCGAGGTCGCGGCCGGTCTGGCGCGAGGCCTCGATCACCCGCACTTCCAGCATGACCTGCTGGGAATCGGCAACGCGCAATTGGTTCAACACCGGCTGTTCTGAATAGGACTGGGCGATTTCGAGCACCCGCTGCAATTCGACCGCGTCACGCACCACACCCGTTAGCCGGATGCGATCGTTGGAGTTGAACACCCGAATCCTAGCTGAAGGTGCCGCGGAACGAATCGCGGCCGCCGCTTCGCTGAAGTCACTGGCGACGCGGATGTCGATGACGCCGATCAACGCCTTGTTATCATCATAGACCGAGATATTGGTGGTGCCGATCTGCTTGCCGCGGATGAACAGCGACCTCTCGGAGAGGGGCACGACATCAATCAACTCAGCGCTGCCTATCACGAGGTCGCCGAAGGACTTGCCGGTCCTGATCGTCATCGTGTCGTTCGGCGCTAAGGTCACGTGCTGCACGGTGCCTGTAAGGCTCACGAATTCTTCCTGGGCGTGCGCTGTACCAATGAGATCGGGGCTCGATAACGTGCAGGCGACTATCATCGCCGTCAACGCCGGACGGGTTCCGGCTCGCGCCAACCCGCTGGTCATATTCATTAGCATTCCCGCTCGTCCTCACCGCTCGGCGGCACAGCCGCACCTTGATTCTCCCCCCTCAACCCGACTCGATGCCCCTTACGCGAAGCCGCGCTGGAGAACGGTCGCCCATTTCGGCTCTACCGGCAAGGGTAACGGCGCATTTCAGTTGCAATCTCTAACTGTTTTCGCGACGTCGCCGCCTCACGCCTTGTCGATCCTGCGCGCCGCGGTCCTGGCCACGAACGGTCCGTCGGCACAATCACTGGGCTTGACGACTACCGCACGGGAACTACTTGCGGTCGAGATCAGTTAATCCGGATAACACAACCAGGCGGGGCTCGACTGCAGCGGAAGGGGCCTGCCGCCATCAGTCGAAGAGCCGTGGGATGAACGCTCCGATTCCCGAACGTTCGCCGAAGAAGTCGTATGACTTCTTTCAGTATCTTGTCGATGGCATTGCCGAACCGGTGATTGTCAAAGACGAGGCGTCGCGATTTGTTTTTATAAACAGCGAAGCATGCGTGCTTATGGGTAGAACGCGCGATGAGCTCCTCGGACGCACCGACTATGATTTCTTGCCACGCGAGGAAGCCGACAGGATTGTTGCGCTCGACAGCGTCGTCCTTTCGACCGGCCAGGACCGGCAGCTCGAAGAGGAAATCACGACACCGGATGGCGCCAAACGGACGCTGCTGACCAAGAAGCGCTGCGTGCGCATACCGGTCGGCGCAATGGAAGAGAGGTTCCTGGTCGCCGCAATCGTGGACATCACACACCTCCGTAAGATCGAAGCAACGCTGCGTGCCAGCGAAGAGCATTATCGGTCGCTCGTGGAGTTGCATCCCCAGGTTCCCTGGACGGCTGACGCCAGGGGCGAGGTGTTGGAGGTCGGGCCGCGATGGACCGAACTTACCGGATTGCGCGAGGACGAGACGCTCGGACATGGATGGGCAAAAGCCGTGTATCCGCAGGACGTCGGCATGGTCCACGCGCAATGGCAACGTTCCCTATCGAGCGGAGAGCCGCTCGATATCGAATTCCGGCTCTTGACCGCAACTGGTCATCATCACTGGTTCCGAGCCCGCGCAGTCGCCAAGCGTAACAGCGTTGGAGAAATCGTGCGCTGGTACGGTGTGCTGGAGGATATCCATGAAAGGCGACGAGCCCTTGATGCATTGCGTGAAAGCGAGGCGCGCTTCCGAGCGATTGCTGACGACGCCCCGGTTATGATCTGGGTAGCCGGCCCGACGGGCGACACCAGCTTCTTTAATCGATTGTGGTTGGAGACGACCGGCCAAACGGAAGTCGAAGCGCTCGGTTTCGGCTGGTTGGATGTGATCCATCCCGATGACCAGGAAAAGGTGCAGCGGGCATTTTTCGGTGCTGCCGCGGGAAGAGAGGCAGTCCGCAGCGAGTATCGGTTGCGGCGGGCTGATGGAAGCTGGGCGTGGGTGATAGATGTCGGCCAGCCCCGCTTTTCCGCCGATGGAACCTTTCTCGGATACGTGGGGTCCATTCTCGACATCACGGAACGTCGAGCCGCTGAGATCGCGCAACAGGAAGCGCAGGCCTTCATCAGAAGTATCTTCGACAGCAGTCCCGACTGTGTACGCGTGCTCGACCTGGAAGGGCGCCCGTTGCTGATGAACAAGGCTGGCCGGCGCCTCTTCGGCCACGGGGAGGGGGATCCGCTTACGAAAACGACATGGGACGTTATCGGCAGTGACGCGGACGCACAAAAGGTTCTCAAGGGTTGGACGAAAGTAAAAACCGGCGAGACGGCCCGCTTCGAGATCTCAGTGCGCGATGCCGAGGACACGGAACGATGCATGGACGTCATCGCGGCCCCCATAATGGGAAGTGAAGAAAAGCCGGTCCGAATGCTTACGATCTGGCGCGACATCACCGATGCGAAGCGCGTCAGCGAGGAAATCGCTCGCGCGCAAAGGAGAGCGGAAGCCGCGGCGGATCAGCTATCCTCGGTTCTCGAGAGCACCATGGATGGTGTCATGCTTCTCGATGCCGAATGGCGAATTCGCTACTTAAACGAGAACGTAAAGAGGCTATTTAACATCGGAGACGATACGCTCGGACGAGTCTTCTGGAAGCTGTTCCCCAAAGAGACGAAGGGGAATTTTGCCAAGCGCTGCCAGGAAGTCATGCGCCGGCGCGTCCGATCTTTCTTCGAAGACTACCTGCCGTCGCTCGACAAATGGATCGAGGCAAATGCATCTCCTACGCAAGACGGCATTTCTGTTTTCTGCCGAGATGTAACCGAGCGCCGTCGGGCAGAGGAGGACAAGCTTCTGGCCCAGAAGCAGATGGCCCACATGGCAAGGCACGATATGTTGACCGGGCTTTCAAACCGAATGTTCTTCCGCGAATCCTTCGATCGGGCGCTAGGCGAGAGGCACGCGTCTCAGCGCATAGCGGTGCTGTGCCTGGATCTCGACGGGTTCAAGGCCATCAACGATACTCTTGGGCATCCGGCAGGCGACGCTTTGTTGCGTCAGGTATCTTCGCGACTCGTCGAGTCTGTAAGAGCGACGGATATTGTAGCCCGCCTCGGGGGTGACGAGTTTGCCATCATTTACTTGGCAGCAGGCGCCTATGATGAGGCCTTTCGCGTCGCCCAACGGATAATCGACACGCTTTCCGAGCCTTTCATCATTGAGGATGTGAGCGCGACTGTCGGAGCGAGCGTCGGAATTGCTTTTGCACCGGATGACGGAACTTCCGCGGATGAATTGATCAAGGCCGCCGACATAGCCCTCTACAATGCCAAGTCAAGTGGTCGGGGGACTTATCGACGGTTCGATGTGGCCATGCACGCGCAACTGCAGGCGCACCAGAAGATGAAGATTGCACTCAGGGACGCCCTCGAAAGGAACGAATTCGAACTGCATTATCAGCCGCTGATCAGCTTAAAGTCACGGCGTGTAACGGGATGCGAAGCGCTGTTGAGGTGGCGCAATCCCGAAAGAGGGATGATTGCTCCGTCGGAGTTCGTCCCCATTGCAGAAGAAACTGCATTGATCGTGGCGATTGGCAAATGGATCCTCGCCGAAGCCTGCCGTGAAGCCGCACAATGGCCGGAGCATGTCAGCGTCGCCGTCAACCTCTCACCGGTCCAGTTCAAACATCGCAATCTCGTCAACGCAGTGGCCGATGCCCTCTCGTCTTCTGGGCTTGATCCAGCGCGCCTGCAATTGGAGATCACCGAATCAGTCCTGCTGGACGAGAATGAACACAATATCCAAGTGCTCCACGACTTGCGGAGCCTTGGTGTAAAAATCGCAATGGACGATTTCGGAACGGGCTATTCGTCGCTTGGCTACCTCAGAACTTTTCCCTTCGACAAGATCAAGGTGGATCAAGCCTTTGTCCGCGACCTTCCGCACGGGAAGGAATCACTTGCAATCGTGAGAGCCGTCGCAGGGCTCGGCCAGAGCCTCGGGATGACCACGACGATCGAGGGCATTGAGACCGAGGATCAATTGGCGATCGTGAATGCGGAAGGGTTCCATGAGGTTCAGGGCTTTATTTTTTCGCGCCCCGTGCCTGCAGCGGAAATCTCCAGCTTGATCAAGGGCTCGCTTTGAAGGCCGCGCGGCATGCATCGCGACCGCTTTGTGGGCCATACATGACCACGTAACCCTACGCGTCATGACGCGTGTGTGGCGCAATCACGAGGCTACTGCACGTTGAGAAGCAAAACACGGGAACGCATTCGCCGAGACGATCGTTAGTTGCAGAACCGCCAGCGGGCCCGAATTGATGGCCCGCAAGCGCCAGACAACCGGCGAGGAAAAGTAATGAACGCCTCACGCGTCGCACTTATTGCCGATGATGATGAATTCTTCCGGATCGCCCTTGGCTTCATCCTGAAGAGCAAACTGCACTTCACGGAGATCATTGAAACCGGGTCGCTCGATGAAGCGATTGAAAGGCTCAGTGAGCGAGCGGACATATCGCTGGCGTTGTTCGATTTGGCGATGCCCGGCATGCAAAGCATAGCCAGCCTTGCAGCCGTGCGCGACATCCACCCGGATCTAAAGGTCGTCGTCGTCTCGGCATCATCGCGCCGGTCGGATATCTTGTCTGCCCTCACTGCCGGGATAAACGGCTATGTGCCAAAGGGCCTCGGCGCAAGCGATGTTGCCGATGCAATCGGCGCGATTCTGAACGGCGCTGTCTACGTACCCCCGTCCATAGCGGGTCGCGCCTCTCCTTCCGAAGAGGCAGAGGTGCCCCAGGCCTCCCGGGGACACCAGGACGGACGCGCCCATCGCACGATCGAACTCCTTACCCCAAGGCAGCGAGAGGTCCTCCTCCTCCTCGTGCAGGGTTTTTCGAACAAGGAAATCGCCCGCAAGCTGAAACTCGGCGAAGGCACCGTGAAGATCCACATGGCAGCACTCTTCCGTAGTCTGCGGGTAAGAAACCGCCAGGAGGCGGCCGCCGCAGGGGCCCGCCTGTTACCCATGACCGAAAGTTAGCTCGACATAGTCCGGCCGGCTAGGCCGCCGTCTAAGCCATCCGGACGAGTAGCGCACATGCATGCCAGGACGTAGTGACGACAGTACCGAAATAAACGTGGAACCAAATGCGCCAGCCTGCTCCGACAGCCAGCTCAACCCAATCCCCGCTTCGTGCCTGCCCGGCAAATGAGCAAGGGGGTGCCCGGTGACAGTGCATGCGCAGTCATCAAACCTCGCTGAACAGGTAGCCTGCAGGCTCGGCCTCAGCTTTCCAGCATCCCGAAAAGAGGTCGTCGCGTCATCGATCGCGCGGCTCATGGTGCTGCGCGACATTGGCGACAGCCGGTCGTTTCTCGACCGGCTGTCGCTGGACGAGGATTTGACCGACGATGCGATCGCAGCGATCACGGTCGGCGAAACGCATTTCTTTCGAGGTCCGGATCAATTCCAGCTCATAAGGCAGACGATCCTCCCCGAACTGCGGCGACGGCGGTCCGACGGCTCTCGTGTCCGGATCTGGAGCCTCGGCTGTGCAACGGGTGAGGAACCTTACTCCCTTGCGATTCTGTGTGACGTGGAAGGTCTCTTGGAGGATGTAAGAATAAGCGCAGCCGACATCTCCAGAAGGGCGCTCGTCACCGCGAAGGCCGCCGAGTATGGCGAATGGTCCCTGAGGAATACCGATCACAAGCTAAGGAAGCGCTATTTCACCCCTTGCGAGGAACGTTTTCGCCTGCACGAAAGACTGCGCCGGAAGGTCGAGTTCGCTCACCTGAGCCTTGGTGCAGACGAACTTCCGGCACCCGAAAGAGACCTGGCTGGCTTCGATTTAATCCTCTGCCGCAACGTCCTGGTCTATCTCGACGCAATCGCAGTGCGTCGGATTGCGCGCCAGCTACACGCCTGCCTCGCCGATGGAGGCTGGCTACTGACGGCGCCGACCGATCCGCCCCTATGGAAGTGTGCCCCGTTTGAAACTTCGCTCACGGCGGCGGGCGTTGTCTATCGGCGCATGATAGCCCAGCACGCTACCAGGAGCCCCACTTCATGCGCGCCCCCCGTGCAAGGCCGACCCCATAAACCTGTTTCGCAGTTACCGCCCGCTCAAGTCTGTGTTGACGACCAGCGACGAGCGCCCGGCGACGAAACCCTGAAGGCCATTGCCCGGCAAATCCGCTCGCATTTCGATCTGGGTGAGACTCGCGAAGCCGCGCGGCTTGCTGTGCAAGCGACTGAAAGCCACCCGCTCTCAGCAGAGCTACATTTCCTTCAGGGGCTCTCTCAGATGGCCAACGAAGACAACGACGCGGCTGCCGCGGCGCTGCGACGCGTGGTTTATCTGGACAGCACACTAGCAGCCGCGCAATTCTTTCTCGGTGTCTGTCTCAAAAACAGCGACTCGCAAGCGGCCCTGCGTAGCTTCGAAAACGTGCGCCTGATTTGCATCTCTCGTCCGCCGCACGAACGCGTCGCCCTGATGTCCGAGGCGACGGCTGGAGAACTCGCGCAGCGTGCGCGGCGGGAAATCGGCAACATCCGGCGAAGTTCAGGGAGCGAAGTCCTATGACGACATCCTCCCGGCCCGTCGCTCGTCCGGTCGACTGGACCGCCGTCAGAAGGCGTATGGCGGCAGCGATAGAGCAGACGGAAGCGCTTTTGGAGACGGCACAACGAGATGCGCGCCCGCTGGATGAGCAAACATCACAATCGGCTGACGATGCATTCGCCGGACTGAGTGACGAGCAGGCCGTAGGCCTTGTGACCTTCATGCTGTCGGATCGCGAGTTTGCCCTGGAAATTCGCTACGTTTGTGAAATCGTTTCGAAGGCACGCGTCAGTCCGCTTCCTGGTATGCCCCCGCATGCCTGTGGCGTCTATGATTTGCGGGGCCACTTGCTTCCCGTCTTCGACCTGTGCGGGCTGCTTGAACTCACCCGACGGGCTGGCGCGGTCAATGGGTGGGCGATCGTATGCGGACGAACGCAGCCTGAGTTCTTGATCCTGTCGGAGGCCGCCCCGGCAATATTGATGCTTCCGCCGGAGAAAATCGGCACGGCGATGCCCGGCCCCGGCAACAAGGCTTGGTATCGCGGAAGGACGCAGGCCGGGACGGTCATTCTGGACGGCCACATTCTATTGAACGACCGTCAGTTCTTTCTTGAGGACGAGCAGACCATCGCCAGCGACCAGGCGGAAAGGACCGATATCCATGAGTCCTCGACTAGCGAATAGCCTCAATGGCGGATTGGCGTTGGCAATGCTGCTGTTGGTAGCCGCATCGGCCCTGCTTGCCGGGTTCAGCTTTTTTGCCCTGGAACGGGTTCGGGCCGATCTTGCGGCGACGTCCTCGCTGGGCAAAGAGCGTGTTGCCTACCAGACGATCCATGCAGCCGGAGGCTTGGAACGAGCAGA
Organism: Sinorhizobium mexicanum; assembly: GCF_013488225.1. Classification (NCBI taxonomy): domain Bacteria; kingdom Pseudomonadati; phylum Pseudomonadota; class Alphaproteobacteria; order Hyphomicrobiales; family Rhizobiaceae; genus Sinorhizobium; species Sinorhizobium mexicanum. The sequence continues at coordinate 1,548,833 of NZ_CP041241.1, read as the reverse complement.
TGGCCCCGCTCGCGCCGCCGCTGCCGAAGAGTTGCGCGGCCTCATAAGCCGCAACGAGCGGCTGCTTGCGAGTCTGGTCACTGGTGACGAAACTCTCGGGCTGGAAGCGACCACCGATCCTGCCGCCCTCGTGCAGCTTGAACGCGCCCGACAACAATGGCGCGAACAGGTGAGGCCCGCTTTGGAAAGAGCCATCGCCGATGCGCCGATCGATCACGCCGCATTGGATGAGCTCGACCCAAAGGTCAGAACCTTTGCCGCGCGAATAGACGAATTGATCGAGCAAATCGAGCAGACGGGAATCGCGCGGCTCCAGCGCTCACAGGTCTTGCAGCTTGGTTTTTCGGCTCTCGCGGTTCTGATACTCCTCCACGTGCTGCGCGTCACGCGCCGCCTCGTGCGGCGTACTCGCGCGCTCGCCGGCTCGGCAGAAAAGGTCGCTGCCGGCGACCTGACGCAGAAGGCCTCTGTGGAAGGCACCGACGAGCTCGCGATACTCGGGGACTCCTTCAATGCGATGACCGCAAGACTTGCCGGAATGATCGACAGTGAACGAAGCGGCAGGGAGAGGCTTGAAGAACTGCTCGCCATGATCTCGGAAACGGCGCAACACCTTTCATCGTCCGCCGCCGAGATCCTCGCCGGAACCACCCAACAGGTCGAAGGCATGCGTGAGCAATCGTCGGCCGTCGCCCAGACGGTTACGAGCGTCGACGAGGTACTACAGACGTCGGAGCAGGCAGCGCAGCGCGCGCAACAGGTTGCGGCCTCCTACGACCAGGCCGTCAAGATCAGCAATGAAGGCCGCCGGGCGTTGGACGACACGGTGCAGGTGATGAATACAGTGAGCGCCCGCACGGAAGCGATAGCCGGGGGTATTCTCTCGCTCGCGGAAAACAGTCTGGAAATCGGTGAGATAGTCTCGGTCGTCGCCGAGATCGCAGACCAGACGAACCTGTTGGCGCTGAATGCGGCCATCGAGGCTTCGCGCGCCGGCGAGCACGGAAGAGGTTTCAGTGTCGTCGCCAGTGAGATCAGGACACTTGCAGACCAGTCGAAGTCCGCGACCACCCGGGTCCGTCGAATTCTGATGGAGATCCAGAAAGCGACAAATGCGGCGGTCATTGGCGCCGAGGATGGGACGAAGAGCGTCAGTCGCGCCCTCGAGACGGTAAGCGAAGCGGGCGAAACGATCCGGCAACTGGAGTCGATCGTTGCCGACTCGGCGCGCTCGGTCGCCCAGATCGCCGCTTCCGCGGGCCAGCAAAAGGCGGGCATGAAGCACATTCACGACGCGATGCATTACATCGAGCAGGCGAGCAGCCAGAATCTATCCGCAATCCGCCAAGCGGAAGAGGCCGCGAAAGATCTGAACGAGCTGGGCTCGAGGCTGAAGGAAATGCTCGCTGACCACGGCAACTGACATGACGAAACCCGAAGAATTCGACCGTGAACTGCTGCACATGTTCACCCAGGAAGTGGGGGAACGTGCATCCGACATGGAGCGGGCTTTGCTCGCCATCGAGGACGCCGGCGGGCCCGACGAGAAGCTCCGCCTGCAAGAGCAGCTTCTAAGGACGGCCCATAGCCTCAAGGGAGCGGCTGGTCTGCTTCAGGTGCGAGGAGTGGAGGCAATTTGCCACTGGATGGAAGAGATCCTCTCCATCACCGTGAATGGGCAGCACGCGCTGGAAAAACCGGAGCGGGACCTGCTTCTGTCTGCTACCGACGCGATCAGCGACGCGGCTCGCCTCTTGGAGACCGGCGAGGCGCCGTCGCCGGCGCACGGCGAGAGCGTGGTCGACGCGTTGAAGGCTGCCACAGCGAAAGAGGCGGATCGCAGCGGCAAGCCGAAGCTGGATCCACCTTCGGGGGGATTGAAGGTGCAGGTTCGCACCAGCGATACTGACGGCTCGATGCGCGTTTCTGCCGATCGCCTGGATACCCTTCTGTATAGGAGTGGCGCATTGCTGTCTTTCAATGCGACCATGCGGCGCCACGCCGAGGAGGCGTCCTCGCTGCGGGAGCAGGCGCGGAAACTGCGTGGGATCGGCCCCGAGTTCACCGCACAGGCGGCCAGCATTGAGAGCGGACTGCGCGAGCTTGCGACATCTCTGCGACAGAACATGAGAGTGATGCACAGTGCCGCGACAGCACTTGACCGCGAGGTGCGGCACGCGCGCACGCAGCCCTTTGCGGAGGCCTGCAGGGGCTTCGACCGCGTCGTGCGGGACGTGGCGGCGGCATCGGGCAAATTTGCAGAGCTGGAAATCAAGGGCGGAGATATCGAGATCGATCGGTCCATCCTTTCGGGGCTTCACGATTCGCTTCGGCATCTCGTGCGCAATGCAGTCGCACATGGCATCCAGCCGCCGGAGGAACGGCGGGCAGCGGGAAAACCGGAAAAGGGCAGGGTGCTGATTTCGGCCTCCATAACCGGAGACCGCATGCAGGTGCGTGTAGAAGATGACGGCCGCGGCTTTGACGTCGCCCTGCTCATCAGGGCAGCGGGTGAAACTTTGGAAGAAGTGAAAGACGAAGCGGAACTGTTGCGGCGTGTATTCGACCCGGGCGTATCAACGTCGCCGACCGTCACAAACCTCTCGGGGCGTGGCATAGGTCTCGACATCGTCAAACGCAATGTCGAAACGCTGCGTGGCACAGCAGAGGTTTCCCGAGTGCCGACGGGAGGCGCCGCCTTTACTCTCACACTCCCCCTGACGTTAGCGACGGTTCGCACACTGGAGGTCATCGTAGGGGAGCATGTATTCGCCATCGACACGGCCTCCGTCCAGCGGGTGATATGGGTTCATGCGCAAGACTTCGTTATGTCCGGGGACAGGTGTGTAGTCAGCACGCCGATTGGCCCGATACCATTTGTGGATCTTGGTAATTGGCTTGGAGTGCGGTCGAGCCGAGGCGACAACATCCGGCAGACGACGCCAGCCATTGTGGCCGACGCTCCTGGCGGGCCGATCGCGGCGCTTGTCGATGCCGTTGCCGGTGAGCAGGAACTTCTGGCACGTCCACTCGGACCGCGGCTCGCGAACGTTCGCCGTTATAGCGCCGGCATGGTGCTGCCTGACGGGCGTATCGCCCTGCTCCTAAACGTCGCCGCGCTCGCCGAGGCTGCTGCCGAGACGCGATTGCCAGAGCGCGCGCGTGTATCCCAGCCGCTTCCGGCGGCCGGTCGCAAGGTGCTCGTCGTCGACGATTCAAAATACGTACGAACGTTGGTGAAGCTCATCCTCGAGGGCGCAGGTTACGATGTCACGATGGCAGGCAATGGCGAGGAAGCATTGGACCAGCTTCGTGACCGCGGCGCCGACATGGTCATCGCGGACGTCGACATGCCGTCCATGAATGGCTTCGAGCTCACCGAGGCCATTCGTCGATCGGAGCGTTTCACCGACACGCCCGTCGTCCTCGTAACGGGCCGGGAAACGCTTGAAGACAAAGTCCGGGGGCTGCGTGCTGGCGCAAATGCCTATCTGAGAAAGGACCAGTTCGATGCGCAGCACTTCCTGGAGACGATGCGCCGAGTCGTATGAGGACGAGGATGACGCGTATTCTTCTGGCGACAGCGACACCCGGCCTTGAACAACTCGTCAAAAGGGCGGCTGCGACCGACGCCGCGGTAGAGCTTGTGGGCGTCGCAAGAAGCGGCAAGGACGCTGTGAGGACAGCCGGTAGACTTTTGCCGGACATCGTCGCAATGGAGCTCCGCGACGACGACACCGCCGAAACCGTCAGGGAGATCATGATCATCGCGCCGACGCCAGTGGTGATGGTGTCATATCAGGACGGGTCGCAATTGGGAGCGATGTCCGCGCGCGCACTCGAGGCTGGCGCGCTCGCGGTCATCCCGGCGCCAATCGCATCCGGCACGTCCCTCGAACAAGCGGCCATCGACAAGTTCCTGTCGACGATCAAGGCCATGGCACAGGTCAAGGTCGTTCGCCAGTGGCGCAAGAAGACAAGCGGAGATTTGCCGGTCGAAGGCGCGACACGACCGGTCGCCCGCTCGCCGGTCGGCATTGTCGCCATCGCTGCCTCTACCGGCGGACCGGCCGCGATCCGCTCGATATTGCGGGAGCTCCCTGCGGATTTTCCCGCACCCATTCTCATCGTGCAGCATATGTCAGACGGCTTCATCGACGGTGTTGCCGCATCCCTCGACGCAACGGTTGCGCTTAAGGTGAAGGTTGGAGTGAACGGCGAACGGCTGAGGCCCGGGACGGTTTATCTCGCTCCGGATAGCCATCAGCTCGGCGTCTCGGGCAAATCGCGCCTGCGAGTCGCGGACGAGGCTCCCATCCAGGGCTTCAAGCCTTCAGGGTCCTATCTCTTCGGCTCGATCGCCCGCGCCTTCAGGGCCGAGTCCCTCGCGGTCATTTTGACGGGGATGGGTGATGACGGCACCGAAGGTCTTCGGGCGCTGCATGTGGCGGGCGGAAAGGTGATCGCTCAGGATGAAAAAAGCTCGGTCGTCTTTGGAATGCCGAAATCGGCGATCAGCGCCGGTCTCGTCGATTTCATCCTGCCGGTTGAAGAAATCGCCAGGAAGATTGCCGCTCTTGCTGAAGCCGATTGAGAATGGACCACCGCCGCCGAAACCAGTTGCGGCGCCGCACGCCGGACCGCGTGCAGCGCCGCTCTCGCCCCGCCCCAACTCTACCCGGGCGACCGCCTTGATACATCAGGCGAACTCAGGAAGGGCTTTCACGGTCGTCCGCCCACGTCATTCATCGCCTCCTACATATTCATGATCTGGATCGCCGCAGGCGTGATAATCACGGCGAAGAGCACCGGCAGAAAGAAAACGATCATCGGCACCGTAAGCTTCGGCGGAAGAGCAGCCGCCCGCTTTTCCGCCTCGCTCATGCGCATGTCGCGGTTCTCCTGCGCCATTATGCGGAGCGCCTGACCAAGCGGCGTGCCGTATTTTTCCGCCTGGATAAGGCTCGTTACGACGGCGCGCACACCCTCGACGCCGGTTCTCTGCCCCAGATTCTCGAAGGCCTGCCGTCGGTCCTGCAGGTAGGAAAGCTCCGCCGTCGTGAGTAGGATTTCCTCCGCGATCTCTGGCGACTGCGCGCCGATCTCCTCGCCCACTTTCCGGAAGGCGCTTTCGATGCCCATGCCGGATTCCACGGTGATCAACAGGAGGTCCAGCGCCTCCGGCCATGATCGGCGGATCGCCTGCTGCCGCTTGGTGATCCTGTTTTTGATGAAGATCGCCGGGGCGAAGTAGCCGAACGATCCGGTTCCGACCGCCATTGCTGCGACCAGTATCAACGGTGCCCCCGGCCGGATGACGAAGAGGAGATAGAGCAGGGCGGCAATGAAGATCGCCACCGGCGCAATCAACCGAACGGCAAGAAAGGTCGTCACCGGAGCATGGCCGCGATAGCCAGCCATGTTCAGTTTGCGGACGATTTCGCCATCCTCCGCCTGCTTGGCGAGATTGAAACGGTCGACGATCGCCTGGAAGAGGCGCTTGGGCTCTGCGCGCAGCGAAACCTTGCTCTTCCCGGCCTCCAATCGCGCCCGCTCGCGTTGACGGATACGTTCGCGTTCTCCTTCGACCCTTTTCATTCGCTCGGCCAACGCGTTGCGAAAGACATAAGGCCAGGAAACGACGACGACTGCGGAAAAGGCAGAAAGGCCCGCCATCAAAGCGGACAACTGCTCCGAATTGGGGATATGGGCGGCGAGGCTCATGTCGGCTCTCAGAAGTCGAAGTTGATCATTTTGCGCATGACAAGCATGCCGATGCCCATCCAAAGGCCGCACCCGACAAGCACGAGCTTTCCGGTCAGCGTCGTGAGCAGAAGCGTCATGTAGTCCGGGCTCGTCAGATACACGGTACCGGCGACGAAAAATGGCAGGGCGCCAATGATGCCGGCGGAGGACTTTGCTTCCGCGCTCATAGCCTTGATCTTGCTTTTCATCTTCTTGCGCTCCCGGAGCACCTTTGAAAGATTGCCGAGCGCTTCGGAAAGGCTGCCACCGGTGCGGCTTTGAATGGCGATGACGATGGCGAAGAAATTGGCTTCCGGCAGCGGCATGCGTTCACACATGCGCTGCACGGCCTCGTCAGCCGGGATGCCCAGCGTCTGGTCCTGGGCGATGGTGACGAACTCGCTTTTGACCGGTTCCTGCGCTTCTGCCGCAATCACCCGTAGACAATCGGTCATCGGCAGGCCTGCCTTGAGTCCGCGGACGATGACATCGACCGCGTTCGGAAACTCCGCAGCGAAGCGCGCGAACCGCCCTTTGCGCTTCTGGCTCACATAGGCGTGCGGCAGCAGCAAGCCGCCGGCGATGGCGAAGCCGGCCGCCACGAGCGGGCCAAGACCCAGCGGCAGCACGGCGGTCCAGGTGGCGAGGGCCACACCGGCACAAGCGAGGAAATACGTTCGGGTCGACCAGCGGAGGCCGGCCTGGCGGATCCTGCCGGCGAGCGACGGCCTGCGGCTCTTGCGCGCATTCGCCTGATGCTTTGCCTCGATCTCGCGCAGCGTCTTTTCGACCGAACGCCGGCGATCCCGGCCCTCTTCTTCCGCCCGTTCGCTCTGCTTGCGCTCTGCCACGGCCGCGATGCGCTCGAACCTTTGGCGATAGGCGCTTGCCTTGACAACCCGCGGATAGAAGGCGGCTATCATCACGGCGCCGATGCTGGTGGAGGCCAAGAGAAAGACAAATGCGGGAAAGAGCAGGGAGCTCAGCATCTCCGGTGAACCTTTGATCAGTCTTGGCTTACGCAGCCGCCTTCATTTCCGCAGCATCGAGGGCGGCGGCAAGCCGGGCCTCTTCGCCATAGTAACGGGCGCGGTCCCAGAATGCCGGGCGACCGATTCCGGTTGAGCGATGGCGCCCGATAATATTGCCCTTTTCGTCCTCGCCGAGGATGTCGTAGACGAAAAGATCCTGGGTCGTAATCACATCGCCCTCCATGCCGAGCACTTCGGTGATGTGCGTGATGCGGCGCGAACCGTCGCGAAGGCGCGCGGCCTGCACGATCACATCGACGGACGAGACGAGCATCTCGCGAATTGCCTTGCCGGGCAGCGAATGCCCGCCCATAGTGATCATCGCCTCGATGCGGGAGAGCGCCTCGCGCGGCGAGTTGGCATGCAGCGTTCCCATCGAGCCGTCGTGGCCGGTATTCATCGCCTGAAGCAAGTCGAAGGCCTCCGGTCCGCGCACCTCGCCGACAATGATCCGCTCCGGTCGCATGCGCAGGCAGTTCTTGACGAGTGCGCGCATGGTGATTTCGCCTTGGCCTTCGATGTTCGGCGGGCGCGTCTCGAGCCGCACGACGTGCGGCTGCTGCAATTGCAGCTCGGCCGCGTCCTCGCAGGTGATGATGCGTTCGCCACGGTCGATATAGCCGGTGAGGCAGTTCAAAAGCGTCGTCTTGCCGGAGCCGGTGCCTCCCGAGATCAGCACGTTGCAGCGCACCCGGCCGATGATCTTCAGGACCTCGGCGCCTTCCGGCGAGATCGACCCGAAGCGCACCAGTTGATCGAGCTTCAGCTTCTCTTTTTTGAACTTGCGGATCGTCAGCGAAGGTCCGTCAATTGCGAGCGGCGGCGCGATGACGTTGACGCGCGAGCCGTCTGCGAGACGTGCATCGCAGATCGGGCTCGATTCATCGACGCGCCGACCGACCTGGCTTACGATGCGCTGGCAGATGTTCAGGAGTTGCTCGTTGTCGCGGAACCGGATGCCCGTTTCCTGTACCTTGCCGCCGACCTCGATGAAGACGTGGTTCGCGCCATTCACCATGATATCGGCGATGTCGTCGCGTTCGAGCAGGGGTTCCAACGGACCGTAGCCCAGAATGTCGTTGCAGATGTCACTGAGCAGCTCGTTCTGCTCGGCCATGGAAACCCCGGCCTTCTTGGCCGCGACGATGTCGTTGATGATCGCGCCAATTTCGTTGCGCGCCTGCTCGCCGTCCATGCTGGAGAGTGCAGCAACGTCGATCGTGGCGATGAGCGCGCTGAAGATTTCCTTCTTCAGAGCATAGTATTGTTCGGCTTTTTCCGACTTCACAGCCGATTGAATTTCGATCGCCCTTGGAGCCGAGACTATTGCCGGCGCGGCTTGCGGTGCGCTTTCTGCCGCTGCCTCAGCCCGCGTGTCGGGACCTCTTTCCTCCAAGATGGATTTCTTGCCGAACATCGTTATCGCTCTTGGTTGCAGAGATGCTTGAGGTAGTTAAATGCGAAAGCGGAAGGCGATGCCCTCCGCTTCGCTTGGCGACCGGCGTCCAAATGCTGGAAACGGTCAGAGCGCGTTGGCGATGGAAGTGAACTTCGCGGCCAGGTCAGTGCCGATGGTCGTGACCACTCCGATGATGACGACGGAGATCAGACCGGCGATCAGGCCATATTCGATCGCGGTCGCGCCGGATTCGTTGCGGGCAAAACGGGCAAGAAGATTCTTCATGGTTCGGGTCCTTCAGTGGTTTGAGGTTGCGCCGACGCCAAGTTCGGCATCACAGGGCCGGGCCAGGTTCTGCCTCGTGTCCCGCTTGCTGTGTGGCCCTCATATAGACTTTATTAACCCTCGCGATCCATTCAGCCTGATGGCCGATGGCCGCCGGCAAACGGCTCGGCCGGTTGGCCTAGTCCGATCGTCGGCATTGCACTAGTTGCATGCTTTGCCAGACTCGTTGGAACGGATAACACATCCATCCGTTGAGATATCGGGAGCAACCAGTGGGAGTGATTCCAATGCGCACCGGCGCCGGGTGGCTTGTTCTAGCGGTTGCAACATGCGCCACCGTCGGCGCGGCGCAGGCAGCGGAAAATGTCACCCCAGCGGCCACCACCCTGCAGCCAACCCGCCAGACCGACGGTGTTGTCAAGGTGATCGTGGATTTCGCGAGAACGCTCCTGTTGGCGCGGCCTGCGAGCACACTCGTCATCGGCAATCCGGCTGTGGCGCAGGCGACCCTCAGCGACGACAAGACCGTAATTCTGACCGGCAAGGCGGCCGGTTCGACAAACCTCATCGTCATGGGGATCGACGGCGCGGAGGTAGCCAATATCATCGTTGACGTAGCGGCTGCAGGCGGCCGCCTGGTCACGGTCGACGAGGGCACGGGTAAGACAACCTATAGCTGTACTAGCCGCTGCGATCCGATTCAATCCGGCGAACAAGGCGCTCCGCAACCTCAGAGCAATGCCCCGCAGCCCGGTGAAGACACCAATCCCACGGGCGCTGGCAATCCCTGAACGATCACCCGATCGGAATGCGTCGCGAAAGCTGAAGGTTGAAAGGGCTCCCCGCCAACCCCGGCAGGACAAAGGTGAAGGGATACTGAATCGACAAAATGCGAAAGTCGATGCCGTCCACCGTTTCCTTGCCGGTGACGATTTGAAGCAGGGCCGGATCGCCGCCGTGGAAACTCTCTCGCACTGCCCTCGCGAGCTTCTGCTGCGCCTCGCCGTCGGGCGCATCGCGGGCGATTTGGCCAATCAAGACCTTCCGCGCCGCGAAATCGGCAGCGTATGAGAGATCATTGCGCACGTAAAAGGCGCGGCCGAACTCGATGATCCCTAGCATCAGCAGCAGCAAGGGGAGGCAGACGAGCGCAAACTCCACCGCGGTCGCGCCCGACTGGCTGCACCATAAAGGTCGAATGCCACGCCGCAGCTTCATCGGACCTCGACCTGCATCGAAGAATTGAGCTCGAAATCCGGAAGCACTTCCGGCACAGACATCGGCCGGTAGAGTGTGGCTGCGTCCAGGCGATAAAAGACGAGCTGCGGCACCGAATTCGCACACGGGGTCTTCCCGCATTCCGCCGCCGCCTCCGGTTTCACATCGGCATTTTCCGGGCAGGCGCAGTAGCGCTTCACCGCCGCAGCGGTGGCATTGGCCAGATTTGCGCTCTTGGCGAGCGTGGACTGCACCACCTTGTAGACCTGTGTCGCCCCGGGATCGGCCATGGCGGCCTGCGCGCCAGCGCGAAGGGCGTAGTCGAGCGTCATCCGTTCGTAGATCGCAAAGCCGAGATCCGCCATCGCCACAAGAGCAACGGCGAGCACCGGAGCGATCAGCGCGAATTCTACCGCTGACGCGCCCGCCTCTGATGCTTTAAGTTCACCCACTTTCTTGCGCAGTGCTGAGGACGCCTTTGGCTCGCCGCGCTTGAAGACGTTCCGCAGCAATGTCTTGAAGCCCTTCTTGTGCATCCGCCTCTCCCTCGTCCCGCCAACACGCCACGCCAATGCGACCATAGCCCGGCCCGCTTCGGAAGCCGGTGCCTGCTCGATGACGAGCTTGCCATCATTCGCCGCGGTGCCGAACAGGTGCGGATCGAATGGGACAGAGACGTTGTCCTGCAGGCCCACCGCAGCAACGAAGTCCCTTACCTTGATTTCCGGAAGCTTGGGCGTGCCAAGCTTGTTCAGCACGAGCCTCGGCGGCGGATCGTTCGGCCGAGCCTTCGCCAGGAAATCGATCAGGTTCTTTGCATTGCGCATGCTGGCAAGATCAGGCGTTGCAGTGATGACGATTTCGTCCGCTTCGAGCAGGATCTTCCGAGTCCACTGCGTCCAGATGTGCGGCAGGTCCAAGACGATGTGCCATGAGCTCGAACGCGCAACCTCGAGGAGATGATCGACGTCGTCTTCCCGCAAACTGAAGAACTTGTTGAAGTCCGTAGTCGCCGGAAGCAGATGCAGGCGATCCGTGTAGGTGACTGCCAGACGCCGCAAAAGCACGTCGTCCAGGCGATCCGGACTTTCCAGAACATCCATCATTCCGTTCGCGGCCTCGATATCGAAATTCAGACCAAGTGTGCCGGACTGAAGGTCGAGATCCGCGAGAAGTACATCGGCATCCACGCGCTTGGACATGGCATAGGCCACGTTATGTGCGAGCGTCGAGGATCCGGTTCCTCCCTTGGCGCCGACGAAGGCGACGATGCGACCCAGCTTCTCCTGCGTGGAGTTGCGAAAGCATCGGTGTACGGCAGCGACGAAATCCATGGGCTCGAACGGCGTGACGAGGTAGTCACTCACGCCGGTGTCCAGAAGTTTCTTATAGAGGCTGACATCATTCGAGCGGCCGATGACGATGACCTTGGTTCCGGTGACACATTCCACCGCCAGGGCTTCCAAAGCCGCCATCAGCCGAACCTCATCGTCGTAACTTTCCACGACGACGAGGTTCGGCGATGTGACGCCCCCATAGAGAGCTGCCGCTTCCCTTATACCTCCCGCCTTGATCGTCACCGTGGCGCGCGCCATGCGACGGTCGATCGCCGCCGTACGGATCGCCTCCGCCACCTCCTCCGATCGGCAGAAGGCGGCGATCTCCACTTTCGGTATGGGCAACAGCGGTGGAGCATCCACCGCCTGCGTTTCCTGGGTTTGGTTGCCGAGCTGTTTCATTTGTTCGAGAGTTCCATGAAAACCAATCAACTGCCGTTGGAGCGGGAGGGGACTTCGACCATCGACATGCGCCCACCGCTGATGATGCGCACCACGCCCGGTCGCTTCTCTTCCGTTTCGACCACCGATCTTTCGTTATTGTCGGCCACTGCTCGTAACGCCAGCGAAACCGTGCCGGAGGCTTCCGCAGCCGCGATGGTAGCGATCTGTTCAGGATCCGCTTCGAGCGTTGCAGTTTTTCCGATCACGGAAGTGCCATCGGCCGCTTCCGAAATAGTTTGATCGACGGCGAGCACGCGTATGTTGGAAAGGATCGCGCGGCTGATCACCTTGCCATCTTTACCGGAGGAGTCCGTCCGGGCGACCGTGTGGATGACGTCGACATGGTCGTTGGGCAGGATGAAGCCGCCGGCCGTGCTCTCCGCCGTCACGCGAACGGCGATCGCTCGTTTTCCGGAAGGTAGCATGCTCGACAGAAAGCCGGTGCCGCGTTGCGCGAGCTTGTCTTCGCGAATGGGTTCTCCCGGTACGAAGTCGCTCAAGGCGAGCGAGCCCTTGAGCGCCGTTATCGCGTCCGGCTTTGAACGGCGACTGATGAAGACCGCAGCGATATCCCCCTCCCACGGCTGCCAGCGCATCTGGCCCTCATCGAGCGTCGCACCGCGCTTAAGCTCCGCAGACGCGACCAGCACCTCCTGCGAGGGGGCCTCTTCAACGGTTGCGACCTCTACCGCCGGCTGGTCGGACGCGCCGAGTGCCAGCCAGGAGGCGGCGCCGCCAGATGCGAGGGCAAGAAGGAGAATGGCGAAGCGGATCATGGCCAAACCTTTTCAAGTGGTAAACGGGCCGCTGGTGCCGCCGTCAGAGAAGAGCGGAGAACCAATGGCTTTGCGGCAGCAGCAGAAGCGCCGCCGGCGCCATCGCCGCCCCATAGGGAATGCCCGTCTCGGGCGCGTGCAGGCGAGCGGACCAGGCGTTCTTCTTCAGAACCACCGGCAGGGGCATGCGCCGGAACTGAAGGAGCGCAAGCGTAAGTGCCGCGCCGATCACCGACGTGTAAAGGATGAAGTCGAGCGCGAGGTCGGGCCCAAGCCAAAGCACGGCCACGGGCAAGAGCTTTGCGTCGCCGCCGCCGATCCAGCCAACGGAGAAAAGCAGGAAGGTGCAGACCAGTACGCCGGAGCCAATCAGAATGCTCGAGGAGATGGTGGCTACGCTCAAGCCGGCGGCGGGCGCAAGGACGGCAAAGGAACCCGCCAGTGCGAGCACCAGGCGGTTCGATATGGTCATCGTGGCCACATCCTTGATGCCGGCATAGGTCATCATCCCGGCAAAGAGCAAGAATGCGAACCAAGCTGCGGATGTCGAGATCATGTTCGATGCCTTTCGTGCGCCGATTGGAATGTCGCGAATGTGCCCTTTGAACCGCGCAATAACCATTCGACCTGATGGCCTACGCGCGAGGAGCCAAAGGCGTGCGGCCCGGACTAGGCCAGGTGGCCGAATCGCCAATGACCGGCGAGACATATATCGTCCGGCCCCGAAACTCGGGTCTTGGGCAGCGGAATGGGCGAGAGAAACGACACGATCAACGTGGAAAGGGCGATGCCACTGCGGCGTGCTGGTATACGTCGATTCATAAAAGACGAAGGCGGCACGGTCGCAGTCATCGCGGCGATCGCGTTTCCGGTTCTCGTCGGTGCGATGGGGCTCGGGGCCGAGACGGGCTACTGGTTCCTGGAAGAGCGTAAGCTGCAGCATGCGGCGGACGTATCGGCACACGCCGCCGCCGTGCGCTTTCGCGCCGGAGATCAGCAAGGTGCGCTCGAAACCACTGCCCGCAGGATCGCGAGTGCGTCCGGATATACCCCCGGCAGCCTCACCGTCAACACCCAGCAGGGCCTTGGAGGATCCACCAAGCTCACGGTCGAGTTGGCCGAGACGCATCCGCGTCTTTTTTCGTCCGTCTTCGGCGGCGGACCCGTCACAATGAAGGCGCGCGCCGTCGCCGAGATCAAGGGCGGCTCCAAGGCCTGTGTGCTTGCGCTGTCTAACTCGGCGTCTGGTGCGGTCACCGTCACAGGCTCAACGGAAGTTCGCTTGTCCGGCTGCAGCGTCGTCTCCAATTCGAGTGCAGCCGACGCCTTCCTCATGAAGAACGGCAGCGCAATGATGTCGACGGACTGCGTCTACACCGTCGGTGAGGCCGTTACGACGACAGGCCTGACCCTTACCGGTTGCAGCGAACCCGTCGAACGGGTGCCGCCGACGGCGGATCCTTTTGCATCCGTTGCGGAGCCCGACAAGCTGCATGTCGAACAACTTCCCTGCCGCACGCTCGCCTATGTCTCCATTTCCACCTACACCTTTGACCGGCTTGCAAACGGGACGGAGGCGATCAGGTTCTGCGGCGGATTGCAGATCCAGAATACGATCACGCTGAAGCCGGGCCTATACGTCATAGATGGCGGCGACTTTACGGTGACTGCGGGGGCAAAGCTCTCGGGTGAAGGAGTGACCCTGTTCTTCACCAACGGAGCGGCGGCAAAACTGCTCGGCAACGGCGATATTGACCTGTCCGCGCCGACCAGCGGACCATTTGCCGGACTGCTTTTCTTTGGCAGCCGCCACGACACGGGTGTGATTCACCAGGTGACCGGTAATTCCGAATCGACCTTGGAGGGAAATCTGTACATGCCCAGTGGCCGTATCGATTTTACCGGCAACTCGACTGTGTCAGGGGGGTGCACACAGATCGTAGCGGACCAGATCACTTTTACGGGCAATTCGACGATGGAAACCTGCGCCTCGCCGACCGACGAGATCGTTGTAGGCCAAACGGTGGCGCTGATCGAGTAGTGTGCCTGACACGAATTGGAATCACGTGATCGGACACGCGACCCGATTTTCAAGATGCCGACGCGGAGCTCGATTCCGCGAGCGCAGGGCGGCGGCTGCGCGTAAAGCCGGAGCGGGCAACCGATGAGGCTTGCATGGGCGCAGTATGCGCTTGACGACCGCGATGCCATCTTCAGTTACATTGAAAGTGAAAATCCGAAGGCTGCGGTCCACGTTGACGAGGAATCGCGCGAGCCGTCCATCGCCTCCTCGATTTTCCGGAAAGCGGTCGACCTGGTCGAATTGAGGGAACGCCGGAGTTGGTAGCCCCGCGCACTCCATACATCACAGCCTACATGATAAACAAGGCATGGTTTGGCGGCCTGCGGGTCGACTCCATTCGGCGTGTACGAGGAAGTCAGCCAAACGCAGTCATTATCAATAGGATTGCGAGAGGTACGCCGAAATACCGAGCTCTCGTATGGCACGTCCGCAGATAACGACGCTGATCGACTTCATTGGACGACGTCGTCGCGTTGGATTTTGCGCTTCGCATCATCTCGCAGCATGGCGGAGCAGGTTCTTAAATCCCTGACCCGTTGAGCTCTTGGTCGTCGTCGCCTTCCCAGGGTGAGGGCATCGAGGTGCGATTGAGATTGGCCGAGGGCATCGGCATCCAGCACTTCAATTCCGGTTCGGCATATTCGATGACGCGGCCGGGTGAGGAATCAGAGGCGCGCCAACCTTCTGCACCGAACTGGTCGCCATTCGACCAATAGGCGAGATCAACTTCTGCCGCCCCCTGTTCGGACGGGCGGATCGTGACGAGGATCCGACTGCCGTCTTTCGGCGCGCTTGCCATGTGGCGCCAGCTGTCTGGCTCGACCATCATTTTCCTCCTGCCTTGCTGCAGGTTGCAAGTGTCGCCTCGCCAGCGGAGACGGTCAACGCAAACTTTGCACAACCCATCATCAACGGCGGCCGCCTTCAGGCGGGCTGTTCGGATTCTGTCCTTAAGCCCGCGAGCAAAGAGGCCTAACCGTCAGATGAAGGAATGAGCCTGGTCATAAATGAGTCTTTAGCAGGCCAGGGCCGAAGATCAAACGACACGCAGCCATCAAACCACTTTGATGACGTGCGCCGCTATAATGGGCAGGTCGGCGATTCTAATCCTCTCAAGGCGAGGGATGGCTTCACCTGAATGAGCAAGTTGCGCCAGGAGCGGTCATTGCCAGTCGAATGTTCTAACGTCGCGTTCGGGGCCGAAGAACGAACCCGCAGCGGGTTCGTTCTTCGGCCCTTTGCTGCCGCTCGAGGTCGATCCGAGGAACGGGCGGTATGTGCTAGAATGCGGCTGAAGGCGGAACGCGACAGACGCACTGCGAGGGGCGGTGTGATCGGAAATTCACGCGACCGAGAGCCGATGTTGTGCTCTTGGAGGGGGAGACGAGGACGATGCCGACACCAGAGCAACCCAGTTTAATAGTTCGACAAAAATCCCCACCGAACATCGAGTTTCCGTTTGCGTCGCTCTCCGATTGGCTGATCCCAACCGAGCTGTTCTTCGTGCGGAACCATTTCCCGTCGCCGGACCTCGATGCGCGAGACTGGAGATTGCGCGTTGGCGGGGCGGTGGAGCGGCCGATCGAACTTGACCTCGACAGCATCAAGGCGATGCGGAGCACGACTTCAACCGCCGTCGTCGAGTGCGCAGGAAACGGGCGCGTCTACTATGTGCCGCCGAAGGAGGGTTTGCAGTGGCAGAACGGAGCCGTCGGCAACGCCGCGTGGACAGGTGTTCTTCTGCGCGAGATTTTGGAAATGGCGGGCGTTAAGCCAACCGCACGTGAGGTTCTGCTCGTGGGCGCAGATAGCGGCGTCGTCGACACGAACAAGAAAACGGCTTCTCCCGGCCCCGTCGCTTTTGCGCGCAGTTTACCGCTTGAGAAGGCCATCGCTGACAGCACGATGCTTGCCTATTCGATGAACGAGGAGCCGTTGACGCGCGATCACGGCTACCCGCTACGCGCGGTGGTGGGTGGCTGGTTCGGCATGGCTTGGGTCAAGTGGATCACGCATATCACGGTCGTCGAGCAACCGTTCCTTGGCTACTGGCAGGCGCGCGACTATTTCCGTTGGGAGCGCAGCCTCGGGGAACCCAGGCTGGTCCCCCTTGCGGAGATGGAGGTCAAAGCGCAGATCGCGCGTCCCGTGCAGGGAGCGCAACTCATCGCCGGCCAACCGTATCGGATTTTTGGAGCCGCCTGGAGCGGAGAGGCTGTTATCCGGCAGGTGCAGGTCTGCACCGGAGATGGCAGGGGCTGGCGCGAGGGACGGCTCCTCGAAACAGAACGTCCCTTTGCATGGCGCTTGTGGGAGTACATGTGGACCCCCGAAGAAGTGGGGCGATATATACTACGCTGTCGCGCGATCGACGGGGTGGGGTGCGTGCAGCCCGACCTCCCGCGTTCCGACTGCGAGAGCTACGCGGCCAATTGGATCGTTCCGGTGGAGGTTACGGTCGTTCCCGAGCCACAGACGTACGAGGAGGAATTCGTGATCTAATCACCCGCATGCGGGCGGAATGGCGGCTTTTGGCGCAACTGCGACCCGCGTCGTGACTGCGTCATTCTGCTTTGCAGCAACGGCGACCTGTGGCTCGATGACCATTCTGGGGGCGCATAGCTGCTCCGTCAGTTTTCTCGTAGGGGGCCGCCGCGAGGCGCGGCCCCGCCAGGCGGAGCCGCACATAGTCAAATCTCTGTATGCTCTGCCAGTTCCAGCGCGTCCTCGATGTCCACACCAAGGTGGGCATTTGCTGCATAATTCCGGACCTTTCCCTGCCGAAATGTCTGCTTCTGAGAGACGGCCTGAATGCCTTGATTGCCGCTACGCAACATCAGCCACCCAAGCATAGAAGAACGGAATCCGCCCAAATAATTGGAAACGAGGAAGCAGGCACGACTTCTGAATGGTCGGCTACGAAGATTCAGGCTTCTGACCCCGGCGCTTATCGTTTCGAGACAGGTAGCCGTTCTCCGGCTCTCACCGCGCCTTTCAGTCGATTGCCCGATGGCGCTAATGGACAGGCATAGCGGGAAGAATAGGCGCACGAAGGAAAATAGGAGAAGTTGAAATCGAGCACTAGTGTGCCGTCTGGACGCACAACTCCGAGATCCGCTCCCTTGATGGTGTCGAGGAGATATCGGCCACCGCCATACGTCTCGGTCCCTGAGGTCGCGTCGACAAACGGCAGGAACACGCCACCGCCGTACCCCTCAATCCAGTAAAGGGTCAATTCGCCACCCAATCTGGTCTCCAGCCCCGTTGTACGGGAGAATGCACGCATTGACAGGTCACCATCCACTCCTGCTGCGATGGTTATCCGTTCCGGCGTTACCGGGACAAGTTGTACCGTCAAGCGCAACGAGGGATCATAAGAAAATGTCGTCGGCCCTTCGAACGTCGTGCGGTCCGCCGATTCAATTGGCGACTGAGGATGGTCGCGAAACAGGGTAGAACGGGTGTCGCACCAAAGCCCCCAGGCAGCAACGACGTCTGGGCTAGAACGTACCTCGTAGTAGAGATTTGCGATCTTCTCGCGCCATTCCCATAGTCGTTGAGTCTCGTTCAAATCATTTCCCCACATGTCGGAAATTACGCCGCTCTCCTTCATCGAAACGCTCGCCCAATCCTCGCGGCGCAACTATAATCAATCACGCACTGATCCGAAAGGTTCGGTCTAAACAGCGCTTACCCTGAATGGACGCTATGACCGGGATGGGGGCGCGCACCGGCCGAGGTCGGTGCTCGCGTTCGGCCGAGTTGGTCAAGCGCGAGTGTGCCTCAGTTGTCTTTTCGACCTCGCGAGATGCGGCCGCCACCGGCGACGGCGAGTTCACTACTGCATGTCTCCTTAAATCGACCTCGGTTTAAGGACAAAGACATGCAGCAATTCAAAATGCTACAGCGACCTTTGCGCGTCTGATAAGACGCGCGGCGCTGTAGGATGACGTGCGTTATAGAATCCCTCAATCTGCCTGCATGTAATCCGCCACGCTGTAGCAATGGCTCGCCTGATAGGCGTTCCGCCCGCGGTTCATGTGCGTGAGGTTGAACGTGCGAATGGCGCGCACCACGCGGCGGCTCCTGAGGAGTTTGCGGATCGAGGCAGAGCCGCACACATTGATGCCGAAAATGTCAGCACCACGCGGGAAGAAATAACTGATGTCCTCTGGCATCACGACGCTTTGCTCGAGAAAGGGTTCGTCCACCTGGCTCGGCGTTGCTGAACGATCTGTAGTGAAATCCGAAAGATGCACGATGAATCTGGCGCGGATATCGTTGCCTTGAGCATAGAGCGTGAAAAGCTCCATCCAGCTCGCATTGACGCGTACGAGCGGCTTGTCCGAGGTCGACGGCAGACAGGAAACCGACCAGTAGTAGCGCTCGGTCTTGCGCAGCAAGGGAATGCAGTTTGGACCGTATAGCCCGAGAATCTCCAGCACTTCCCCCGCTTGCGGGCGACTAAGTAGCTTCTCAAATCGAGCGACATATTTGAAGCGCTGTTCCAGGGACTCTGAGCGGTCGCCCGCGTCCGGCAAGTCGATCTTGCCCGCTATCCAATCGCGCTGCTGCTCAAGATCAAGGAATTGCCGCACACCGGCGGTTCTGGGGCGAGAAGTCGTGCCCATGTCAGGCACTCTGCGAAATTCGTGTGCTCGTCATCGGCCGACTCCTGTGTTGTCGCTTGGGCGGTTGGGATTCTAAGCATCGCGCCCAATGCGCCTCCTAATGATACGTGGCGGACGGAGAATTTGGAACAGCTGCGCGACCACGAGGAGAAAGTCGCCTCACCGTTCGTTGCCTTCGCAACGGCTCAAGGCTGATGTCGCCGGCTCTACAGAACGGCCGCTTCTGGGATCAGAGTTCGATCTACAGGATGGCCACAATGAGGCGCAAAGCGGAAATGATCTCGGCCGCGAGCTGCTGGCGCCCACTTGAGCAGAACGTCAATCCGCCCGAAATGTTCGACGGCGGCATTGGCAGCGGCCTTCGCCTGCTCCCCATCAGTCACGTCGAGCACGATGGGGAGAAGATTGGGATGGTCGCCCAGCCGTTCCGTCACCGTCCTGGGATTGCGTGCACTCGCGACAACGTTGTCGCCCTGCGCGAGCGCCAGTTCGGCAATGCGCGCGCCGAACCCGCGCGATGCACCGGTGATGAACCAGGTTTTCATGGATCTTCCCTTTCCGTCAGTTTGTCCCAGTTGCCGGTGCGACACGGGTCCAGAGTTCGTTGAATTCGATTGCGTCGAAGAAGGCCGATGCGCGGATGATCTGGCCGCCTCGCATCTCGAGGAACCAGGCATAGGTGTTGGCGTAGGGCTTGCCGTCGCGGGCCACGCCTCGCGCGCTGAAGAAGGCAATGACCGTGTCTCCGTCGGCGTAGAGGCTGCGGACCTTAGGCTTCAGAGGAGACAGCATTCGTGCGTTGAACGGCCGGACGACCTCGCGCGTGAAGTGCTCCTTGGTCGGGTAGGTTTTCGAGACGATCGAAAACCCTTCGATCGTCCAGCGTGCGTCGGGGGCGAGCAGATCGTACGGAGTGCCGGTGCCGGCGCGCCAGGCGTCGAAACTCGCCTGGATGGTTGCCTTGTTTCTGTCCTCCGTTTCCGATGACGCCTGCGAATTCCTCTCTGGTTGGATGGCGACGAGCGCCACTGCGGTTGCCGCCACACCGAATGCCGCGTCGAATACCTGGCGAGTGCGGTATCTAAGGTTTGCAAGCATGGTGGGGTTCCTCTGAAGAGTACCGGAAGGCGGCATCCTGAGGGGGCCGCCCTCCGAAGAAGGCACTCAGATGCGGTTTTCCCAGGCCTGGAGCTGGTGCTGCTTCAGCATGTCCTCGATGACCTTCGGCACGACATTGCGGAACTTGCCTTCGTCGGACGGCACGATCTCGATCATGCGCTCGATCATCTCGGCCGGATCCATCTTGCCCTCGGGCGTGGCGAAGAAGTCATCGAAGCCCTTGCGCAGATCGGCCCGCTTGGTGAAGTTGACCTCGTCATCGAGCCAGCGGAACGGATTGTCCGCCATGGTCTCGTTGTAGCCGGTGTAATAGGCACCCGGATTGATGGTCTGGACCTTGATCCCGTAGGCGGCCAGTTCCTGCTGCATCGCCTCTGCGAAGGCTTCCAGCGCATGCTTGGTCGAGACATAGGTGCCCCAGTTGGCCGGGGTGAACAGACCGCCCATGGACGAGGTGAAGACGACCTTGCCCTTTACGCCATCGCGCACCCAGCGCAGGACAACACCCTGCGTCAGTTGCAGCGGGAGGAAGACGTTGACCTCGTAGTTCTTGCGGACGAGATCGAGCGGGATCTCCCAGACCGGTCCGGCTTCGCCCATGCCGGCGTTGTTCCACAGGACATCGAAGTCCCACTTTTGTGCCTGCTTGATGTCATAGGGATCGGTGAGGTCGAGCCGCTCGACGCGGATCTTGTCCGAGAGGCCGAGGGCGGCGACTTCCTCGCGCAGAGGGGTCACCTGCGAGGAGACCTGTGCGGTGGCGATGATGTTGTGGCCGTTCTTGGCCATGCCGACAGCCGCGGCCTTGCCGAAGCCAGAGCCAGCGCCGGTGATGAGGATGGTCTTGGTGGTCATGATAGGATTCCTTTCGAGGTTCCTGGGTGGATGTTCGTTGATGTGATGAGGATTGGAGGTCAGTTGCCGAGTGCTGCCGCGGCAGCTTCGGCGACGTCGAGGTCCTGAGCGACCGCGCCGCCCGAGATGCCGACCGCGCCGATCAACTTGCCCTCGGCGTTCCGGATCGGGATGCCGCCAGCGAAGACGACGAGGCCGCCGTTGCTGTTCTCAAGGCTGGGCGAGGTGCCGCCAGGCTTGCAGAACTCGCCGATGTCTTCGGTCCGCATGCCGAACAGGGCTGCGGTGCGGGCCTTGCCGATGGCGATGTCGATAGAGCCCAGAACCGCGCCGTCCATCCGACTGAACGCCTTCAGCTGAGCTGCGGTATCGAACACCGCGATGTTCATGGAAACGCCGATCTGCGTGGCCCGAGCCTCGCTGGCGGCGATGACCGCGTGGGCCTGGTCGTTGGTTATCATTGTCGTGTCTCCTGCCTTGAGCGTCGAACCGGAAGCAATCTCCCGTTTCGATAAGACAGGTATAGACGGTCGCAGTGCGGGGTTATTTCCACTTCTTGCGCGGTGATGCGCAGATCTTGCGCTGTTGCAAATCCTGCGTCGCAGAGGCCTCGAAAATCGTGATCAGCGTCGGTGCAGTTCCCGGTACTGCCCGGGGGTCAGTCCGGTGACCTTGCGGAAGACGCGGATAAAGTTCGCCTGCGACCCGAAGCCGGTATCGAGTGCGATTTCGACCAGCGAAGAGTGATCGAGCGCCAGTTTTTCCCGCGCCGCCTGGACGCGGCGATCGGTGACATAGCGGTTCGGCGTGAATCCGGTCGCGTCGCGGAAGAGACGCGAGAAGTGGAAGGGACTGAGGCAGGCTTCGGCGGCGAGATCGTCAAGC
Source organism: Sinorhizobium mexicanum (assembly GCF_013488225.1). NCBI lineage: Bacteria > Pseudomonadati > Pseudomonadota > Alphaproteobacteria > Hyphomicrobiales > Rhizobiaceae > Sinorhizobium > Sinorhizobium mexicanum. The sequence continues at coordinate 1,527,025 of NZ_CP041241.1, read as the reverse complement.
GAGATGTCGGTCCCGATCCGGGCCTCGATGAAATCCAGCACGCGCTTCAGCCGTTTCGGATCGAGCGACGGCGCTTTCGGCGGCGGCTGCCAGCGGTCGGCTGCATAATTGCCCAGAAGATGCGCCGCCAGCGCGGTCTGCATGCCGTCGACGAATAACCGGTCGGTCGGCTGCATGCCCCGTCCAAGCAGGCTGCGAAACGCCGAGCCGATCTGGTGCAGCATGGGATCGGCAAGTCCGCCCGCATAGGCGAGTTCCGCTTTGGCCGGATCGATCGCGTAGTCCGCCAGCGCGCTCCGCTCGATCAACGTGGGCGGGAGATAGAGATGCAGGCATTCCATTGATCCGCTGAGCTCGATTTTGCTTTCCTCGGTCCCGATCGGGACGATCCAGCTCATTCCGGGTTGTGCAAGCACGTCCTGCGTCTGACCGTTACCGGTGCGGCTGACGCCTGCGCGACCGGAGAGCATCAGCACGACCTCCGTGCATTCGGGTGTGAGCGCGTTCTGCGGACCAGTCTTGAGGAGACGATGTTCGACACGCAAGCCGGGCCATTCGGCTGCATCGCTGAGGCGCTGGCTTGTCTGGTATTTCAGGTCCCCGTGCGCATGCAGAGTCATGATATCGAACCTCCCGCACTTTCTAATGCGGCAACGATCAGAGCATTGCAAGATTACTACCGCCTGGTGGAGAAGCACGAAGTTCCGGGCATCTCGACTGGATCCTGGAGAAGCTTCACCGATGCGGAATTCATTTCCGCTCGTGGCACAAATTCGTCGCTCACTCGAGGCGAGCTACGATGGCACAGTGCTGCCGTTCACAGAACAAAGCGTGGACGTCCCTTGGTGCCGAAGAGAGCCGCTCTTCCACGAGCCCTGTGTACGGCTTGTTACGAGGATGTTCATGTTCTGGTTGAAGAGGGCGTATGATTTATCAACGGGAATAGCGGACGGCAGGGGGTAGGGATAGCAGATTTAAGTCGCGTGGTTCACCCAGAGGCGTCGATCACTATCGCCACTCTTCGAAGATCGTCGTTGCGAAGCACGGCGTCGCAAATGAAAGCTCACGTCCAGAAACCACGAAGCGCGAGCCGGCGTGGCGGTTCAGTGTCCTATTTCAGGAAATCGGCGCGATGCGGCGTGAAACTGTCAATGAGGCGGCCTGCCTCCAGCGCTATGACGCTATGGACGACACCCGACGGTGCGATGAAGCTGTCGCCGGCCGAAAGAACCGTGCTGTGTCCGCCAACCGTGACTTCGAACTTGCCTTCCGCCACATAGCTAGCCTGAACGTGCGGGTGCGAGTGCGGCGCGCCGATGCCGCCCTTTTCGAAGGCGAATTCGACCATCATCAACTCCTCCGTGTGCAGGATCACCCGCCGGCGGTTACCCTGTCCGAGATCGGTCCATTCACCTTCATGACCTTGGGCGAAAAGCTTCGTATCCATCATCGTCTCCTCATCTCGCGAGCCAGCCGCCATCCACCGGAATAGTGGCGCCATGCATGTAGTCCGAGGCCGGAGCGAGCAGGAATACCGTCGCATCGCCGATGTCATCCGGCGTGCCCCAGCGACCGGCCGGAATGCGCTCCAGAATGGCGGCACTACGCTTTGCGTCTGCACGGAGCGCCTCGGTATTGTTGGTGATGATGTAACCGGGTGCCACCGCATTCACGTTGATGCCCTTGGCAGCCCATTCGCAGGCGAGGATCCTCGTGATTCCGAGCGCGCCGTGTTTGGATGCCGTATAGGATGCAACGCGCATGCCGCCCTGGAAGGAAAGCAGTGAAGCAATATTGACGATCTTGCCTCGCCTTCGCTCGGCGAGAAGGCGGCGGCCGTAGGACTGGCTCAGGAAGAACAACGATCTGAGATTGATATCAACCACATCATCCCAGTCGGCTTCGGTGAATTCCACCGCGTCGGCGCGGCGTATGATTCCGGCATTGTTGACCAGGCCATCCACTGGGCCATGTTTGTCCCACAGTCCGTCGATCAGCGAGCGGCTCGCCTCCCGATCCGAAAGATCGGCATTGGCCGGAACGAAGCTGCCACCAGCGTCAGCGACCTTTCCCGCGGTCTCGTCCATGGCTGAGCGACCAACGCCGATCACGGTGCCACCGGCGCGGGCGATCGCCACCGCAATTCCCTGCCCGATTCCCGTATTGGCACCGGTGACGACGATGCAGCGTCCGGCAAGGCTGAAGGCAGATGGCACGCTCATCTGAGTGCCTCCATTGGCACCATGTCCACATCCGTGTAGTCGACATTGTCGCCGGCCATGGCCCATATGAAGGCGTAGCTCGACGTTCCGCAGCCGGAGTGGATCGACCAGGGCGGTGAAAGCACCGCTTCTTCCTTCGCCATCACGATATGGCGGGTTTCTGCCGGTTCACCCATGAGATGCAGGACACGTGCGCCTTCACCGAGATCGAAATAAAGATATGCTTCCATGCGCCGGTCATGCACGTGGCAAGGCATGGTGTTCCAGACCGAACCCGCAGCAAGCTGCGTCATTCCGACGACGAGTTGGCAGGTTTTCACCCCTTCGGGATGAATGAACTGGAAGATCGAGCGCTCGTTCGAGGTGGCGGCACTGCCGAGATCGAGCCGCTTGGCATCGCCGATGCGGATGTGCTGCCTCGGCAGCGCCTGGTGAGCAGGTGCACTGAGGAGGTAGAACTTGGCAGGGGCGCCGGGGTCTTCGGACGAGAAGGTGACCTCTTCGCCCAAGCCCAAGTAGACCATATCGCGTGGCTCGAGGCGGAAGCTTTCCTCGCCGACATCGACGCGGCCTGGGCCGCCGATATTGACAGCGATGAGCTCGCGCCGGTCAAGAAAGCGCGGCGTGCCGGTCGGGCGGATGGTCTCTAGCGCCAAAGACCCATTTACCGGCATTGCGCCGCCGACGATCATACGGTCGTAATGGCTGTAGGTGAGGGCGATGCGGCCCGGCCGGAACAGCCCAGATATGTGAAAGTTCGCGCGAAGCGCTTCGGTATCCATGCGTGCGGCGGCCGCCGGGTCAACTGCGTGGCGGATGGCGTATTCGATATGGTTTGCGGTCATCGCTCACTGCCCTTGTAGTGATGAAAAGGAGATCAAATCTTGCGCCTGGTCGTGCCCCATTCTGCCTGTTGGCCGCTCAGCCGAGCGCGATAGCGTTCCTGGCTGGCAGTCAGGTGGGCGCGCATGGCGGCGCGGGCGGCGTCGGGGTCGCTGGCGGAAATCGCCTTCAGGATCGTCAGATGCTCGCGCTGCAGGCCCTCCTGATATTCACGCGTCAGCACACTGTCGGTAGCCCAGGGCGAGGCGATGTCGCATGGGATCGCTCGCATGCCAAGAGCATCGAGGACCTCGACGTAGTAGGGGTTGTTGGTAGCGACCGCGATTGCTCGGTGGAAGGCGAAATCACTCTTGCCGGTCGGCTCACCGGCCTCGAGCTTTCGGTCGAATTCGAAGAAAGCCTCCTGGATCTGCGCCTCCTGGGCAGCGTTCCGCCGGAGCGCAGCAAGCCCGGCGCTTTCGATCTCTAGTCCCATCCGCACTTCGAGCACATTTAGCGCGTGGGAGATCTTGTTGCCGGCATCGAGACCGATCGAGCCGAAGGCAAGGGTTGGGTGTTCCTTGACGAAGACGCCGGCACCCTGCCGCGCCTCGACGAGGCCGTCGGCGGCAAGCGTTGCTATCGCCTCGCGGATCACGGTGCGGCTGACGCCGAAGGCCTCCCTCATTCGGCTCTCCGTTGGCAGCTTCTCTCCCGGCGGGATTTCGCCCTTCAGTACCTGCTGCCGGATCGCGTTCGCGACACGCTCGGAAAGCTTCGGTTTGCGCTCCATCTTGAATTCGGCCAGTGAGCCCATGATGAGATTACCCTTTGAATACGCTCGGCAGCCAGAGCGAAAGGGCCGGAACATAGGTGACGAGCCCAAGCACAATCAACCCCGCCAGATAGAAGGGCCAGATGCTGCGCATTGCCTCCCAGACGGAGATTTTCCCGACCGCGCAGGCCACGAACTGCACAGCGCCGACGGGTGGCGTGTTGAGCCCGATGCCGAAGTTCAGGATCATGATCACGCCGAAATGGACCGGGTCGACGCCATAGGCCAAGGCCACCGGCAGGAAGATCGGCGTGCAGATGATGATCGTCGGTCCCATGTCCATGAAGGTGCCGAGGAACAGCATCAGGACGTTGATCAGGAGGAGCACGATGATCGGATTCTCCGAGATCGTGTTCATCCAGTCGATCAGTGAGGCAGGCACTCTTAGGAACGCCATCAGCCAGGAGAATGCGGCGGCCATGCCGATGATGAGCAGGACCATGGCCGTCGTGCGCACGGCTCCGAAGGTCGAATGGACGAAATCCTGCCAAGTCATCTGCCGGTAGACGAGGATGGTTACCGCGAGCGCATAGAGGACGGCGATGCAGGAACTCTCCGTTGCCGTGAATACGCCCGAACGGACACCCCCGAAGATGATGGCGATGAGCATGAGGCCCGGAATCGACACCATGAGGTAGCGGCCGACCCTGGCGAAGCCGGGAAAAGCCTCAGTCGGATAGCCGCGCCGGCGCGCCACGAAATAGGCGGTCACCATCAGCGCGGCCGCATAAAGGAGACCGGGAATGACACCAGCCGTGAAGAGGTCCGCGATCGATATCTTCCCTCCCGCCGAGATCGAATAAATGATCATGTTGTGCGAAGGGGGGAGCAACAGGGCGATCAGTGCCGCCATGGAGGTGACGTTGACGGCATAATCGGCGCCGTAGCCACGCTCTTTCATCTGCGGGATCATGAGCCCGCCCACCGCCGCCGCTTCTGCGACCGCGGAACCGGAAATGCCGCCGAACAGCGTCGCGGTGACGATGTTGACCTGACCCAGGCCGCCGCGGATATGCCCGACCAGCGAGGCAGCGAAGGCGACGATCTTCTGGGCGATACCGCCGCGCACCATCAGGTCGCCGGCATAGATGAAGAAGGGAATGGCGAGCAGCGAGAACACGCTCATGCCGGAATTCAGCCGCTGAAAGATTACCAGCGGCGGCAGCCCCATGTAGAGCACGGTCGCGAAGGACGCGACGCCAAGGCAGAAGGCGATCGGGGTGCCAATCAGCATCAGAGCCGTGAATACGCCAAAGAGAATCAGGATATCCATCGCTTCAGGCCTTTACTTCCGCAGTGTCGAATTCGGCGGCAACCTCCGCCGGCGGCATTTCGTCGAGAAGATCGTCGATCGGTTCGCCGGCGAGGCGCAGAACAATGCGCTCCAGGGCAAACAGGCTGATGAGAACACCGCCGGCAACCAGCGGCACGTAGCTCCAGCCGCCGGAGATGTGCAGCGACGGCAGAACGGTGTCCCAGGTGAGGCTGACGAGTTGAACCCCGTACCAGATCATCCCGATACCGAAGGCGAGCGCGACCAGATCCGAGATCATGCGCAGCCACTTCTTGCCGCTTTTGGGCACCACATAGAGAAGCACGTCGAAGCCGAGATGGTAATTCTCGCGTACGCCAACCGCAGCGCCCAGGAAAATGAACCAGCTCATCAGCATGACCGCGCCGGGCTCGGTCCAGCTCGGCGAGTCGTTCAGTACGTAGCGGCAGAACACCTGCCACGCGACGATGGCCGTCATCACGACGAGGCCGGTGCCCGCGAGCCACAGCGAAAGCGTGCTGAACCAGGACAGCGCGCGGCCTGTTTTCACCAATGTGGTAGACACGGTCATTCCCTCAAAAGAAACGGGCAGGCTCTGCAGCGCGGCGCTGTAGGCCCGCCCGCCGGTCTCCTCACTGAACCGCCTGCACGTCCGCGACCATCTTCTTTAGAACCGGATCGGTGACGTGCTTTTCGTAAACCGGCTTCATCGCGTCGATGAAACCCTGCTTGTCGGGGGTGGTGATCTTGGCCCCTGCCGCCTCGATCTTCGCGCGCGACTCGCTGACCTTGGCAGCCCAGAGCTCCCGCTGCTTGGCGACACTATCCTTGGCGGCCTGTCTGAAGATCTCCTGGTCTTCCGGAGTAAGCTTGTCGAAGGCCGCCTTGTTCATCACGAACACTTCCGGAAGAATGGTGTGCTCGTCGAGCGAGAAGTTCTTGGCTACCTCGAAATGCTTGGCAGTGTCATAGCTCGGGAAGTTGTTCTCGGCGCCGTCGATGACGCCTGTTTCGATCGCGGAATAAACTTCGCCGTAGGGCATCGGCGTGGCGTTAGCCCCAAGCGCTGCCACCATGTCGACGAAGATGTCGGACTGGATGACGCGGAACTTCAGGCCCTTCATATCGGCGACCGATGCGATCGGCTTCTGCTTGTTATAGAACGAGCGCGAGCCGGCATCGTAATAGGCAAGCACGACCAGCCCGGCGCTTTCGAAGGCCGTCTTGATCTGGTCCCCGATCGCACCGTCCATGACCTTGTGCATGTGCTCTTCCGAACGGAAGAGGTAGGGAAGCGCCGGAACGATCGATTCCTTCACCGTGCCGTTAAAGGGCGCCATCGAAACGCGGTTCAACTCGATAACGCCGGAGCGCACCTGCTCGATGGTATCTTTTTCCTCGCCGAGCTGGGCGGAATGGTAGACCTCGACGGCGTAGCGGCCACCGGTGCGCTCCTTGACCAGTTCACCGAAGTATTTGACCCCCTCGACCGTCGGATAGCCATCCGGATGTGTGTCGGACGAGCGAAGCACCGTCTGGGCGCTGGCCGCGCTAGCCATGAATGAAGCGGCAACCAACAGGCCCGCCGCCAGTTTGACTAAGTTTCTCATGCTCTCCTCCCTTTTCGCATGAACAATAGTTGTCTCAGGGCCGGCGCGCCGTCGTGGCGAGGCCATGGGCAAATTCCTGTGCGACCTTGTACGCTGTCCTCTCGCAGGCGGTATTCCGCGAAGAAGCGTGTGCGAAACGCACAGCCTGCTCTGCGCGCAATGTCGTGACACGCCGGTGACCTCGCCTTGCATGTAAGCAGCGCGTGCTTCTCCTCGGAAACAGAAATCTAGGTTGGTGGACCCTTCATCCCGGCACGCTTCTCCCATCAGGCCATTTATCGCTAGAGCTTGTCAGATATATTGTCAACAGACAAAATTGATCAGGTTGTATGATGAATTTTCTGTGCCATGCGGTCTCATCGGGTAGGCAGGACCCGGGGACGCCTTGGGGGAAATCATGTGTATGCTCCGGATCTTTGGCTGAGGGGGAGACTGAGATGGCAAAGCTGCGCATTGGTGTAATCGGTCTCGGCATGGCGTCGGCACCGCATGCTCGAAGCCTGCTCGACCTCAAGGACAGGGTCGAGGTCGCTGCCGCTTTCAGCCCTACGGGGGCAAGACGGAAAGCTTTTTCGGACACGTACGGTTTTCCAATTTGTGACGAGGCCAAAACGATATTCGCTGACCCATCGATAGCCGCCGTCATGATCCTAACGCCGCCCAATACACATCTCGAGTTGGTGCGGGAGGCAGCTAGAGCGGGCAAGCATGTGCTCCTCGAAAAGCCGCTCGAAATCACACAGGCGCGAGCAGAGGCGCTGGTCGAAGCGGCGGAGCGCGCCAGCATCAAGCTCGGCATCGTGCTCCAGCATCGCTTCCGCCCTGTTAGCGAGGCGCTTGCGAAGCTGATCGATGAGGGCCGCCTCGGCGAGATCGTCAGTGCATCGGCCCGCCTCCACAACTGGCGACCGCAAAGCTATTACGACCAGCCGGGACGCGGCACGTTGGGGCGCGATGGCGGCGGCGTACTCCTCACCCAGGCGATCCACACACTTGACCTTCTGGTCTCGCTCGCCGGCCTTCCAGAGGAGGTCAGAGCCTATGCAGCAACCAGCAAGGTGCACCGTATGGAGACCGAAGACCTGGCAATGGCGGCCATCCGTTTCGTAAACGGAGCGATAGGCACCGTGAGTGCTACCACCTGCGCCTACCCCGGTTATCCGGACGACATCGACATTATCGGTACGCGCGGTATGGCCCGTCTCGGCGGGCGAAGCCTTGCCGCCTTCTTCCACGATGGGGCTGAACTATTAATTGGAGACGAAATGGCCGGTGGTGCGGGCGCCGATCCCATGGCCTTCTCGCACCACCATCATCGCGCGGTGCTCGCCGATTTCCTCGATGCCGTCGACGCTGGACGAGAGCCGCGTGTGAACGGGCGCGAGGCGCTGAAGGTTCACCGCCTTATCAACGCAATCCTCGCCGCCGCCGAAAGCGGCCAGCCGCAACGTCTCTGAAACAGCCTCCACGCGCCAACGCTTCGTGGCGCGCGGCATAAATGTATCGAGTGTTGACCGGCCAGCCTGCGCGCGAACTGGCGTCGGCGCTTCAAGTGCCTGCGCCTGGCATGCTCATTTTACCTGTTGGCGCGGGCAGTAACGCCAGTTTTCGCCGAGCATCCGCAGCGCGGGGTTCTAGAGCTGTAGCATGTTTTCCGTTTCGCCTTTTCCGGCGTATTCGTGCGAGGTGAGAAGCTTATGCCACGCCAGCCGCTCTCATGGCAGGCTCGGTGGGGCGACGAACTGATAATACGCCCAGACCAGCATGATCCCTGCTATCACCGCCAGCCAGATAAGTACCTTCCGCTGCTGTGGCCTGACCGGCCCTGGACCCTTTTTTGGCTTCGGTCGTTCAAACTTGATGATGTTATTGTCGCTCATGCCGCCCGTCCGAGTCTCTCTACTTACCGCGGTGATTGGTCTGGTCAGGGTTTCGGTACCCTGTTCCCATGAAAGGATTGCCCAACGCGACGTACAAGACCTGACCCGCTGACGGCAATGCCCGGTTTTGGGGCCAGCACCGGAAATCCCGGACGGGACTCGCGATCCGATCTTCACCGCCCGATCGGGTTCGGCCCAGCTCAATGCCTAGCCCGCCGAGACCTGCGGGAGGAGCGACCCGAGCGGCAGCACCATCTCCTCCTTGACCGTCTTCGTGACGATGTAGGTGAAATAGCGGTCGATGCCGAGTTCGCGCTCGAGCAGAGCATCGACCAGTCGCTGATAAGCGTCGATATCGGCCGCCACCACCTTGAGAATATAGTCGACCCCGCCGCCGACCGACCAGCAGCCGACGATCTCGGGGATCGTTGCAATGGCGCGCTCGAAACGCTCGAAATCCGCCTGGCGATGGTTGCCGAGCGTGACCTCCATCATGACGTTGGCGACGGGTGCCACCCGACGCACGGCGACGCGTGCGTGATAGCCCGTTACGATCCCGGCCTTTTCGAGTTTTCTCAACCGCATCCAGCATGGCGTCGGCGAAAGGCCAGCCTTTTCCGCGAGTGCCAACTTGGTGATGCGCCCATCGGCCTGGATCGCTTCCAGGATGCGCAGATCGATTGCGTCGAGTTTCATTCGGGGCGTGCCTTCCGTCGGGCCTGATCGCTTCAAAATCCGGGAAAAGACATTGGGTGTTCACTTTTGCATTGTCAATTGAGCTGATTTTCAGCACTGTTCAAATCATGACAAATTGGACGCCCGACACAACGATCTTGCGCCGCCCGGCCTATCTCTCTTTGGCCGATCAGTTTGCCCGTGCCATTCAGGAGGGCAAACTGGAGGACGGCGTGCGCCTGCCGACGCATCGCAAGCTCGCGGACGACCTGAAGCTCTCCGTCCAGACGGTGAGTCGCGCCTATGACGAGCTCATCCGGCGTGGCCTGATCTCCGGCGAGGTCGGCCGCGGCAGTTTCGTACAGACGCGCCCGCGCGAACCGCAGCCGCCCTATCTGCCGGAGCGGCTGGGAGAGCTGATCGACCTCTCGATCCTCAAGCCCGTATGCGAGCAGCTCCATCTCGAAAAGATGCGGCAAGGCTTCGCCTGGCTCGCCGAAAACCTGCCGGCGAGTTCGGCGCTTTCGTTCCGGCCGAACATGGTGTTCCCGCGCCACCGCAACGTCGCCGCTCAATGGCTTTCGCGTTGCGGCCTTGATGTTTCTCCGCTCAATATCAGTATCACCAACGGCGCGACCTCGGCCATGACGGTGGCGCTGATGAGCGTGGCGCCGCCCGGCTCGACGGTTGCGACGGAGGCCATCAGCCATCATACGCTGGTCCCGCTTTCAACCTATCTCGGCATTCATCTTCAGGGGCTACCGATCGATCGCGATGGCATGATCCCGGCGGCGCTGGACGAGGCCTGCCGCAAGGGCGTGGTGCGCGCCATCTTCCTGCAGCCCTCGGTCATCAACCCCACCGCCATGCTGATGAGCGCTGAGCGGCGAGCGGCTCTCGCGGAGGTCGCCCGCAAGCACGACATTGCCATCATCGAGAACGACATTCTGGGCCCTCTGGTAGAGGAGCGGCTGCCGCCGGTCGCCGCGCTCGCTCCGGAGCGGACGCTCTATGTGACGAGCTTCACCAAAATCACCGTGCCGGGCCTCAGAATCGGCTACCTTGCGGCGCCGGACCGCTACGTTGCGGCCGTCGCCAATCGGCACCTCGTGTCGAACTGGATGGCCACCCCCTCCATCGCCGAGATCGCGACCCACTGGGTGAGCGACGGCACGGCGCTGGAACTCGTAACCTGGCAGCGGCGGGCTCTCGCCGCACGCCAGGCGATCCTCAAGGAGGCGTTTACGCACCTCACGCACCGGACGCATCCGCAGAGCCTGCATGTCTGGCTGCCGCTGCCCGAGGGGCACTCGGAGGACGCCTTCGTTTCCCAGGCCCGCCTGCGCGGCGTCGCGATCGCGCCCGGTGCATCGTTCCGTACCGGCGACGGGGGCTGGCATCCGGCCGTCAGGATATCGCTTGGCTCGACGACCGAGCAGGAATTGAAGACCGGCCTTGGCACAGTCGCGTCGCTGGCGCTCGGCGACCCGGAGGCGTTGTTGCTCGTGATCTGACGCCGATGCCTAAGCTTTGGGCATCGGTGGAATAATTGTCATGATATTATTATTAACATTGACATGATTTTGGAACCAGACCATCGTTAGGACATTACCTGTCTCAAAGGGAGAGAGACACGCATGGCCGAACCGATCATCCGCCTCGACAACATCGTCAAGAAATTTGGTCCCCTGACCGTGCTTGACGGATTGTCGATGGAGGTTATGCCGGGCGAGAAGCTCGCGCTCATCGGTCCGTCTGGGTCTGGCAAGACGACGATCCTTCGCATTCTGATGACGCTGGAGACGATCAGCGGCGGCTTCATCCAGGTCGACGGCGACCATCTCTACCACATGAAGAAGGCTGGCAGCCTTGTTCCAGCCGACGAGCGGCATCTTCACAAGATGCGCGAGAAGATCGGCATGGTCTTCCAGCACTTCAACCTGTTTCCGCACAAATGCGTGCTCGATAATGTCACGCTGGCGCCGATGCTGACAAAGGGAGTCGCGCGCAGCGCGGCGGAAAAACGGGCGATGGAGCTTCTCGACATGGTCGGCTTGGCCGACAAGGCGAAGAGCATGCCGGCGCAGCTTTCCGGCGGGCAGAAGCAGCGCGTGGCGATCGCCCGGGCGCTGGCGCTCTCGCCTAAGATCATGCTGTTCGACGAGGTGACCTCGGCGCTCGATCCCGAGCTCGTCGAGGAAGTCCTGAACGTCATGCGTAAGCTCGCCGCCGAGACCGACATGACGATGTTGCTCGTCACCCACGAGATGGGTTTCGCCCATGACTTTGCCGATCGCGTGCTCTTCTTCGATCGCGGCAAGATCGTCGAGGAGGGCAAGCCCGACCACATTTTCCGCAACCCGACACAGGAACGCACGCAGACCTTCCTGCGCAAAATCATAGCGGCAGGGCACCGCGTCTAAGCCTTACGGCCGACATTGCCTCAAACAAACAGCAAGAGAACGACAGAGGAGTTGGGAACGATGAAATTGAGAGCATGGATGGCAATGGCGGCCGGCGCTACTGCTTTGATGGCAGTTGCTGCAGCCACGCCCGCTTCGGCGGATGAGAACAAGCTGGAGGAACTGAAGGAACAAGGCTACGCGCGCATCGCGATCGCCAACGAGCCGCCCTTTACGGCAGTCGGCGCCGACGGCAAGGTCTCCGGCGCCGCGCCGGATGTCGCCCGCGAAATCTTCAAGCGGCTCGGCGTTCCGGATGTTGCCGCGTCCATCTCCGAATATGGCGCGATGATCCCGGGCCTGCAGGCGGGACGTCACGATGCGATCACCGCCGGCCTCTTCATGAAGCCGGAGCGCTGCGCCGCTGTCGCCTATTCCCAGCCGATCCTCTGCGACGCCGAGGCCTTTGCCCTCAAGAAGGGCAACCCGCTGAAGCTCAACAGCTACAAGGACATCGCCGACAATCCGGATGCGAAGATCGGTGCCCCCGGCGGCGGCACCGAAGAGAAGCTGGCGCTCGAAGCCGGCGTGCCGCGCGATCGCGTCATCGTCGTGCCGGATGGGCAGAGCGGCTTGAAGATGCTGCAGGACGGACGCATCGACGTCTATTCGCTGCCGGTGCTGTCGATCCACGATCTGGTTACGAAGGCCAGCGACCCGAACATCGAAGTGGTGGCACCCGTCGAAGGCGCGCCGGTCTACTGTGACGGTGCCGCCTTCAGGAAGGGTGACGAGGCGCTCCGCGACGCATTCGACGTCGAACTCGCCAAGATGAAGGAATCCGGCGAGTTCGCGAAGATCATCGAGCCCTACGGCTTCTCGGCCAAGGCGGCGATGTCGACCACGCGCGAGAAACTCTGCGCCGCGAAATAACCCGGAGCCGATCCCCAAGAATCGCCTTCTCTCCGCATTTCGCGGGGGGAAGGCACGACGTGGCGCACACAAGCGAAACCCACTCCGACTGGAATTATTGAACGATGATCGACTGGTCCGGCTATATCGGATTGATCCTGCAGGGCGCATGGGTGACCGTTGAACTGACCCTGATGGGCTCGGCGCTCGCCGTCGTGGTCGCCTTTGCGGCGGGGCTCGGGCGTGTCAGCCGCTTCATGGCCGTGCGTGCGCTTGCCACGAGCTATATCGAGTTCTTCCGCGGCACCTCGATATTCGTCCAGCTCTTCTGGGCCTATTTCGTCCTGCCCTTCGCCGGGATCACGCTGACGCCCTTGCAGGCCGGAGTACTGGCGCTCGGCCTTAATGTCGGGGCCTACGGCGCGGAGGTTGTCCGGGGCGCGGTGAAGGCGATCGGCCGCGAGCAGCGCGAGGCATGCGTTGCGCTCAATCTCACGCGCTTTCAGGCGATGCGTCACATCATACTGCCGCAGGCCTTGCCGCTGATGCTGCCGACCTTCGGCAACAACGCCATCGAGCTTTTGAAGGGAACCGCCGTCGTGTCGCTGATCTCGCTCACCGACATGACCTTCCAGGCGCAGGTAGTGCGCGCGCAAACGGGCAGCACGCTGATCCCGTTCGCCACCATCCTGGTGCTCTATTTCGTCATGGCCTGGCTGATCTCGCTCGGCATGCGCTGGCTGGAACGGCGCGTGACGCGTGGTCTCGACGGTGTGAGGGCCTGACCATGGAATGGGATTGGGAATTCGTCCGTCAGATCACGCCGACCCTCATCGAGGGGCTGCAGATCACCATCCTCGCCACCATTCTCGGCGCTGCCGTTGCCGCGGTGATCGGACTCGTCTTCGCCATCCTGCGCATGACGGCCCCGGCGCCTATCGCCCGCTCCACCGGCTTTGCCGTCGAGTTCATTCGTGGCACGCCGCTCCTGGTACAGCTCTATTTCGTCTTCTACGTCCTGCCGGACATCGGCATCCGCCTGCCGGCCCTGGTCGCCGGCGTCATCGGTCTCGGCATCCACTACGGTACCTATGCCGCCGAGGTCTATCGCGCGGGCATCGAGAACGTCCCGCGCGGGCAATGGGAAGCCGCCAAGGCGACGAACCTTACGGCGCGCCAGACCTGGATCCACGTGATCCTGCCGCAGGCGATCCCGCCGATGATCCCGGCGCTCGCCAACTACCTGATCGCCATGTTCAAGGAGACGCCGCTGCTTTCGGCAATCACGGTGCTCGAACTGATGAACCAGGCAAAGAGTATCGCCAACAGCAACTATCGCTACATCGAGCCGATGACGCTGGTCGGCGTGTTCTTCCTGATCATGAGCCTGATCTCCGTCTTCTTCCTGCGCTGGCTGGAAGCGCGCTATGCACGGGTGGATGAACGCTGATGCCGAACCCAGTCACCATTTCGCTCGCGTCGCGGGAGCCGCGCCTTGACGACCGGCCGCTCGACAAGCGCCTTGGCCTCATCATCCTCGCCACGGACCACACGACGGAGGTGGACTTCCAGCATCTGGTCGCGTCCGAACAGATTGGCGTCTATGTCGCGCGCATCCCCTATGCCAATCCGGTCACGCCGGAGAATCTGCGGGCGATGCAGCCTTCGCTGACGGCGGCCGCGGCATTGATCTTGCCGGACGAGGCCCTCGACGTTGTCATGTATTCCTGTACCTCGGCCTCCGTGGTCATCGGTGACGAGGAGGTCGCCGCTGCGATAAGGACCGCCAAGCCGGAGGCAGCCGTGGTGACGCCGACGGCGGCATCGGTCAAAGGCTTGCGGACCCTGGGTGCGCGGCGGATCTCCGTGCTTACCCCCTATACGATCGAGACAAGCCGGCCGATGGCGGATTATTTCGCCGCGCTCGGCTTCGAGATCGACCGATTCACCTGCCTGGGCCTGACCGACGATCGGGCGATGGCGCGGATTGCACCTGACGAGATCGTCGCTTTCGCCAGGGAAGCCATGGCGCCGGAGTCCGACGCTCTCTTCATATCTTGCACCGCGGTGCGCGCGGCCGGCGTCATCGCCGAAATCGAGGCGGCGATCGGCAAACCCGTGGTCAGCAGCAACTACGCCACCGCCTGGGCCTGCCTGCGCCTCTGCGGCGATCAGGAGCCGCGGCCGCAGCTCGGCCGGTTGATGGCGCTGCCGCTCAAGGGAGAACGGCTATGAGCGCTCCTCTTGCCGTGACGACCGAGGCTATCGAAGCCGCGTCGCGGCGCATCGCCGGCCGAGTCCTGCGCACGCCGTTCGTGCTTTCCGCGTCGCTTTCCGAGCGCTGCGGCGTGCCTGTCGGCCTGAAACTCGAACACCACCAGACGACCGGCAGCTTCAAGCTGCGCGGCGCCACCAACGCCGTGCTGTCGCTGAGCCCTGAGGAGCGGGCCCGCGGCGTCGTGGCCGCCTCGACGGGAAATCACGGCCGGGCGCTCGCCCATGCGGCGAAAGCGGAAGGATCGAGCGCGACGATCTGCATGTCGCGGCTGGTGCCGGAGAACAAGGTCTCGGAGATCCGGCGCCTCGGCGCGAATGTGAGGATCGTCGGCAGATCGCAAGACGAGGCCCAGCAGGAGGTCGACCGCCTGGCCAGCGACGAGGGGCTGGTTATGGTGCCGCCGTTCGACCATCCGGCGATCGTTGCGGGCCAGGGTACCTTGGGGCTGGAGATTGTCGACGACATGCCGGACGTGTCGACGGTGCTGGTGCCGCTGTCGGGCGGCGGGCTCGCGGCCGGTGTCGCCGCCGCGGTCAAGGCGCGCCGGCCGAAGGCGCGCGTGATCGGGCTGACGATGGAGCGCGGTGCGGCGATGAAGGCGAGCCTCGAGGCCGGCCGGCCGGTGCAAATCGAGGAAGAGCCAAGCCTTGCGGATTCGCTCGGCGGGGGGGTCGGGCTCGACAACCGGGTCACATTCGCCATGTGCCGCGACCTTCTCGATGACGTCGTGCTGCTTTCCGAGGACGAGATCGCCGCCGGCATTCGGCACGCCTACGAACAGGAGCGCGAGATCGTCGAGGGGGCGGGGGCCGTCGGCTTCGCAGCGCTTTTGGCCGGCAAGATCAAGAATATCGAGGGCCCGATCGCGGTCATTCTTTCCGGCCGCAACATCGACATGGGGCTGCATTTGCGCGTGATCAACGGCGAAACGGATCCGTTCCGCGAGGAGGCGGCATGACACGGATGACGATTTTGACCGAGGCGGAGCTGCGCCGGATCGTGCCGCTCGATCGCGAGGCGGTCGATTGCGTCGAGGGCGCGTTCCATGCGCTTGCCACCAAGGCCGTGGCAATGCCGCCCATCCTCAGGCTCGACATTCCGGAGTATCGCGGCGAAGTCGACGTCAAGACCGCCTATGTGCCCGGCATCGAGGGTTTTGCAATCAAGATCAGCCCGGGCTTCTTCGACAATCCGAAGATCGGGTTGCCGAGCACCAACGGCATGATGGTGCTCCTGTCCAGCCGCACCGGTCTCGTAGAGGCGCTGCTGCTCGACAACGGCTATCTGACCGACGTGCGTACGGCCGCCGCCGGCGCGGTGGCGGCGAAGCATCTGTCGCGGGCGGATTCCTCGGTGGCCGCGATCTTCGGTGCCGGGATGCAGGCAAGGCTGCAGCTTCAGGCGCTCGCGCTGGTGCGGCCGATCCGGGAAGCGCGCATCTGGGCGCGCGACGCAGCGAAGGCCGAAGCGACGGCGAAAGCGCTTGCCGAAAAGCTCGGCTTCCCGGTCAAGGCAGCAATCGACCCGAAGGCAGCCGTCACCGGCGCCGACATCGTCGTCACCACCACACCGTCGGAAGCGCCGATTCTCAAGGCCGAATGGCTGCAGCCGGGGCAGCATGTCACCGCCATGGGCTCGGACGCCGAGCACAAGAACGAGATCGAGCCGCGGGCGATCGCCGAGACAACCTATGTCGCCGACAGCCTCAGGCAGACACGCCGGCTCGGCGAACTGCACCACGCGATTGCGGCCGGGCTTGTTGCAGCCGACGCCGAATTCGCGGAGCTCGGGCAGGTGATCGCCGGGCTGAAGCCCGGCCGGACCGGGACGGAAGAGATCACCATAGCGGATCTCACCGGCACCGGCATTCAGGACACGGCAATCGCCACGCTCGCCTTTACGCGAGCCGAGGCGGCAGACGCCGGAACCACGTTCGAGAGTTAAGGCCGGCACGGCCGGAAAACGAGGGAAGAAGCATGACCCAACCCAACCTCAAATTTTCTCTTGCAGAATACGAAACGCGGCTGAAGAAGACGCGCCAGTCGATGGAGGCGAAGGGCATCGATCTCTTGATCGTCAGCGACCCCTCGAACATGGCCTGGCTGACCGGCTATGACGGCTGGTCGTTCTACGTGCACCAGGCGGTGATCGTACCGCCGTCGGGCGAGCCGATCTGGTATGGCCGCGGTCAGGACGCCAACGGGGCGAAGCTGACCGCCTATCTCAAGCACGAGAACATCATCGGCTATCCCGATCACTATGTGCAGTCGACCGAACGCCACCCGATGGACTATCTCTCCGGCATCCTTGCCGACCGTGGCTGGGGTTCGCTCAGGATCGGCGTCGAGATGGACAACTACTGGTTCTCCGCCGCCGCCTTCGCCGCGCTGCAAAAGCACCTGCCGAATGCCCGCTTTGTCGACGCGACGGCGCTCGTCAACTGGCAGCGCGCGGTCAAGAGCGAGACCGAGATCAAGTATATGCGCAACGCGGCCCGCATCGTCGAGGGCATGCATCGCCGCATCTTCGACAAGATCGAGGTCGGCATGCGCAAATGCGATCTCGTCGCCGAGATCTATGATGCCGGCACGCGCGGGGTCGACGGTATCGGCGGCGACTACCCGGCGATCGTCCCGCTGCTGCCTTCGGGCGTAGAAGCCTCCGCGCCGCACCTGACCTGGGACGATCGGCCGATGAAGAGCGGCGAGGGCACCTTCTTCGAGATCGCCGGCTGCTACAACCGCTATCACCTGCCGCTGTCGCGCACGGTCTTCCTCGGCAAGCCGACCCAGGCCTTCCTCGACGCGGAAAAGGCGACGCTCGAGGGCATGGAGGCGGGACTTGCCGTCGCCAGGCCGGGCAACACCTGCGAGGACATCGCCAAAGCCTTCTTCGCGGTCCTGAAGAAATACGGCATCGTCAAGGACAACCGCACCGGCTATCCGATCGGGCTTTCCTATCCGCCGGACTGGGGCGAGCGCACCATGAGCCTGCGTCCCGGGGACAGGACGGAACTCAAGCCGGGCATGACCTTCCACTTCATGACCGGGCTTTGGCTCGAGGACATGGGCTTCGAGACCACCGAAAGCATTCTCATCACCGAAACGGGTGTCGAGTGCCTGGCCTCCGTACCCCGCAAGCTGATGATCAAGGACTGAGACATGAGCGAGCAGCATCTGCGGCCGTCGCCGATCAGCGCGACGGTCGACTTCGAAGCCGAGGGCGTGCAGCACGGTTTCCTGCGGTTGCCTTACAGCCGCGATGACTCCGCCTGGGGATCGGTGATGATCCCGATCACCGTCATCAAGAACGGGGAGGGTCCGACGGCGCTTCTTACCGGCGGCAACCACGGCGACGAATACGAAGGGCCGATCGCGCTCTTCGATCTCGCCCGGACACTCGGGCCGGATGCGATGACGGGACGGGTCATCATCGTGCCGGCGATGAACTACCCGGCCTTTACCGCCGGCACCCGTACCTCGCCGATCGACAAGGGCAACATGAACCGCAGCTTTCCGGGAAGGCCGGACGGCACGGTGACTGAGAAGATCGCCGACTATTTCCAACGTGAGTTGCTGCCGCTCGCCGACATCGTGCTCGACTTCCACTCGGGCGGAAAGACGCTTGACTTCCTGCCGTTCTGCGCGGCGCACATCCTGCCCGACAAGGAGCAGGAGGCAAGGGCGTTCGAACTGGTCAAGGCGTTCGGCGCGCCCTGGTCGATGAAGATGCTGGAGATCGACGCCGTCGGAATGTACGACACCGCGGCCGAGGAGATGGGCAAGGTGTTCATCACCACCGAGCTTGGCGGCGGCGGAACGGCAACCGCCAGGAGCGCCGGCATTGCCAAACGCGGCGTCAGGAACGTGCTTCGCGCCGCCGGCATCCTCAAAGGTGCAGTCGAGACATCGAAGACCGAATGGCTCGACATGCCGGACGGGGACTGTTTTGCTTTCGCCGAGGAAACCGGGCTTGTCGAATTTCTGGCCGACCTCGGCGAGGTGGTCCAGCGCGGCTCCGTGATCGCGCGTATTCATCCGACCGGCCGAACCGGCGCCGAGCCGGTGGAGATACACGCGAGGATGGACGGGATATTCACTGCACGTCACTACCCTGGGCTGATCAAGGCGGGCGATTGTTGTGCGGTGCTGGCGATCCCGGTCTAGCTTTTCTTCTCGACTTGACCTCGGAATGCGTTCCCTCCACGGGATGCAGTCGCCGGATCGCGGAGATTTGGATCAGATAGATCCCATAACGCGATCGGTTCCAAGACGTTGGGCGCAAGCGTTGTCCCAGCCGGAGGGCGGTCAGTCCGCTAATTTCGGCCGTGGCACCCAGTTCGGCCGCGTTGCCTCGGGAACTCCGCTCTCCCGAGAACGTTATATGCATGCTCGTCATGTTACACTCGCCCGCGCTCAGCGGGCGTCTTTTTGTCCGGCCAAATTTCGGTCGCATACGACCATCGCCCTCTCCAAGCAGACGAGATATTGACGATTGTTACGGCCGACAGAGGTGGAGTTGACAACGCCGCGATAAAGATTGTCAAAAACCCCGCCTCGGCGGGGTTCCTTTGTGCTGGCGGACCCGCAACAGACACTCCGATCGAAACGATCGCCCCAAAGCCGCCTGTCACCTCATCGTGCGGTATCGCTCGCGCTCGAGTTCGATCTGGTCTTCCGTGTAGGGCGCCCCTGCGTCGTCAAAGCGCGTCCATCCCTCCTCCGTGTAGGTGCGACGCCGCGCCGTGGGATCGATCCAGTTTGATTTCTGCAGGATCGCAAGCACCTGTGGGGCGCGGCTGTCATCAATTCGTGCCGAGACGAGCGTTCCGCCGCGTCGGATTCCTTCGGCGTAGAAGTGGGCCTCTTCTTCGGCGACCCCGGAATCGGTTAAAGCGCCGATGATTCCACCCGCGGCACCGCCGGCCACTGCGCCAGCAGCGGCCCCGGCTGCCGTCGATGCCAGCCATCCTGCAGCGACGACTGGACCCACCCCTGGAATTGCCATCAGGCCGAGGCCGGTCAAAAGACCGACAGCGCCGCCGCCAGCGGCTCCCAGACCGGCGCCTGCTCCCGCCCCCGAGGCTGCTCCGGATGCCTCATCGGAATAACGTTCTCCGGCATTGTTTGCGACTATGCTGATATCGTCGGACGGGATGCCGGCAGTTTCCAATTCGCTGACGGCCGTGCGGGCGTCCTCATAGTCATCGAAAAGCGCTGAGACAGTTCTCATGCTTGCACTCCTTAGTGGATTTGGTTGAGTGGATTTGCTTGGGGCGTCTTCTGATCAGAGCGCCGTTACGTTCCCCTGATAGTCGAGCGCGACCGAAACGGATTTTCCATCCTTCATGGCGGTCGCGCGCCAGACCCCTTGATCATCAAGCTTCAGCCCCTTGACCTCGGTATAGCCGGCCTGCTCCATGCGTTCCTTGGCCTGATCTTGCGTAAAGCTGTTGGCGCCCTCCACGGGCGCGGACGGGTTAGTGCTGTCAGGCGCGGTGACTGCTGGCGTATCTCCCGACGGAGAGGCCGTCTGGCCAAACGCCGGCATCGTGGCGGCGCCCATCAACGCCGCCGCCGCGAATGTTTTATATTTCATCGGCTTACCTCTTTCTCGCACCCGGCCTTAGGGACCGGTCAGGTCCAAACTCATCAAGGAAGTTTTGGTTCCCGCGTGGCCACCGCTCTGCCGATTGTGATGCGTGGGTGTACCTAAGCCGTCGCGGGGCGTTCGCCTTCCTGTGGAATTCAGGGCGGCGAAACTCGGGGAGAGGATTGAGAACACGTCGGGGAACAAAATGCCGCTCCTTGTTTTCTCCAGAGAAGAAAGGAGACCATGATGGCCCGCACGAACCCGAAAGAACCTGCCCGCCGACCGGCCAAGAAACCCGACAAGGAAGGCGCAGAGACCCTGCCGAATTTCGCGCGCCCGGAAGACGCCAAGCCAGTGGATCAAGGCCGCATACCACCGGTCCGCAGTAAGGATGAGGCGAATGTTGATCCTGGCGACGTTCTTCCAGACGACGAGGAAGAGCAGTCGATTGCCGACAATCCGTCGCGGGAAGAGATCCGCTTTGGTAGCGTGAAGCCGCCGCGTGAGTAAATGGTCGCTGGAAACTCCGGTGTAGGTCGAGAATTTCATCGATCCGGGTCGGTGCGCGCCTGTTCCGAGCACCCAGTCCTTCCGCGGCCAATACTCTTGAAGAATGCCCACTCGCCAGAGACCGCAGGTTGCTGGAACAAAGTGTCGCGCCATCACGTTCCAACTCGTCGAACACGTCCGCACCAGCCGTTGCCAGGGTGTTTTCGAGAGTGAGGTCGCGTTATGGCGCCAAGAGCAAATTGGAAGGGTTTTCTGAAAGTCGCTGAAGTGACCTGTCCGGTCGCGCTTTACACCGCGGCGTCGACTTCGGAGCGGATCGCATTCCATACGATCAACCGCGCCACCGGCCATCGCGTTCATCGGGAATTCATCGACAGCGCCACGGAAAAACTGGTCGAGAAGGACGACCAGGTCAAGGGGTACGAGCTTGGGTCGGGTGACTACGTCGTGCTTGAGCCGGAGGAAGTCGCTGCCGCCGTTCCCGAGAGCGACAAGACATTGTCGATCGAGGCCTTCATCCCATGTGGCGAAATCGACGACGTCTACTTTGACAAGCCCTACTATCTCGCTCCCGCGCAGAGACACGCCGACGAAGCCTACGCTCTCATCCGCGAAGGCATGCGTAGGAAGAAGGTCGCGGCAATTGCCCGGGCGGTGCTCTTCCGGCGGGTTCGCACCCTTCTGATTCGATCCTATGACGATGGCCTGATCGCGACGACCTTGAACTTCGACTACGAGGTCCGCTCAGCAGAAGAGGCCTTCGACGATGTCCCGGATATGAAGATCAAGGGCGAAATGCTGGAACTCGCGGAGCACATCATCAAAACCAAGAAGGGCAAGTTCGATCCGAAGAAGTTCGACGACCGCTATGAGGCCGCGCTTGCCGAACTGGTGAAGGCCAAGCTTGAGGGCAAGAAGATCGAGGCGCGCAAGGAGCCAAAGCGCGAGAAGGTCGTCGATCTGATGGAGGCCTTGCGGCAGAGCGCCGGAGTCGAACGCAAGAAGCCGAAGGCGGAAACAGCTTCCCGGAAGAAAGCGGCGAGCGGGCGCAAAGCAAAGGAAGCCGCCCCGCGTCGAAAGGCAAGCTGACCCATGGGCCTCGAGACCTATCGAAAGAAACGAGATTTCGCCTCGACGCCCGAGCCCAAGGGACGCACGGCGCGCAAAAAGGGCCACAGCTTCGTCATTCAGAAGCACGACGCAACGCGTCTGCACTACGATTTCCGGCTGGAAATGGACGGCGTGTTGAAGAGTTGGGCGGTAACCAAGGGGCCGAGCCTCGTCCCTGGAGAAAAGCGTCTCGCCGTTCATGTCGAGGATCACCCGCTCGACTACGGAGGTTTCGAAGGCACCATCCCGAAGGGCGAATATGGTGGCGGCACGGTAATCGTGTGGGACAGGGGAACCTGGTCGCCGATCGGCGACGCACGGCGGGGCTATGCAAAGGGACATCTTGATTTCGAGCTGAAGGGCAAAAAGCTCGGCGGGCGCTGGCATCTCGTTCGCATGGCCGGAAAGCCCCGTGAGAAGCGCGAGAACTGGCTGTTGATCAAGGGGGACGACGAGGCGGCGCGATCAGAGAGCGACCCGGACATTCTTGAGCAACGGCCGGAATCGGTTGTAACCGGCCGCGAGATCAAGGACGTTGCCGGCGAGGAGCCAGGATGGTCATCGAAAAGCGGCAGGATTCGCCAGAGAAAAGGCGCCAGCAACAAGGCGGCGGGCGCTTCACAGATCGAGGAGCGCACCGCTACTCGCGACGTCCCCGATCCTTCGAAAATCAAGGGCGCGAAGAAGGCAGCTTTGCCTGACTTTCTTGATCCTTCCTTGGCGACGCTGGTCTCTACGGCGCCGGTCGGTGAGCGCTGGATCCATGAAATCAAATTCGACGGCTACCGACTGCAGGCGCGCATCGAGGCTGGCCGTGTCCGGCTGATCACCCGCGGCGGGCTGGACTGGACGAAGAAGTTCGGCAAGACGCTCGTGTCCTCGCTTGTCGACCTGCCTGCCGCAATGGCCCTGATCGATGGCGAGATCGTCGTCGAGAGCGGTTCGGGTGCATCCGACTTTTCCGCATTGCAGGCCGACCTGAGCGAAGGGCGAAGCAACCGCTTCCGTTTCTATGCTTTCGACTTGATGCATCTCGATGGCTATGACCTGCGCGCCTTGCCGCTGATCAAACGCAAGGAGCTCCTGGAGGAGCTGATTGGTCAGGGCACGGGATTGATACGCTACAGCGGCCATTTCGAGGAAGAGGGAGACCTGGTTCTGCGGCACGCCTGCAGGCTGAGTCTCGAGGGAATCGTATCCAAACTTCGCGACGCGCCTTACCGATCGGGTCGGAACAAGAGTTGGGTAAAATCCAAGTGCTCGGAGCGCCAGGAATTTGTCGTCGGGGGCTATGTCCCCTCGACCACATCGAGAAAGGCCATCGGTTCCCTCGTGCTCGGAGCCTACGATGGCGACGTACTTCATCACGTTGGCCGCGTCGGTACGGGCTATACCGTGGCTGTCGCGGAAGACCTGTTCAAGAGACTCGAGCGCTTGAGAGTCCCCTCCAATCCATTCGGCAAGCGTCTCAGCGCCGAGGAGGCTCGTCAGGTTCGATATGTGCGGCCCGAGCTCGTGGCCGAGGTCGAGTTTCGGTCCTGGACAGCCGATGGTCTGCTTCGTCATGCCTCCTTCCGCGGATTGCGTGAGGACAAGCCCGCGCGCGAAATCGTCCGAGAAGCACCGAAAAAGACAATCAATCAGCCCAAGGCGCCGCGTCGAGCCGTGAAGCTCACGCATCCTGACCGACTCTACTGGCCGGATGAGGGTGTCACGAAAGAAGGATTGGCGGACTACTATGCCGACGTCTGGCGCTTCATCGGCCCACACATCGTCGGGCGTCCGCTGGCATTGGTGCGATGCCCGAATGGAATAACAGGCGAGAAGTTTTTCCAGAAGCACGTCTGGAAGGGGCTGAACCCGAATATTGTCCTGGTGAACGACCCAAAGGACCCACCCGAGGAGCACTCGATCAGCATCCGAGATCTCGATGGCCTGATAGCGCTCGTCCAATCGGCGGTTCTGGAAATCCATCCTTGGGGCTCCACGGTCGCGGACTGGGAAAGGCCGGACAGGATCATCATGGATCTTGATCCCGGCGAGGATGTGCCGTGGGAGAAGGTGATCGAGGCGGCGTTCGAGACGCGAGACCGCCTGAACGATGCCGGTCTCGCTGCATTCCTGAAAACCTCCGGCGGAAAGGGGCTTCATGTGGTTGCGCCGCTCAAGGCCAAGGCTGAGTGGCCCGCCGTCAAGGCCTTCACCAAGGCGATTGCCGATGCCATGGCGTCCGACACTTCCGACCGATACGTGTCGACGATTACGAAGTCCAGGCGACGCGGCAAGATCCTGGTCGATTATCTGCGCAATCAGCGCGGAGCGACGGCCGTTGCGCCCTATTCGACGCGGGCGCGGCCGGGCGCAGCGGTGTCGATGCCGCTCGCTTGGGATGAGTTAAGCCCCGGGATCGGTCCGGCATATTTTACCGTGGAGAACACACCGACGCGGCTCGCCGCTCTGAGTGCGGATCCTTGGGAGGATTTCCAAGCTGCTGCCGTTCCGCTTGAGCGTTCAAAGACTAGTCGTAGGAAGGCTGCTTGAGCACGGCGGCAACTCGGGCGAATGCGAGCGCAAAGGCTGGAAGACGGCGATGCCTTCTCACCTGATCAAGAGGACGGATTACGATCCCGAGACACGAACGCTCTCCGTATGGCTTGTGACAAGCGAAAACCGATATGACTATGACGACGTGCCTCCGGAGACATACGCCGCCTTCCGCCGCGCCTTCTCCAAGGGTCGATTCTTCAATCGGCACATTCGGGATCGTTTCAGGTTCCGCGTGTCGAGGCCGGGGTGACGTTACCTGTCCTAATGACGCGCCAAGAGCCTAGGACTTTTTCTTTTTCTTTCTTTCGGAACTGATGCTTTTTCTGAGCGCGTCCATGATGTTGATGACATTGCTCGGTTGCTCGCCCGCTTCCGCCTTTGCCTTGGCCGGACGTTTGCGGCCCTTCTTCTTCGCCGAGATGATTTCGAGCAGCCGCGCCTGCACGGGATCGCTCACCATATCCGGGCTCCACGGCTTGCTGCGCTCTTCGATGAGCCTCGTAACGAGGTTCATTAGCTTTGGATCGTTTTTCCCATCGAGGTTGCCGAAGGCCTCCTCCGGATCCCTCACCTCGTCGCCGTAGCGAAGCGTCCAAAGGACTAGTCCCTTCCCTCTTGGCTCCAGCATCACCGCACGCTCTCGACGATACATGACGAGCCGGGAGACGCCGACGGTGCCCGTCGATTCCATCGCATCGCGGATGACGGAGAAAGCCTCTTCGCCGACCGGATCGTCGGGCACGAGAAAGTGGGGCTTGTCGTACCAAATCCATTGGATGCTGTCGGCCGGAACGAACATCTCGATATCGATGGTACGGGTGCTCTCCAGCCCGACGGATTCGAGTTCCTCGTCCTCAAGAAGCACGTAGTCGTCCTCGCCGCGCTGATAGCCTTTGACTTCATCGTCTTCGTCAACAGGCTTGCCGCTTGCAGCGTCCACATACCTCGAAACAACGCGGTTACCGGTTTTGCGGTTGAGCGTGTGGAAGCGAACCTTCTCGTTCTCTGTGGTGGCGGGTGTCATTGCGACCGGACAGGTCACGAGCGAGAGTTTCAGATAGCCTTTCCAGAACGAGCGCGGTGCCATTCTCGTGCCTCGTTGCGTGCTACGATTGAGCGGACAACGAAGCGAACGCCAAGTTTGTTCCTGTTGCCTATGCCGGCATCGCGAGGCCTCTGCCATGCACGAATCGCATGATCGAATGCTGCATGCCGTGCAATTGGCAGGCCCAGAGTGGAAATAATAGGCGGTTCTACGCTAACCCGGAACGGGCGTAATGACGGACGCGATTGGTGCGCGTGGCGTGCACATTTTCCTGCGGATCAAGTCGATACGGGGACTGACAGGCGGTCGGGCGCCGTCGGGCGGCAGGACGGTGCGACAGACGCTGCATGGTCACTTCATGCCGTAGGTTGCGTGAGAGAGCGCCCGTTCGATGCCCCGCAGTTCCGCCAGGCCCTTGAGCCGACCAATTGCCGGATAGCCGGGCTGTGCACCGCGGGTCAGGTCGTCGAGGATTTCCTGGCCATGGTCCGGACGCATGGGAATCTGATGGTCGGCCCGCCCCTCGGCCTTGCGGCGCCTTTCCTCTTCGAGCACAGCCGCGATCACCGCCACCATATCGGTGTTCCCCTCGAGATGCTCGTCCTCGAAGAACGAGCATGGCGTCGTCTCATCGTCGCGCGTCACGTTGCGCAGGTGAAGGAAGTGTATGCGTGGCGCAAGCTTTCGGATCATGGCCGGCAAGTCATTGGCAGCACGAGCACCTAGGGATCCGGTGCAGAACGTCACGCCGTTCGCGTGCAGGTCGACTGCCGCGAGCATGCCCTCGTAGTCCTCCAGGCGAGACAGGATGCGCGGAAGGCCGAGAAGCGGCCACGGCGGATCGTCACCATGGGCGCAAAGACGCATTCCGAGACTTTCGGCAACCGGTGCGACCTCAGACAGGAAATCGATGAGACGATGCCGCAAACTTTCAGCGTCGGTTCCCGCGTAGCGCTTGAGATGCCCACGAAGGTCCTCGAGCGAATAGACCTCTGCCGAACCCGGCAGTCCAGCGCCCACATTCTTCGAGATCGCCAGCCGCTTTTCCTCAGGCATGGCTGCGAAACGCTCTGACGCCTTTTCCACCAGCGCCGGTTCGTAATCGTTCGCCGCATCCGGCCGCTTGAGGAGGTGCAGATCGAATGCAATGAAATCGATCAGATCGAACCGCATGGCCCGGGCGCCATGCCGGGTTGCCCAGCGCAGATCGGTCCGGGTCCAGTCGAGGACCGGCATGAAATTGTAGCAGACGGTTTCGATCCCGCATTCGTGCAACCGCCGGAGCGTCTCCTGCCAGGCTGCGATATGCGCGCGGAAATCGCCTGTGCCGCTCTTGATGTCCTCAGACACCGGAATGCTTTCGACGATATCCCAGGTCAGGCCACCCGCTTCGATCTCCATCTGGCGCTTCCGGATTTCATCCGTCGGCCATGCAGTACCCGTCGGGACGTGGTGCAAGGCACTTACGATGCCTTGGCTCCCGGCTTGGGCGGCATCCTGCACGCTGACCTTGTCGACCGGGCCGAACCAGCGCCATGTATGTCTCATTGGAATTCTCCGGGTGTCAAAACGCGCTTGCCTGTGAGGGATCAGCCATCCCAGCCGAGATGGCTGAGGAAGTCGCGCGTGCGTTCGGCTTGCGGGTTGTCGAAGATCTGGGCGGGTGGCCCCTGTTCAACGATGCTGCCGCGATCGAAGACGATCACCCAGTCCGCCACGCGGCGGGCAAATGTCATCTCGTGCGTGACGACGATCATCGTCATGCCTTCTTCGGCCAGACGCTTCATGACGTTGAGGACCTCGCCGATCGTTTCCGGGTCGAGGGCAGAGGTCGGTTCGTCGAACAGCATGACCTCCGGTTCCATTGCGAGCGCCCGGGCAATTGCCACCCGCTGCTGCTGTCCGCCGGAGAGATTGGCCGGGTATTTCTCCACCTTGTCCGACAGGCCTACCTTCTCGAGCAACGCGATCGCCCGCCGGCGAGCCTCCTGCTCGGTAACCTTCAGAACTGTCAGCGGCCCAACCGTGATGTTTTCAAGCACGGTCTTGTGCGGAAAGAGCTCGAAATTCTGGAACACCATGCCCATGCGCTGGCGCACCTTGCGGATTTCCGGCTTGGAGGAGGGCAGGGGCTTCCCATCAAAATGCAGCTCGCCGCCATTGATGGTCTCAAGAGCATTCGTCGTACGCAGAAGGGTCGATTTACCCGATCCGGACGGGCCGATCAGGCAGACAACTTCACCTTTGTTGACGCGGGCTGACACCGATCCGATGGCAACGAACTCGCCATAGAGCTTGCGGATCTGCCGATACTCGACGACTGGCGTCTGGTTCGCATTCTTGCGGTTCTGGAGTTCTGCGGTCACGGCAGTCATTCCTTCACTCCCCATTTCTTGTAGATGCGGTCGACCAGCTTTGCCTGCGGATAACCGAGGACCCAGTAGATCACCGCCATGGCGGTCAGTATTTCCAGAACGCGGAAGGTCTGGGCGCGGATTTCCAGGGCGGTGTGGGCCAGATCGCCAACGGCGATGACCGATACCAGGGATGTGTCCTTGAACAGCGATACCCAAGTGCTCGCGAGAATGGGCAGGACGCGCCGCGCTGCCTGAGGCAGGACGATCTTGAGCATCGCTTCGGTGTGGCTCATGCCGAGTGCGATGGCCGCTTCGGTCTGTCCCTTGCGGATCGAATTGATGCCCGCGCGGAACGTTTCCGAATTGTAAGCTGAGACGTTCAGGGAGAGCGCCAACAAACCCGTCGCAAACGGTGAGAATGTGATCTCGGTGAACACCGGCAGGACATAGAATGTCCAATAGATCAGCAGAATGAGCGGCACGTTCCGAAAGAATTCGACCAAACAGGCGCTGATGCCGCTGACGATGCGGTTGCCGGAAAGGCGCATCAGGGCAAGGACAATGCCACCGGGAATGGCGATCAGCATTGTGCAGATCGTGAGCAGGATGGTGATGAGCACGCCTTGTGCCAGCGCGCCGGAATATTGCCAGACGACACTCCAGTCGAGATTCATGAGCGCCCCCTGTAGGAGATGTTTTTGTAGACAACGTCAATGAGACGCGTGGTCGGGAAAAGGATCAGGAAGTAGACGATCATCACGGCCGTGAAGACTTCCATCGGGCGGAAGCTTTGGCCGGAGACGGTCTCCGCCCGCTTCATCAGTTCAGGAACCGCGATGACGGCAGCGATCGCCGTGTCCTTGATCGTGATGGAGACGATAGACCCGATCGACGGCAGCATGCGGATCAAGGCCTGCGGAAGAATGATCTTCCGGACGACTTGGGCCTCCGACATGCCAAGGACGAGCCCGGCCTGCGTCTGGCCGGCGCGAACGGAGCCGATGCCGGCACGCACGATTTCCGCTACATAGGCCGAGATGTGAATGGTCAGTGCGACCAGCGCCGCCCAGAACGGCGGAAGATTGACGCCTGTGACCAGAGGAAGTGCGAAATAGATCCAGACGAGGACGACAAGCACCGGAACGGCGCGCATCGAGTCGATGTAGAACACGATCGGCACTGTCAGCCAGCGCGGCCCGTAGATCCGGCCTAACCCGACGGCCGTACCGCAAACGAGGCTCAGGATGACGGTCAGCACGCTCAGAAGGATCGTCAGGCCAAGTCCGCTTGCCAAGTATTGCCAACTGTCCAAGACAGCCGTGAAATCAAAATCCATGGCGCAGTTCTCCGCGCCCGCGCATCGCGCAGGAGCATGATTGTGAAGATTGGAGAGGAGGCGTCCGCGATCTGGAAATCACGGACGCGGTCCGAATTATTTCATCGTTTCGACGATGCGCGCTTCGTCGGCCGCGAGTTTCGGCTGCATTTCCTTTTCGACGGCACGAAGCCAATCAAGAAACGCCGTCTGACCCTTGTCGATCGCAAGGCCGACCGGCGCGGCCTTCTCCGAAGAGTCCTGGCAATTGTTTTCCTGCGGCAGGGCAGACAGGCCAGGAACTTTCTTGTTCAGAAGGACCCACTGAATGCGGTTGATCGCGGCGACATCCGCGCGCTTCGCCATGATCTCTTCGATCGGTGCCGGTGCGCTCGACGACGTCACGCCGCGCAACTTTGCATTCGGGAAGCGTTCCTTCACCCAGTTCTCCTCCCCGCCCCCTATGAAGTAGGCGACCGTGAAGTCCGCATTGTTGATTGCATCAACTGAGCCCGCGTTTGAGAATTTCTCGTTGTCCTTGCGGCCGAAGATGCAGACGCTGGTTTTCGAGTAGAGCACGAAATCGACAACCTTCAGGCGCTCCGGCGTTTCCGCGAGCGGCGTAATGCTGAGATCGACTTGGTTCGACGCCAGCACCGGCACCTTGGTTTCATGGCTGACCGGGACGGGCTGCAAGGTCACACCAAGCTGCTTTGCGTATTCCTGCGCGAGAATCCATGCCGGGCCTTCCC
Source organism: Sinorhizobium mexicanum (assembly GCF_013488225.1). Taxonomy (NCBI): domain Bacteria; kingdom Pseudomonadati; phylum Pseudomonadota; class Alphaproteobacteria; order Hyphomicrobiales; family Rhizobiaceae; genus Sinorhizobium; species Sinorhizobium mexicanum. The sequence goes on along the minus strand of NZ_CP041241.1, from coordinate 1,496,888 downwards.
AAGGCTCTCCGGAGCCGGTGGTGTTCTCGACCAGCCAGGGCGTGTTTGCAAGAACACCGACGCGCAGCACGCCGGCCTCCTTGATCGCATCGATGCGTGGGCTAACGCCCTCCGCGGGAACGTCAGCCGCGAAAGCAACGCTGGATCCGAAGATCGAAGCTGCGAGCGTCAAAACGGAAATAAACTTGGAACTGATCATGGCATTGCCTCCCGGTAGCCGTTTCATCGTGTTGGCGAAATATTGGTCTGAGGTGCCGGGCTCCCTTCAAAGAGCTCGGGTTTGTTCTTTGCGAGACGTTCGATGGTGAGAAATACAGACTGCAAATGCTCGCGCATCGCAGCTTCCGCGCCGACGGCGTCACCCTCGATGACGCGCCTGACGATGACCTCGTGCTGGTCAAGGATGCGGTTCAGCCAGTCGCCGCTTTCGAGCGAGAGATAGCGAACACGGTCGAGTTGCGCCTTCACGCCCTGGATCAGCTCCCAAATCGATGGATATCCGGCGAGACCGATCAGGTAGGTGTGCATTCTGTCGTCAGCGTCGAAAAATCGTTCGAGGTCGTTGTCGCGTATGGCGCGCCGCTGCAGCGTCAGAAAGTCGTCAAGGTCGTCCTTCGCCCGGCCGCTCACGTTGGCGGCTGCGAGGTTCACAGTTCGGCATTCCAGCGTCTCTCTCACGAACTGGCTGTCATAGACGGCGCGCAACTGAATAGGAGCAACGAAGGTTCCGACCTGCGGCACGATCCGAAGGAGCCCTTCATCTGCAAGGCGCCGAAATACCTCACGCACCGGCGTTCGGCTGACGCCGAACTGCTCGGAATAGGGCACTTCCGACATGCCGGTGCCCGGCATCAGCTCTGCCGTCAAAATCCGATGGCGCAGGACATCGTAAATCTCTCGGACTGCGGGGCCGGACCGGCGGGCGGCTTCGGTAATGGCAGGCATTTGGTTTCTCCTCTTGTATACTAGTAACCAAGTTTCACTCGATGTCAATGACTACGGCTCATATGGCCGGTCGACTTCCGCATTGGTCTTGGCGGGACCGAACGGGCTGAGTTCGAGGAATCGCGTCACCGTCAGGACGACCAGCACGTGTTCGGCACCATGCTGGAGACCGTGGCCCATTTGTTTTCGGGGCATTGAAGAGGGATCTGATAGTGTGCATGTTTGTCAGATGGCATAGTCGCAGGTGAAGGATCGAGGACAGCAACATGTTTGTTACGAGAAGCATCGCTGAGGACGACAAGGGCTCCTTCTATCGCGAGCTCGCAAACCAACTGCGCGGCCTTCTCGCTGGAGAACGCGACGCGATCGCCAACGCTGCCAACCTCTCCGCGTTGATTTTCGACCTGGTACCCGACCTGAACTGGGCAGGTTTCTATTTCCTGAAATCCGGAAACGAGCTGGTGCTCGGCCCGTTTCAGGGAAAAGTCGCCTGTGTGCGCATAGCGGTGGGCAAGGGCGTTTGCGGCACCGCGGTCGCGGAAGCACGCTCGATGCTGGTTCCGGATGTTCACGAATTTCCCGGACATATCGCCTGTGACGCGGCCTCCCGTTCGGAGCTGGTGGTACCGCTGATCAAGGACGGCAGAATTTTCGGCGTGCTCGATCTCGACAGCCCTCTATCCGGCCGTTTCGACGCCGAGGATCAGGCTGGGTTTGAGGCGCTCGCTGCGATCTACGCCGAGGCGAGCGATCTGCAATAGGCCAGTCGACCGCGACGACCGCATCGGGCGTATATACGGGCGCGGCGCCAAGTCGCCTTTTCCAACGTCAACGACTACGCGTCGAGGCTCAATCGGCAAGGCGATCGCGAGTTCCTGCTCGAGCTCGTGAGCACGCACGTACAGAGCCGGCACAGCGGTTCACCTTCGGCATTGCCGACCTCGCGGACGGCTTCGACGGTTCTCGCCCATTCCATGCCAAGCCTTGCTCAAGGCTCGCGGATCGCGTCGTCGAGACCTCGCAGCAGCGGATAGAGGAAGTAGGAAATGACGGTTCGACGGCCGACCTTGATCTCTGCAGATACGGTCATGCCGGGCAGCAGACGGACGATCCCGGGCGGCGCGCGAAGCTCGGTGTCGCCAAGCGTAACGCGCGCCTTGAAGAACGGAGCGGCCGCGTGAACCGCTGATGCTTCCTGCTGGCTTGGTGTGAAGGCGTCGCGGCTGATCGTCCGGATCGAGCCGGACGCGGTGCCGTATTTCTGGAACGGGTAGGCATCGAATTTGATGCGGACCTCCTCGTCGGCAGTCACGCGCCCGATATCGCGGGCATTGATCTCGACCTCGGCTTCCAGGGGCACGTTGAGAGGCACGAGCGTGACAATCGGCTCCGCCTCTCGCACGACCGAGCCGACCGAGCGTTGCGCAAGATCGAGAACGACCGCGTCGGCCGGCGCCGTCAAAGCCACCATTTGTCGGCGCAGCTCCATCTTCTTCACTTCCGTGCTCGCCGTATCACGCTGGCCGCGCAGCTCTACGAGCTGCTCCGTCGACGTGCGGCGGAAGTCCTCGATGAACGCCTGTCGATCCGCCCTGAGCCTGGCCAAGGCATGTTCGGCTTCGGCTGACTTGCCGCGCAGCTGCGACAGATTGGCATCGACGTCGAGGCGTGCATCGCGCGAGCTGAGGAAATTGATCAGCGAACCCTTCTCCTTTTTATAGAGCGTCTCGCGTGCGTTCTCGATCCGGGTGAGGCTCTCGCGCCGGTCGAGCAGGATGCCCTCCTGATTCTTCCCGGCCTCGATTGCCGCCAGCTGTCCTGCGATCTGCTGATCAAAATTCTGGAGTTGCGCGACGTAAAAAGCGCGCCGCTGGCCAAAGAGCTGCAACTGCAGCCGTTCCTCGGGCGAATTGCCCGCGATCAAGGAATAATCGGCGTTGTCGAGTTCGGCTTCGATGCGCTTTATCTGCGCATCGAATGCCGCGAGCTTTACCCTCTGCTGGTCGAAGTCCGACTGGCTGAATGTCGCATCAAGCATCACGAGCGCTTGGCCAGCGCGAACCACCTCTCCGGTCGTCACGTCGATCGAACGAATGATGGAGGTTTCCAGCGGCTGCAGGATAATGGTCGGCCGGGTCGTGACCAGCTTGCCGGGAGCAACGACGACTTCGTCGATCGATGAGATCGATGCCCACAGAACCGCGGCGGCAATAAGGGCCGCAATGCCGTAGAGCGTCAGCCGAGCGATCTTCGGCGGTACGCGCTCCTCCAGTTCCACCGCGTCGGATTGAAATTCCGCAATGACCGGCGGCAGCGGCGGTCTTCCCGCTAGGTCGCGGTCGGAAATGATGTTTGCGGCTTGCGGATTGCGGGCGCTCATGCGGACTGCCTGGTCTGCTGTGACCACAGGTGGCGATAGGTCATGCAGCGTGAAACGAGCTGGTCATGGCGACCGATATCGGCGATCTTGCCGCGCTCGATGACGAGGATCGCATCGGCATCGACGAGCGTGGACAGACGGTGCGAGACGATGATGACGGTGCGTCCCTCGGCGATCTTCGAGAGATTCTGTCTGACGATCGCCTCGCTGTCGGGGTCGAGAGCACTCGTCGCCTCGTCGAGAATGAGTAATCTGGGATCGGTGATCAGCGCGCGAGCGATGGCGAGACGCTGCTTCTGGCCGCCGGAGAGATTGGAGGCATTTTCCTCGAGCAGGGTCTCGAAGCCGCGCGGCAGTCGCTCGATGAACTCCTCGGCGCCGGCAACGCGTGCGGCGGCGGCGATCTCCTCGATGCTCGCATCCGTCCTTGCCGCGGCAATGTTTTCGCGAACCGTTCCCCGGAACAGGAAGTTATCCTGCAGCACCACGCCGATGCTCTTTCTCAAGTGAACGAGATCGATCTCGCGGCTGTCGTGGCCATCTATGCGCACGAGCCCCTGCTGGTTCTGATAGAGACCCTGGATGAGCCGGGTGACGGTCGTCTTTCCCGAGCCGCTCTTGCCGACGATACCGAAGACGGAGCCCGCGGGAACCGTGAAGGAGACATCGTCGAGTGCAGGGGCGCCGTCGGGCCCGTACCGGAATGTCACCCTGTCGAACTCGATCAGCCCCTTCAGGTCCGGCCTGAGCCCGCGTCCACGCCCGAATTGTTCCGGGCGCTGGTTCATGATCTCGCCGAGCATGCGCACGGAAAGCGCTACTTCCTGGTATTCGTGGACCATGGTGACGATCTGGACGAGCGGTCCGGAAACCCGGCCGGCCAGCATGTTGAACGCGACGAGCGCGCCGATTGTCATTGTGCCGCTGAACACATCGAGCGCGCCCAGTCCGACGATCGCGACGCTCATCAGTTTTTCCAGGAGCCCTGTTATCGCCTGCGCGAAGGTCGAAATCTTCTCGACGCGGAAACGCACGGAGATCGACCGGGCCGAATGGTCGTCCCACACCCGGCGCTGGCGCGGCTCGAGCGCCAGCGACTTGACTGTGCGCATGCCGTGGACCGTTTCCACGAGCATCGCCTGTCGATCGCCTTCGGCCTGGTAGAGAGCCTGGAGCCGTCGCTGGAATGGCCCCACGAGCATCATCACCACGAGGCCCACCAGCGCGGCAAAGCCGAGCACCACGAAGGTAAGCTTGACGCTGTAGAGGGCGAGGATCGGCACGAACACCAGAAGCGAAAGCCCATCGAGCAAGGTGAGGAAGAGCCGGCCCGTCAGAAACTCGCGAATGCGCCCGGTCTGCTGCATATGCTTCACCAGGACACCGGCGGACGCCTGCTCGAAAAGCGCGATCGGCAGGTTCAGGAGATGCCCGAAGGTGCGCGTCGCTATTCTGATATCGATCTTGTTGGTCGCATAGAGCAGGAGATAGCGGCGCAGGAAGGAAAAGGCGGCATCGAAGACCAGTGCGACCGCGATGCCGATGGTGAGAACTGTCAGTGTTGCGTAGCTCTGATGCACCAGCACCTTGTCGATGACGAGCTGGAAGAAGATCGGCGTGGTGAGGCCAAGCCCGTAAAGGGCGACGGCCGCCAAGGCGACGTCCCGGAAAAGCCCGCGCTGGCGTATGATCTCCGGCAAGAACCAGCGGAACCCGAAGGGCTGGTCATCGTCGCCCAGACGATAGTTGCGCTTCAGGAGGACCGCCGAACCGCGCCAGGCCTTGGAAAACTGGCTTTCATTCAGGACGATGAATTCGGGCCGCGCCGCCAGCGGATCGAGAATCCGGATCGCCTCCTCCTCGCTGTCGGTCGCAACGCCGGCGATGACGACCCAGTTGCCATTCTCGAGTTCGGCAAGCACGGGATAGGCGCCGCCCATCTGAAAGAGCGACCGCCAGGTGAGATGCACGTGCCGGGCCCGCAAGCCGGCATCTTTCGCCATGCGCAGGAGCTGCCGGGTCGCGACCGGCTGGTCCCCCAATGCGTAGTCATGCAGCAGCCGTTCGGGCGAAAGGTCGATGCCATGGTGACGGGCGACAAGGACCAGACACTGAAGACTGGTATGCGGATTGGTACTCATCACCCGCCCCAGAAATAGCTGCGCTTCGGATCAATTGAAGTTCGGTGACGCGTTGGTCGTCATCTGCCCCTGCTGGGTGTCGCCCGCCGGAAGTTTCTGGATATCGCCGATCCTCCGAACCGCGCCCGCTTCGACGAGGCCGGCAAGCGCCTTCTGCATGAGGTCAACCGCATTGGCGAACGCGTCCACCGGCATGATGATCCGCTGCCGGAACGCTGGCTTCGGGTTGTTTTTCTCGTCCCGTTCGGTGGCGGAGAGAGACATCAGGTCGATCCTGACGATCGTTCCGGTGACAGTGATCTCGCCTATGCCGTCTGAATAAAGTTCGGTGCTCATCTTCTACTCCCTACTTTTGAGCTCATCATGCGGCAGGCGCGTGCTGCCATGTTGGAAACGGATCACGCAGGCCGCGCGCAAGCTGCGGATCGAAGCCGGTCTCCTCGCCGATCAGGCAGTCGTCGAGCGCGGCGCGGATCGCAGCTTCGGCAAGGTCCGCCCCGATGAACACGAGCTCCTGCCGGCGATCGCCCCAAACGGCGCTCCAATGCCGCTCGAGCAATGCGCGGAATTGCGGAAAACCGGGCCAGTGCGCCTTCGGCACTGACGCCCACCAAAGGCCCTTTGCCTCGGTGCGGCACTGCGTCCCCGCGATCGAAAGCTGTCCGATCGAGTCGGGGCGTGTTGCCAGCCAGAAATGCCCCTTGGCTCGGATGAGGCCGGTCCACTCCTTCGTGAGGAAATCGTGGAACTTCGCGGGATCGAAGGGACGCCGCGCCCGGTAGACGAAACTCGTGATCCCGTATTCTTCGGTTTCGGGAATATGGTCGCCCCAGCCATAGAGTTCTTTGTGCCACAGCGGGTGGCGCGCCGATTTCGTCTCGCTGAAAAGGCCGGTATCGAGGACCGTGGCGAGCGGCAGGCGGCCGAAATCGGTTTCCATGACGCGTGCGTCGGGATTAAGCGCGGCGATGATCCGCCGCACCGTTGCTCGCGTTTCGACGCTCACGTCCGAGATCTTGTTGATTACCAGGACATCGGCGAATTCGATCTGCTCGACGAGAAGATCGATCAGGGTGCGCTTGTCATCGTCGTCGCGAGCCTCGCCGCGGTCGGCGAGAAAATCCGTGCTCGCGTAATCGGAGAGCAGGTTCACTGCATCAACGACCGAGACCATCGTATCGAGACGGGCGACATCACAAAGGGCCGCGCCCTTCTCATCCCTGAAGGAGAAAGTCGCGGCGATCGGCAAGGGCTCGGCAATACCCGTGCCCTCGATCAGTAAATAGTCGAATCGTCCTTCTGCCGCGAGGCGACGAACCTCGGCAAGGAGGTCTGCGCGCAGCGTGCAGCATATGCAGCCGTTGGTCAGTTCGACCAGCGTCTCGTCCGTACGCGAAAGACCGGCCCCCCCGTCGCCGCGGACGAGGTCCGCATCGATGCTGATCTCGCTCATGTCGTTGACGATCACCGCGACACGATAACCCTCGCGGTTGCGGAGAATGTGGTTCAGGAGCGTCGTCTTGCCTGCGCCGAGGAAGCCCGCCAGCACTGTTACCGGCAGTCGATCGTCGCGCATGCTGCGAGCCTCCATGCCCATCTAGGCCGCCAGTTGCGGCCGGAACGCCACATCCACGTAATAGTTGGTACTGTTGAAGCTGCTGGTCGGGAATAGCCCGCTTGCGCCATACCGGTACACGCCATTGCCGCCGCTCAGCGCCGAGGACAGCGCATGCAGGTTGTTGTTGGTAACCTCGGAACTGAAGAAGTTGCCCGTCGCGGAATAGAACCCGTTGGTGCTGTAGGAGACGACGTAGGTCGTATTCGCCTGGATCGCGACCTGCTCGGCGAGGTTGACCGACTGCCAGCCGCTAGCGCTCTCGTTCGTGAAGGTCGCGCTTGCGAGCAGCGTACCGGACGATGTCCACAGATAGCCAGTATGCGGGCCCGTGTTGTTCGCGCCCTTGTAAAAGCGGAATCCGGTGATCCAACCGGCCACGTCCGCCTGGAACTTCATGCCGAGATTGACGGCGCTCGGATCGTTCACCGAAGCGATCGCGGGCGCGCTGTTTGCTGCGAACACGTTCTGTTCGGTACCTTGCTGAATGACGTCGAGCGAGACCTGGGCTGAGGCAGTGCCGCCGACTCCGTCGGAAATGGAGTAGGTGAAGCTTGCCGGGCCGGAATAGCCGTTTGTGGGAGTGAATGTGACGACGTTCGACTGGCTGTTGAAGGCGACGGACCCATTCACCGCATTGCTGACGCCAGTGACCGTTATCGTGTCGCCATCCGGGTCGTTGTCGTTGGCAAGCAGAGCGGAGGCCTGGATCGCGAGCGGCGCATTGGTACTCGTAGAGAAGCCAGAATCGTTGCTGGCCACAGGCGTCGTGTTCTGCGTCGCCTCTTCGTAGAGGACGTCGACCCAATAGTTCGTCGCGTTGTAGCTGGTCGTCGGAAAGATGCTGCCCGTACCGTAAGCGAAGACGCCGTTTCCGCCGCTCGTAGCGCTGGACGGCGCGGTAAGGGCGCCGCTTGAATGGCTGGTGCCGAAATAGTTCGGCGTTATCGCGTAACGGCCATTGGAATGATAGCTCGCCACATAGCTGGTGCCCGCCGAAACTGTGATCGGCTGCGAGAAGGCCACCGTCTGCCAGCCGCTCGCGGTTTCGTTGGTGAAGGTGGCGGAGGCAAGCAATGTCCCCGTGCTGGTCCAGAGGGAGCCCGTGTGGGTGCCGGTGTCCTGAGCGCTCTTGTAATACCGCAAACCGGTAATGGTGCCGCGCGCGGAGGCGACGAATTTGACCCCGAGTTCCACGGAACTCGCGTCGTTCGTGGCCGCGACGCTCGGTGTATCGGAGGCAGCAAACAGGCTCGTCGATCGGCTGACGCTGAGGCTCACGCTCGCCGACGACGTCCCGCCGCGACCGTCCGAGACGGAGTAGGAGAAGCCGGCCGGTCCGGTGTACCCGGTGGTCGGCGTGAAAATGATCCGGTTGTTCTGGCTGTCGAAGGTGACAGCGCCGTTCGTCGCGCCGTTCACGCCGGTAATCGAGAGCGCGTCGCCATCGACATCGACGTCGTTGCCAAGGACCGCGGACGCCGCGATTGACAAGGGCGTGTTGTAGTAGGCCAGGAAACCGTTGTCATTGGCGGCCGTCGGGGCGGTATTTGCCGTCGATTGGTTGAAGACGACATCCACCCAGTAGTTCGCAGCCTGGTAGTTCGACGTGGGAAAGACGGTGCCCGCTCCATAGGAATAGACGCCGTTGCCGCTGCTCGTCGTGGAGGCCGGGGCCGTCAGCGGTCCATTGGTGCGTGCAGTCGTGAAGTAGTTGCCGGTGGCATGGTAGGCGCCCGACGTGTGATAGGACGCGACGTAGGTCGTTCCGGCCGTAATCTGAATCGGACTCGAAAATCTCGCCGTCTGCCATCCGCTGAGCGATTCGTTGGTAAAGGTCACGGTGCCCATCAGCGTACCGGTGGAAGTCCAGATGGAGCCGGTGTGGGGGCTTGTATCGTTGGCTGCCTTGTAGAAGCGGATGCCGGTAATGGTACCGCTGGTGGAGGCGACGAATTTCATGCCGAGTTCGAGAGCACGGTTGTCGTTAAAGCTGCTGCCGGTCGGACCGTCCGTCGGTTGGAAGAGCGATACGCCGACGGGCCCTTCTTCCACCGTCAGGCTGACGCTGCCATGATCCGTCCCTCCTCGGCCGTCGGAAACCGTATAGCTGAAGCTCGCCGGCCCGACATAGCCGGCCGTCGGCTTGAAGATGACGTAACCCGTCTGCATGTCCAACGTTACCGTGCCGTTCACGGCATTGCTGACTGCGGTGATCGTCAACGCATCGTTGTTGCCGTCGGTGTCGTTCGCCACCAGAGCGGCGATCGGTATGGTCATCGTTCCGTCGCGAAATACGGAGAATCCGCTGTCGTCGACGGCCACCGGGACGATATTCGGGCCTGCATTGAAGACCACGTCGACCCAGTAATTGGCGCCATTGAAACTGTTTCCGGGGAAGGTCCCGGCGGTCGTGCTGTATGCAAAAACACCGCCATTCTGAGCAACCTTGATGGCACCATTGGAATAGGCGGAATTGAAGTACCCATCGGTCACCGAATAGTAGCCGCCGCTATGATAAGAGGCGACGTAGGTCGTTCCCGCCGTGATCTGGACCGGGCTGGAGAAAGTGACCGTTTGCCATCCGGAGATCGGCTCTCCCGTCGAGACGCCCGTGGCAAGAAGCGTACCGTTGGCGGTCCAAAGGCTGACGGCATGTTCGCCGACGTTGTAGAATCCTTTGTAGAAACGAATGCCTTCGACGAGACCATTGGTCGTCGTCTGGAAACGGACGCCGAGTTCCACGCCGGTACGATCGAGCGCAGTTTCCATGGCCGGTTTTGCAGCCAGTGTCCACAGGCTGGACGTTTGAGGGAGTGTCACAGTTACCTGCTTACCGGCCGACGGCGTCTCGAGATTGAGGCTGTCGTCGACGGCGCGTGACATGATCGTGTAGGTGCCGCTCGCCTGTACGACCCAGTTATAGGTCCAGTTCTCCCTGCCGGTGGCCTTGAACCAGTGCTGACCGCCGTCCGTGGAAACTTCGATGCCGGCGATGATGCCGCCGCCGGAATCCTGCGCCGTGCCCGTGACCGTGACCCGTTGCCCTTCCACGAAGGTCGCGCCGATGTTGGGGGACGTAATCGTCGAGGTCGGCTTGGTCGTATCGGTCGATTGGGTCGACAGGATCAGGCTCGCATCCAGCGTTTGCGGCTGGATGCCCATGTCGGCGAACATGTTGACCATCGCCTGCTGGACGTTCGGATCGGTGGGAGTTGGCGCCCCCTCATGATTGGCATCGAGGCCCCAGGACCAGAAAACCGTCCCGGCTCCGAAGACGAGTGCCCCGCTTTCGGCCCGGTACATCGTCAGGCTATGCGTCACATCAGCGGGGCCGATGGAGGTGCCGTAATCGCGCAGATAGGTGTCTACCGAGACCGTCGACAGCGAGAGGTTCACCAATCCAGCCGGCCGGAAACCGTTTTCGACATCGGAATCCCATTCGTATCCAAGAAGGTTCTGCACCAGGGAATAGGTCTGCCCTGGCTGAAGGTTCGCGACATCCGTGTTGCGCCAGAAGCGCAGGTTGGAATAGTCGTAGGGAATGGTGATCGTGTCCTGCCGATAGCTGTCCACCGTGAACATCGTGCCGGTCAGCGAGTTTTCCGGCTCCTGTCCCGGGTCGGCAAAACGCGGGTCGCGCCATGTGCCCGTGCCGACATTGCTCGGGTCGGTACTGGTGCCCCAGGTCTCCTTGTAACAGACCATCGTCCGGTAAGGCGTGCCGTTGCCGTCGATGCTCGTTTCCCAGCGAACCTTCCAATAGCACTCGTTGCCGCTCCAGAAGGCGAGATTGACGCCCGCGTCTCGCGCGGCTTCGACGTTTGCCCGCTGTTCAGCCGACCAGTACTCGTCATGCCCGACCGAAAGGAAAGCGTCGTGATTGAGCAGCAGGGTGCCGTTTCGTGTCGCATCGACGCCGGAGATGTAGGAGACATCGTAGCCGTTCTGCTCAAGCCAGCGGATCGCCGAATGCTCGGCCCCGAAAATGAAGTCGTGCGTGCCGCCGACGGGGCTTGTGTTGGTGATTATCGGTCGATTGTAGCTGACCGCGGAGGCCCTGCCGATCGCGGTCAGGCCGCAATTGCAGTTGGGGGGCATGTAGCCGATCATGTCGTTGGGATCGACCGGCACCTGTCCGTAGTACAAGCTCGCCCCGCCCCATGCGTTATAGGCCTGCCAAGTCGTATCGGACGTCTGGAAGACGATATTGCTGGTGGAGCTATCGTCACGGACGATGAACGGGATGTGGCTTGAGCCCGCCGTTCCATCCTCGCGGACGAGCTTGGCAACATAGACACCCGAGACCATGTCCTCGGGGATCGTCCAGCTTGCCGAGACCGACCAGTTGCCGCAGTCGATCAGCCCGCGCGCCATGTCGACGATCGGATGCGGCTGCAGCTGCGCCTGTGCGAGATTCACGTCGATCGTCGCCACTCTGCGGGCGCCGTCGCCGCCGTAATAGCCGAGCCGGTAGATTTCGATCCGGTAGTTGGCCGAATCTGTTGCGATCTTGAAATCGACCGTCTGCCCGACATTGGTGCTGATCTGCGTGGCAAAGCCTTGGATATTGCCGTCGCCATCACCGTCGATGCCCCATTCGCTGATGGGATTTCCCTGCTTCATATTTTCAAGGACGATCTTGTTCGGGGTCGCGGTGAGAGCCGTCGTCACTGCGGCAGTCGTCGTCGCCTGCTGGGAGATCCCGCTGAACAAGGCACTTGGCGAGAGACTGGATCCACCCCCGACCAGCCATGTTCCTGTTGCAAGATTGGATGCGGCCCCCACGGTCCATGACGGGTAGGAGGCCGTGGATGCCTGTGTGCCGCCATCGGTATCGGGAAACGACTTCTCCACTGAAACGCCGGCGGCAATGTTCTCGCCAAGCAACTTGCCGAGTCCGCCGGTGTTTTGCGGCGCCTTGCCGAGATCGGTTTCGCGTCGGTCTCTGCGGAGCCGGTCGCCGTCGTGGCGAGGCTCGTTCGGGTCCTTGTCGTCCCTCGGGAAATCGCCCAGTCCGCCGGTGTCCTGCGGGAATTCGCTCGCACCGCCAGTGTCTTGCGAGGGTTCCCCTCCTTCGTGGTCCTGGTGGGGCATGCCAGGCCCCGTGTCCAGCAGCTTAATGATTGTTTCTGCATCCTGCGGCTGCGAAGCGGCGCCGCCGGCATCCTGAGCGGAGCCCGTATCGCGCCTCCTTCGTCCGCGCGACGGGTCGTCTCCCTCCAGACCGACCCTGGTGCCAGGCGCGACAGTCACCGAGACTTCAGGCGAAAGACCCAGGTTCGCATGATAGGCGGCAGGCGTTGTGTAGACCCTGCTCCCGCCACTGAAAACGCTCAAGTATTCATGGTTCTTGAGATGCATCCTGAGCATAGCGCACCGCCCCGATTGGCCTTCGCGATCGAATGGACCCAAGTCTCTGCAAAAGCTGATCCTGACAGCTTTTGACCTTCAGTGAACGACAGCAATCGGTCTATGACCTTTTGCTAAAATTGGTAGCCGAGGGGCCTCCGCCTCCACCGATGTGATTAACCGGACTTGGCGCTGTAAATTTGCCGACAGTTGATCGGCGCGCAATCATGTAAGGCGTCGGATATCCAACGTGGTCGAAAGCCACCGCTGAAGACCATTCAAGAATCATCGGCAGCAGTAGCGCGAGCGTCCTGTCGAAATTGCTTCAGATCGTGAATAGTCTTCGCTGGTCAATCCGGCGCCGCAATTGCACTGAAGTTGATGCCAGAAAGGGGATGCCTCGATCGATCGACGTACTCTGCGCCTTACCCGACGTGCTTTATGTCGACTCGCCGTCGGATTGATTCTGTGGGCGAGCCGATCATATACTTTTAAAGCTATGGTCTTATTCGGATACACGATTGCAACCCCAAAGTTCTTCCGGCCAGCGATGATTTTGACGCGGCGGAACATTAGTAAATCTGCGCGGTACGCGCCCCGGTCGAACTGCGCAATTTCGTTGGATGAGCGTGGCGGGAGAAGAAGCGAGCGCGACGCTGGTCGCATCGCGACAAAGAGGCCATCGAAGGATTGCTTTTCGGTTACGCCTAGTTTCACATGAAGACTCAACGGTGAGGCGTACGGAACAACGGCAACGCCCTTTGATGCGATGAGGTGATGGAAGTGTCAAAAATCCTGCTCATCGCGCCGACCTGCGATGGCGAAGATGTCGGCGAGGCCTGGGTGGCTTTTCAGTGGGCCCGGCGGCTTGCGGAACGCCACGAACTCACCCTGCTGACGTACCACAAGCGAGGCGCAACGCCGGCGGCGCAGCAGTTGACCGGTATCAAAATCGTGGAGTGGAAAGAGCCGCCCCTTCTCGGGCGAGCGGAACGGCTGAACAGTATGATGAAACCTGGCTACGTACCGTTCTACTTCCGCGCGCGGCGCTGGATTCGCGATGCCTTTGATCGGGGAGAGCGCTTCGATCTGGTGCATCAACCGGTTCCGGTGGCTATGCGCTATCCCTCGCCGGCGGCCAACCTGGGCTTGCCATTCGTTATGGGCCCAGTTGGAGGGGGACTGTCGTCTCCTCGGGGTTTCGCGACCGAAGAGGCGTCCACTCCATGGTTCATGGGAATGCGTCGGTTGGACGGCTATCGTTGGCGCTGGGATCCCCTACTGCGCGGCACATTTCAGAATGCAGATTGCGTGCTTGGTATCGCCGGATATGTGAAGGAACAGCTCGCCGGAATTCGTCTGCGACGCTTCGAAGTCATGAGTGAAACCGGCCTTGATGAAGTTCCGCCGCCCGTCAACCGGGTGGGACGTTCGGGACCGACGAAGCTGCTTTACGTTGGGCGTCTCGTCCGGACGAAGGGCGCGCGCGATACTATTCGTGCCATGGCCCTTGTGAAGGATCTTGCGGTCGAACTCGACATCATCGGGGAGGGGCCCGAGCGCGGTGAATGCGAGGCCCTCATTGCGTCGCTTGGCCTGAACAAACGTGTCACTCTGCATGGATGGCGCGCGAAGGAAGAATTGCCCGAATTTTATCGGCGCGCTGACGTATTCGTCTTTCCTAGCTATCGCGAGCCAGGCGGAAATGTCGCGTTGGAAGCTATGGGATATTCGCTGCCGCTTGTCGTCGTTGACCGCGGTGGACCAGGAAGCGCCACGTCGGAGCGCTGTGCGATAAAGCTTCCCATCACCACGCCCGAAACACTTGCGGCTGACGTCGCTGCAGCTATTCGCAGGCTTGCGATCGATCCGGCGCTGCGCCGCCAGATGGGGTCGGCTGCTCATGAGCATGTCACACAAACCGCCCTATGGTCAGCGAAACTCGACCGAATGGATTCAATCTACATGGATATCATTGGCGCAACTTCGCAAGAAGATATCAGACGGCCTCTCTGAATGTGAGGGCGGCGCGTAGCGCCGCTCGGTGCCCCGGCCCTAACACAACCCGCATGCTTTCGCCGACGATGATGGCAAGGCGAAACAGGATAGTGGCTATCGGTCCGTGATGCCGTCGATAGTAGCGGACGCGATTAGCGGTCATCAGTGCAGACAAGTGAGGGCTGCAATGGTAAGCGCCGCCGATGTGAACCGCGCGCGCATTTGTATCATAAACGACTGAAAGGGCCGACCGGCGAACCCTTTCCATGTAGTCGACTTCCTCACTGTACAGAAAAAATGACTCGTCCCAGTCTCCCACAATCCGCCGCGCCCGTGCTGAGATGGCAAGAATGGCGCCCGTCGCCCATTCGATGCGACCACCTTGCTGATAAAGGAGCGGGTCGGCAACGATCTCGCCTAACCCGATGCGGGCGGCAAGCTTTGTTCCGATCAGCGCGTCCGACCATGCCGTTATCGCAGATGGCTCACGTCGTAAAGAACGGCAAATCTTACCGTCCTCGCCAAGGATCTGTGGCGCCACCACGCCGACCGACGCCTCGGCCAGCCGATCGACCAATTGACGCGCCGCGCCGGGGCGAAGCCGCACGTCCGGATTGAGGACCAGAAGATCCGCGCAAGGCGCGACTGTAGCCGTGGCGGCGTTGATGCCTGCCGCGTAGCCGGCATTCCGGCCCATTCTGATGATCTTGGCGCCGATGGGGTGGGCAATTGCCAGGTCGGCCGAGCCGTCGCGCGAGGCATTGTCGACGACGATCACTTGGTAATTCGCGATCCCTTCAAGTCCCGCAGGCAGGGAATCGAGCAAGCCCGGCAGCACGGACGCGCTGTTGTATGTGACGATCACCACGGCGAGGCTGCCCGCCTCATTTGGTTCCGGCACGGCAGGGTTGCGCTGTCGACCATCCACTTGCGGCCTGTCCATTTTGTGCCCTCATATGTCCCGATCGCGAAGCCTCTCGTGATCTTTGCAGGAAGATCGCAAGCGCCAAAAGACTGTCGAGAGAGGTAGGGGTGTCGGCCTAGCGCAGACGCTGCGTCATCCAGAAAGTCAGGTGGACCGTGGCATGCGTCATCCTCTCGGAGTACGTCAGCACCATTGTCGGCAAGCGTGGCTGCGCTCCGTAAGTCTTTGAGTGCACTGGATTATCCTGCCTGATTTTCTAGGATGTTTGAGGTTTCGACGGTCCATCGACCCGTATTCGCCGAGCCTTTGGCCGTCCTTGCCGTTTCCGCAGGATAGCGACGCTCGGGAAAGCCCACATGTCGATCGAGTTTCAGCATTCGTTGCCTCCGAGAGCGGAGAGCGCACCAGGAGGCAGCAAGCTGACACGGCAATTCACGGCTGGTCCGCTCGAAAGGCTGCAGGCGCTTGAAGAAGTCTCACCTGACGCCCGCATCCGGGTCGACGAACTGATCGCGCTGGCAATGCGCGGCCTGCCACGGATGCGCAAGAAGGGGTTGTTCGCGCACACGGTGCGCGCCACTAAATCCAACTCGGGATGGTCGGAGCACCCTGAAGGCGAGAGTCTTCGCTATACGGCGATGGTCGCGCTCGGATTGTCCAAGTTGGATGAAACGGCGCAGCGGCAGGTTCTCGACGGCAACACCGCCGTCGATCTGGCGCGAACGGCGGAAGCCCGCGCTGAAGCGACCGACGATCCAGGGGCAATCGCGCTTGCCGCATGGGCCGCGGCGGAGGCGGGGCATTTTCATGCTTCCCGGCTTTTCCGCAAGCTTTCCGCGCTGCTTGCCTCACAGTCGTCGATCGCCACCGTAAATTGCGCATGGGCGCTCATTGCCGCGCTCGCCGGAAGGCCTTTCGGCGACACGCGAGAATTGGCCACCTTTGCCGCGAGCCGCCTGCTTGGCGGCCAGGCGGCGTCAGGACTCTTTCCGCATGTGCTGTCCGCCTCGATCAATGGCCGCCTGCGCGCGCATATCGGCTGCTTCGCCGATCAGGTCTATCCGATCCAGGCCCTTTCGCGACTGCACTCTGCGCACGGTCATCCCGTTGCCATAGCGGCGGCCGAGGCATGCGCCGCGCGAATCTGCTCACTGCAAGGATCAGCCGGGCAATGGTGGTGGCATTACGACAGCCGCGACGGAAGCGTGGTCGAGGGCTATCCGGTCTACAGCGTGCATCAGCACGCCATGGCGCCGATGGCACTGCTCGACCTTTGGGAGGCGGGGGGGACCGACCATTGGCGGGCACTCGTCAGCGGACTGGGCTGGCTCGATCGCCATCCGGAGGTTCTCGCGCCCCTCGTCGCCCATGACAAGAACGTTATCTGGCGCAAGGTCGCGCGCCGCGAGCCCAACAAGGCCGTGAGGGCGATCTCCGCCTTCACCACGGCGCTGAAGCCCGGCATGCATCTTCCCTGGCTGGACGCGGTCTTCCCGCCGAGCCAGGTCGATTACGAATGCCGCCCCTACGAGTTGGGATGGCTTCTCTATGCATGGCTCTCTGGAGAGCGTGCGGTGAGCAGGGCTCCTGGAGAGGGGGATGGTAATGCCTGACCTGTTGCAGAGATCCGAGATGAACCCCAACCGCCAACTATTGTTCGGCATGTATCTGGATGCCGTACGAATGGATGATGTGATCGAGGCCTGCCGCAGAGCGCTCGTCACGCGCAGCCCGATGCTGCTCGGGGTGCTGAACGCCGCCAAAATCGTCAAACTGCGCAGGGATACGCTGTTGCGCAATTCGCTCATGGAATGCGACCTTCTGTTGGCCGATGGCCAATCGATCGTATGGGCCAGCAAGCTGCTCCGGCGGCCACTGCCGGAGCGCATCGCGGGCATCGACATTTTTGAGCGGCTCCTCTCGCTGGCCCACAGGGAAAACCGGTCCATAGCGCTTCTGGGTGCTCGGCCTGAAGTGTTGCAGAAGCTGCAGGAGCGACTTCGCGAGCGCTTTCCCGGACTGCGGATCGCATGCAGCTACGACGGCTATTTTCAGCCGAGCGAGGCCGGTCGGATAGCGGCGGGGATCAGGGACTCCGGCGCGGACATGTTGTTCCTCGGAATGACGTCCCCCAAGAAGGAGATCTTTCTCGGCAAATATGGTCCGTCGCTCAACGTTCCTGTGCTTCACGGCGTCGGTGGATCGTTTGACGTGCTGGCGGGTATCACCAAGCGGGCGCCGCTTGCCTGGCAGCGCGTCGGAATGGAATGGGCATATCGCCTGCTTCAGGAGCCGCGTCGGCTGGCGTGGCGATACCTGACGACCAACGCGACCTTCATCCAGCTCTCGCTCAAGGAATTCGTCCATCCCGCCCCTGCGTTTGGACCCGAGAGGATCACGGGCAAATGACCGGCAATTCAAGCCAAACCCACCCGACGGATGCGGAGCATGTACAATGAGTGAAGCGTTCAGAGGCCGGCTGGCGATACTCGGCATGGGTTACATAGGCCTACCGACGGCCGTCGCGATTGCAACCCGAGGTGTCGACGTCATCGGCGTCGACATAAATCCCGCCACGGTCGCGGCCGTATCCCGCGGCGAGGTGCCGTTCGTCGAACCCGATCTCGCCATCGCCGTCAGCGGCGCGGTCGCCATGGGCCGGCTTACCGCGACGTCGGAGATACCGGAGGCGGATGCCTTCATCATCGCCGTCCCGACGCCCTTCAACGAAGACAGGACGGCTGATCTGTCCTATGTGGAGGCTGCGGCCAAGCAGATTGCTCCCAGGCTGCGCCCCGGCAACATTGTCGTGCTGGAATCCACATCGCCCCCAGGCACGACTGAAAAGGTCGGGGGCTGGATCGGCGACCTGCGGCCCGATCTGAGGATGCCTCGTGACGGCGAGACGGGCGCGGACATATTCGTCGCCCACTGCCCCGAAAGGGTGCTGCCCGGCCGTATCATGATTGAGATCGTCACGAACGACCGCGTCGTCGGCGGCCTGACGCCAAGATGTGCGGAGAAGGCCGCATCCATCTACCGTCTGTTTGCTCAAGGCGAAATTCTGCTCACGGATGCGGCAAGCGCGGAAATGGCAAAGCTCGTCGAAAACGCCTATCGCGACGTAAACATCGCCTTCGCCAACGAGCTTTCGCTGATCAGCGAGTCGCTTCACATCGACGTTTGGGAAGTGATCCGGCTCGCAAACCGGCATCCGCGGGTCAGCATTCTCAATCCCGGTCCCGGGGTGGGCGGGCACTGTATACCGGTAGACCCCTGGTTCATCGTTTCTGCAGCTCCGCAATTGTCCCGGCTGATCCGCACGGCACGCGAGGTCAATGATCGTCGACCGCACGACGTGGCCGAGCGCGTGGTGGCGAAGGCGCAACGGTTCCGGGCGCCAACGATCGCCTGTCTTGGGCTGACCTTCAAGGCGAACGTCGACGACGTGAGAGAGAGTCCGGCCGTCGAAGTCGTCGGCCTCATAGCCAAGGCCCTGCCGGAGGTCGAGATCTTCGTTTCGGATCCCTATGTGAGCACTCTACCGGGCCCGCTGTCAGGGTACTCCAACCTGCGCCTCGAGGGCGCTTACCAGGCCGTGGAACGGGCCGATATCGTTGTGCTGCTGGTCGAACACGAGCCTTTCAAGGCGATGCGACACACGCGCCTAGGCGGCAAAGTCGTCTACGACACACGCGGGGCGTGGCGCTGACTGCAGTTCGGCGGAATCGGGACCTGCGTCGAATTCCACCGGCAGACTTCCGACGCCGAAAAAGTGCTCGATCGCCCGGGTCGAGCGCATCGCAGCCTGCCCGTCTCCATAGGGGTTCACCGCGTGCGCCATGGCCTGATAGGCCGCCCGGTCGGTCAGCAACGTCGTCACTTCGCGCACGATGCGATCTTCGTCGGTGCCGACAAGCCGCACGGTGCCGGCGGCAACGGCCTCGGGACGTTCCGTCGTCTCCCGCAGGACAAGCACCGGCTTCCCGAGGGTCGGCGCCTCTTCCTGGACGCCGCCGCTATCCGTCAGGACGATCGAGCAGTCGCGCATCGCCCAGACGAAATCGCAGTAGTCAAGCGGCCGTGTCACCACGACATTGTCGAGGCCGACCAGCGGCGGAAGGAGCACGTCGCGCACGACTGGATTGAGGTGCGCGGGCAACAGGAACACAACCTCCGGAAATGCAGCTGCAAGCCGGGCAATGGCACGGGCCGTTCGCGCCATCGGCTCTCCCCAGGACTCACGTCGATGCGCCGTGATCAGGACGCTCCTCCTACCGGAAATCCTCTGCGTGTCAGGGTTGTCGAGTGGGCTATTGCGGGACGCGACATGGAGCAGGGCGTCGATGACCGTATTGCCGGTGACGACGATGGCGCGCTCGTTCACGCCATCGTACAGGAGGTTGGCTTTTGATGTCTGCGTCGGCGCCAGATGCAGGGAGGCGAGTTGCGTCGTCAAGCGGCGGTTCAATTCTTCCGGAAACGGATTGTAGCGGTCGCCCGTTCTCAGCCCGGCTTCGAGATGGATCAACGGAACCCTTCGATAGAAGGCGGCCAATGCCGCCGCAAAGCAACTGGTCGTGTCGCCCTGGACCAGCACGGCATCGGGCGCCTCGACCTCTATCACGCCGGCGACACCGCCTAAAACACGATTGGTGATATCCTCCAGCCTTTGTCCCTGCGTGAGGATGTTTAGGTCATGGCTCGGGCGGATGTCGAACAGGCTGTTGACCTGGTCGAGCATTTCGCGATGTTGGCCCGTCACGGCGACGATGGGCGTGCAATGGGGCGAGCGACCGAGTTCGGCGATCAATGGTGCCAATTTGACGGCCTCGGGGCGTGTCCCATAAACAATCAACACTTTGCGCATGCCGGCCTCTCCTTCTGACCATGCTGGACGCTGGGATCGTGTTAACCTTGGTGGTCCCCCTCGGTCGGGCGCGATCAATTTCCATCCGTGAACCCCACGCCTGCTCGCGTCAGTTCCCGCGCCGCTCAGCAATTGGTTCGCGCGGCGCGTCAGTAGCCGCGGTGATGGCGGCAGTTGTTCAGCACGACACCAAGTACGTTGCTTTTCTCTGACAGATACTGCTCGCAGGAATCGACTTCAGCGAGAGTGGTCCGCTCGGCCGCCGCGACCAGGATCACGCAGTCGACGTTCGGCAAAAATGCTATGACGTCGTCGGTGGCAAGCATGGACGACATATCGTACAGGATGACATCCGGGTTCATCCTTTGCCGCAGTTCCCGCAAGACCCTTGTCGTCTCGGGGCTTTGAAGCGTTTCTGCTGAAAATTGCACGGGCTGTCCGTTGACGCCGACAGCCAGATTGCTGTCGTGGCGCAGGAAAATCTCGTTGATGTCGCTCTTGCCGTTGAGGAAGTTTTCAAACGGAGGCGAGCCCGTCACCCCGAGCCTCTCGCCGATCTGCGGCCGTCTCAAATCCACGTCGACAAGCAGGGTGCGGCAATCCTTCTGGTCCGCCAGGCTGAATGCCAGGTTCAACGCGAGGAAGGTTTTGCCACAGCTAGGCGCAGGGGAGGTAATCGCGACGGACGTCCAATTGTTCTGCCGCAACGTTTGCAGGATCTTCGTGCGCATCATGTCGAATGGAGTGCGCGCTGCGGTCGATCGGTTGATGGTAACAACGCGATTTTGGGCGAGGATCGCGGGATCGATGCGAAGTGCGGGCAGGCTGTCCCAAAGTACTTCACTCTCGATCCGCGTGCAGGCGTGAATTGTCTGTTCCGAAGCTCGATCTATGGCGCGGACCTGGACGATTCCCTGGAGCGATGTGGAAATACTTTCCATGGTTTGCTGTTGTTCCTTATCGTATAATTATTGTCGTTATTTCAATAGTACAATATTATAGCATGCTTGCACGTATCAATTTGAAATAAATTTCTGAAAAATAAGATCAATTGGTGAGTAGTAGTAATGAATGGTGGCCAATGTACCTGGAATACCTGCGGCGACGAGCGCAGCCGCTATGCCTCGCGCCACCCCTCGCTTGCGGCTGGCGGCGCGCGCCTCGGCTGGCGTCGGGATATGCGGAATGGTTGCGAGCGGTTGGTATTGAAGCAATTGGGCCAATTCCGATGGCCTGCGTACAGTCCTGTTCAGGATTTCAAGAAGCGCCACCAGGGCGAGACTGAGCCCGATTCCTGCCGCGGCGCCGATGGCGACGATACGTCGCCGCTTTGGGCTTATCGGTGACTGAGGTGGCGACGCTGGCTCCAGTAGCGAAAAACGCCCGCCATCGGAGCGCAGTTCAATCTGTTCGCCGATGAGGGCCTCCGCGCGCCGCGCGATCGCGGCGTTGTATTGCGTCTGAACGTTCAGCCTGTTCCGTTCGAGCGAGTTTAGAGCCGTCTCGCTAGCCGGTGTCGCCACGATCGATTGCGTCAGATCGGCAATGCTTTGCGTGATTGCGGTCTTCTCCCGACCTATGATCTCCAGGCGCTGGTCGGTGTCCGAAAGCTGAAGCTCAAGTCCGGACAGGGCCTTCTTGCTCGCCGAGGTGTCCGTTGCCTGATTGGACATCAGCCCACGCTGCAGCGACACGATCCGAGCGCGGAGCGCTATGATATTGGGGCTGTTTTCCGAAAAGATCGCGAGTTGCTCGGCCAAGGCGCGGTTCAGATCCTGAAGCATCTGCTGCTCGGGCGTGACCGGGCCGCTGACGGCCGACGGAGTGCCTGTGGCATAAGCATCCGTGAGACTGCTGCGCCTGCTGCGAAGAGCAGCCTCCTCTCGCTCGAGCAAAGTCAGCCGCTCTTGCTGGCTGATTTGCTGCCGGCGCCGGAAATCGAGACTCTCGGGCAGCGTGTCCTTGTTCTTGCTCTTGAATTTGAGGATGTCGGCCTCGAGCCGGTTCAGCTCGGATCCAAGCCGCGCAACCTCTCGGTCGAAAAATCGCAAGGTGTCGCCCGCGCGGTCTGTGCGCTGGCGCTGGTTGCTGCGCAGGATCATCGCCACGAGCTCATTGACGGTCTTCGCCGCCAGCACTGGCTCGCCAGCCTCGAAACTCACGTCGAAGATGCTCGTTCCGGTCTTGGCGCTCAGACTGTCCAACTGTTCGAAAGTGATGCGGGACCGCATGTCCTCGACGATATCCTCGCTGGAGAGCTCCTCGCCGCCCGATAGCTTCTCGCCCGATAGATTGTTGCCGTAGAAATCGAGCTTGTCTGCCAGCGCCAGAAGGTACTCGCGCGTGGTGATCTGCTGCTGGATGATCTGGAACTGATCCACCGCAGTTGTCGGCACCGTCGAACGCGCAAGGTCCGCTGGAATCTGCGGCGCCTCTACGAGGATCTTGGCGCTGGCGCGATAGACTGGCGGTAGGGCGCGTGCGACCAGAACGGAGATTGCCAGCGCCAAGATGGTGATCGTAAGGACGTACGGCAACCTTCGCCAAAGGATCGAAATGTAGAAGCGTAAATCCACATCGCGCATCGCAAAGTGACCCGAACCTGGACTTGAGCGGCACAGTGCCAAGTGTTCATCTTCAAGCGGTTACGCGGCAGGTGATAGATGATCAATGGGGGGTGACGGAGGGCGCTTCCGCGTCCGGTACTAGTTCCTTCGAGTAGGCTCTTTCTACCTATGCCTTATGCTCGGATTCGCCTGACACATGACTATTCTCGTGCAGGTCTTTCAGCGCGGTTGGGTTTGTCTCTGCCGGACTGCGTCGGACCGGGTGCACGAGACGCGCCTGCAGGCGGCGCGTCTTTCCAGACACGCAGGCTCGCAGTGCCTTCGACTGCCGCACATTCCTGAAAATCGCCGCCGATTTGAGGCGCATGGGTCGGGCTCTCCCGGGACTGTCTGCGGGTCACGGCACTCAGCCGGTCCATGTCGGCCTTCAAGTGAAGTACCTAAAGCAGAAGGGACGCTCTGAGCAATCGGTCAGGCGGAGTGGTCTTCGCACCGTCGCCTCCATCGAAAGAAGGTAGACCATCACCTCGACGGCTGCGCTGTAAACCGGGAGTCGCCTAACCGTTCTCACCCAATCTGCTGCGGCCGTTCGCGCTTCAGGCGACTTCCAAAGATCGGCTCGCGCGGTCATGCTGTCTTAATCGGCTGCTCAGCCCGGTTGGGAAGGCTGGTCGACCGTCGCTTCTTCGTTCAACGCACGTAGGTCACAAATGCACGCTGCTCCACGTCTAAGCGTGGTCATCCCGCATCTCAACGAGCCTGACAATCTGCGTCGTTGTTTGCTCTCTCTCGATGCGCAGCGCACGGACGGCATTCCTTTCGAGATCATCGTCGTCGACAACGGTTCCGCCGAAAGGCCTGACGCCGTCTGCTCGAGTTTCATGGGGGTGCGCCTAGAGTACGAACTGGTTCCCGGTCCTGGCCCGGCCCGGAACCGGGGTGCAAGTGCGGCGCGGTCCGAGTTCCTGGCCTTCATCGATGCGGACTGTGTGGCGCAGCGCGGCTGGGTTCGTGCGATCGTAGAGTTCCTGGCAAGAAATCCTGATGTCGATGTGGTTGGTGGCGACATTGGAATTCTGTTGGCCGATCCGGAGCGGCCGACATCGATCGAACTCTATGAAAGCATCTACAGCTATCGCGCCCGTCTTTACGTCGAAAGTCACGGTTTTGCGGCCACCGGCAACATGGCGGTTCGAACGCAGGTTTTCCGTGACGTCGGTCCTTTTGGTGGCATTGCAACGATGGAGGATACGGAATGGGGCAGGCGCGCGACAGCGCTGGGTCACCGGCTGGCCTATCTGCCGGAGGCGAAAGTTCTCACGCCTTCCTGCAGGTCTTTCGCGGAGCTGGCGCGGCGATGGGACCGGCACGTCGCCCACGAATTCCGGAAGGTTGGCGATCGTCCGGCGGCGATGCTCCGCTGGCTGGCCGGCGGCGTGATGATCGGCGCCTCACCGCTGTTCGAGGGGTTCAAGATCCTGGTTTCGAACCATGTCTCGGGCAACCGCAACAGATGGCTCGCCTTGGTGTGCCTGATCCGAGTGCGGCTTTATCGCGCGGGGTTGATGTTTGACCTGGCGCTCCACCGAAACGCAGCCTCACTGGTTGAGAACTGGAACAGGGAAAAGACCTGAAACCATTTTCTGTATTACACGGGGAACAGGATAGAGTAGGTAGAGCTGAATTAAGCAACGTCGCCGCGTGGGAATAATAATCATGTCGTCGTGCAAATATAATATACTAGATCGAATTATCTAAAAGAGGTCTATTGATATCAAAGTCGCTAAATTATTAAGTTATATTGCTACAAGCAGATACTATTAATATTTGGCGACAACGCAAAAATGTATCTCCTAGCTCGAATTTATATTTGGGATAGGGCAGAGAGATCTGCGCTTGCGGTGAGTTCCACTATTGATCGTGGAGAGCGCAATGCCGAAGAATCCCAGGTTATATCCACACTGGCTTATCGCGCCGCCCGCATCGTCCGATTCAACAATCGGGCCGCGGCGGTCTTATCACGCGATCAAGCGTGGTTTCGACATTGTGTTCACATTGATGATCGCGCCATTTGCCCTGGCGCTCGTCGCGGTCCTGGTGCTGCTCATTCGCCTTGATGGGGAGAACGCTTTCTTTCGTCAGCCGCGGCTTGGCAAAGGAGGGCGGGTTTTCCATCTCTGGAAGCTTCGAACAATGGTTCCCGACGCAGAACGAAGGCTGCAGGAATATCTGGACGCCAATCCGCTGGCTCGCCTGGAATGGGATCGCACGCAGAAGCTTCAGAATGACCCGCGGGTCACGACGCTCGGCAAATATCTGCGCAAATATTCCGCCGACGAGTTGCCCCAGCTCTTGAATGTCCTTCTCGGTGACATGAGCCTTGTCGGCCCACGGCCGATGCTGCCGGACCAGCGGTCTCATTATCCGGGCAGTGCGTACTTCAGCTTACGTCCGGGGCTGACCGGGCTCTGGCAAATCAGCGAGCGCAATATGTCCAGTTTCGCTCAGCGCGCAACATATGACACACGCTACGCTGGCATCATGTCCTTCGGCACAGATCTCTCGATTCTGTCGCGGACCATCTTCGTCGTGCTGCGTGGCACGGGTTTCTGACCGCTATTCCCGCATTCTTAGGTTGTCGGCGTCCTTGTCCCCAAGCCGAGCGTCAAAGGCGCGCGAAAACATGTGTCGCGGCCGGCCTTCCTCCAATCTGCTCGGTTCAGTGATCCGGCCAGTTCGTTCCGTCGGTTGAGGGATCGCTGGGAAAAAGATCATTGATCTTATAGGCAACTTCCGTCCTGTTCGTCGCCTTGACCTTCTTCATGATGTTGCGGATGTGGACCTTGACGGTGCTTTCCCGAAGGTTGAGCTCATAGGCAATGATCTTGTTCGCTTTTCCGCGCCGTAGAGCCTCCACGACTTCGGCTTGACGCGCCGTGAACATGCCGGCCAAAGGACGCGTAACCGTGTTGCCCGTTTCGAGCAGCCGACGCATTGCGAATACGCTGCTTGCCGGAACGAAGGTCCCACCTGCCACGGCGAGGTCGATTGCCTCGATGCACACATCTATGCTGACCGAGGAAGGAATATAGCCCTTGGCGCCATACTCGAGTGCCTTCATTATCTGGGCGAGCTCGTCCGTATCGGCCAGTACAATCACCGGCACTGGTTCGAACTCGGATGCGAGCCTCCTTATTTCCTCGGCAACGGCCGGATCAACGATCTTTCGTCCGCCGACATTCAGCAGGATCGAGGATAGCGGAGGGTGTTGGTGTCGCTGTTGCCGCCATTCTTCGATCGATCCAAATGCCAGGACGCGCATGTCCGCCTTGTGGGACACTATGCTTTGCGCCAGGCATTGGCGATCAAGCGCCCGACTGTCAATAATCACAAGTAAACGCTCTGGCGCAGAAGTTTGTTCTGGAGCTTCGCCGATATTAGTGTCGGCTTGCGTGGGAATTTCATTCTGTATATCTTTTCCATTTGCTATAAATTTCATAGGTATACGTCTCCCCAATAGCAATCTCGCCGCAATATTTTTCGATATATTGATATTTATTGCTTGCGCGAGATCCTACCTTGCAGATTTCAACTGAAAACTTGGCAAATATACCCTGCCCTTAAAGCGAAATTCACTACTTAAGCAATACCTGATGTTATGGCGCCGAGGTGGCCTAAGGGCCTCGGCCGCTGCCCCCAGGCAGATCCAGGCCGTCACCCCCAGTCTGCCCTATTCCAATGTAGGGTAAAGACCCCCAAAATCTTATAGTAGACGTACCTCTTTTGCGGTACGGATGCATCATCCGCCGGTGCACGATCGGGGCAGGGAATTTGCTGCCGCTAACGGATCTCGTTGAGCTCATGGCTATAGCCCCCTTGGCGCAACTTGAACGTCGTTCGAGACATCCGACGGACGAACCCAGCGCGCCAACTTCATTACCAAAATTCGCCGAGTATATATTTAAGTAAAAACTAATAAAAAATAGACTACTATAATGGCCTTCCGGACGAAACGACCAAATTGGGGTGCTATGCGTGAAAAAAGGAGTATCTCTCATGCATGCGGCAGCGACCCAGGTCCATTGAATGATACATCTGCAGTATATACGCGCCACAACGCCTACTACCTTTGAGCAGATTCGGCTGTAATATCTTTTGCTCACCTGAGACACTGCGGCCGGTTTGTGCTCCGCAACGTGGGCTGTTCTCGTCTAATAAATCCGCGGGCGCGGCCGCTTGCCACGCTGTGCCTTTTCGCGGACAGACCGCAAGTCTGCAGGCCTTCTGTTGGCCGCGCTGAAAAGCGGTGAACCCTCATCAGGAGTATGGGTAGGTTGCGCTGTATCCGCCAAGGCCTCGCGCTTACATCCTATCGAAAACCGAGCCGCCACTGAGGCGGCTTTCACTTCATCTCGGGGGCTCCGTGTTTGGACTGAGTTTTCGAGCAGTCGTCTCTGCCCTCTCCTTGCTTCTGTTTTGCTACGTGGGTTGCGTTTGTCGGCCGTGGGCGCGCGAACGTTGAGCATCCAAGCCCCACTCGCCCACAAGAATACAAATAAAACGTAGGTTGCGTTCCAGAAGTGCACTGTCCAGCCCACCAGGAAAAAGCTGCCCATCGCAATCAGATATGCAGTTCGATATTCGTTTAATCTTTCATCAGCGCTTTGTTGGACACTTACCTGATATAGAAGCGCAAGAAATGAAATAATCATCAGAACAGCCCCGGGAAGGCCGTAGTATATCGCGTGCGTTAGCCAGAACATATCAATGCTTTCTGGCATCCATAACGGGCGATCCCACCTGTTGAAGCCGACCCCAAACAATGGATGGTTGAGTACGGATGCCGAGCCGAACGTCCAGATGAGGACCCGGTAACCTGCGGAATACGTGTCAAAAGAAAAGTGCGTGATGAAGAACTCAGGAACAGATTGATTTGATGCTATCGCGATGAGGACGTAAAGCGAGACTAGTGGGGCCAAAAGGATTTTCCATCGGTGAACGTAGCTGCGGAGCAGACAATTCCATGCAAGCATCAACGCTTGAAAGATCAACGCCGTCAACGGTCCTGAAGAAAGGGCGAGGAAACTCGTCACTGCGACAATACCCGATTTGGTCCATTTGGAATGGGACTTCTGCCGGTAGCCAAGCACTAGATGGACTAACGCAAGGATACTGCCGCAGACAACGCCAAACAGAATTGGATGGTCGAGCGTCCCCTGCACGCGTCTCAGGCCCCAACGGGACTCGGTGATTGCAACGGGTTGGGACGGCAAAACAGCGGAAAACAATTCAAGCAGAATGGCGCGATTGCTCAGCGCTTCGAGAATGGCGAAGGGCGCCAGAACTGCTACCACCAGGAACAGCAGGCGAACTACCCCATAGAAGTCATTCGCGTCACGGATATAGGTGCGAGCGAGGAGATACGTCCCTACCGTTTCTATGAAGAGTATTCCGGCGGGTTCGATGGACTGTTGGAAGCCGTGGGCCACCATGAGGCTGATCGCGCTCCAGAAGCAGTACAGAAAAAGCAGGACGTCGGGCACTCTCACCCGTCCCGCCTTCCCGCCGGCCCAGCGCAAGAGGCACGGAACAACCATAGCAATCAGGACGATGCGGTATGGCGAAAGCGCAAGCGATCCCAGTTTTATCGTCCACGGCAAAAACAGGCTCAGGAGAAACAAGCGAATTGGCCACGCCAGTTTGTCTTGCCCCAGGGCGTGGGAGTCTCTCTCGGGTCCACGCGAGACGCTATTGGATGAGGTGGCGAGGCTTCGGGCGACCCTCACCATGGACAGTGCACTCTGAGGCGCTGGCCCCGGTCGGCTGTCTTGGGCTCTTTGGCTGAGCACTTCATTCGTCCTTTTGGTCCTTCGCCCAGCTTTTAGAGTTCATCAGAGCCGGCAAGCGCCGAATCGTGCCTATGTCGGAGAAGCCACAACAAAATTCCGCTGGGAACCATCGCTGGCTACCCGCCCAAGCTCCCATAAAGTGACGTCCGCAGATGCAAACGCACCGCTGTATATTTCCGTCACTCCGCTCTAGGCTAGATTGCTGGAATCCCGGGGACCAGTGAACCCAATTTTTCGCTTGGTAGGATCGTCGCTTAGATGGACTGAATACCTCTTTAGCGACTCGGCGGGTTGCTTTTTTCGCCAATGTTAGTAGGGCACAGGAAAGTTGATGTAGCAGCGGGACATTCCGGCGAACGATGCCGCCGCAATTCAGAGATGTTTAGCTCGAAGCGCGTCGCAGATAAAATAATCTTGCGCGAAGGGGACAGGGTTGGGGCGCCCTACTTTGATCCAGCCAAAACCGTGAATCGGGGGCACATTGTCTTCGACTGAGTTTGTAATGTTAATAAATATCACTATGTCTTATTGGCGCTAAATTCAATGTAATATCCACATTGGAAAGCTATAATGGCAAATAAAATTTCAATTATTCTTCCGACATATAATCGAAGTAGTACTTTGAGCGCTGCGATTAATAGCGTCATCACTCAATCGTACAAGGACATTGAGCTGATAGTCGTCGACGACGGCTCCACGGAGGACATTGAAGAGGTCGTGCGCGGCATTGGCGATGACCGCATTCGCTATGTGAGACGAGACTTAAACGGAGGAGCCGCCGCCGCGCGAAATACCGGACTCCGGCATGCCAACGGCGACTATATCGCGTTTCAGGACAGCGACGATATCTGGCTGCCTGGGAAGCTGGAAAAGCAACTTGCGCTGCTATGCTCCCTTCCCGCTTATGTGGGGGCAGTGACGGGCGCAAAGATAGTCTATGGGAGAGACACCAACTTCAACTATGGACCTACGCGAATAGCCCTTGCTCCCCCTCCCGAAGGGCGCCTTTGTTCCGATGAGGACCAACTCGAGCGACTTTTGACCGAGAATCGCGTCAGCGTCCAGAACACCTTGTTCCGAAATAATTGCTTGCCGAGTTTGGAATGGTTTGACCCCTGCGCGAGGGCCAACGAGGATTGGGAGTTTGCGATCAGGTTGGTCCAGCACACAATTGTGTATGAGGACATTGAACCTGTCGTCTTGGGGTTTGTTTCAGCCGACAGTATATCCGCAAGTGGCCGCAAGCCCATCATAGGGCGTCTACGTATTCTGAGAAAAAACAGAGCCATCCTCAGCGCCCGGAGAAGGCAGAGATCTCTGATAATGCTCGACGTTGTTAGATATTTTTATATTGTGGGTAAGAGAAGGTCTGCCCTAAAATTTCTCGCTGCGGTGATCGGAGATTACCCGCCGCACGTAAAGTTTATCTTGTGGGCCTTGGCAAAAAAACTGGGCAGTTGGTTCCTCGCCCCCTCCCAACGCCGATGATTGTGGACGCGCGCATCGCTTGCCCGACAATGCGGCCTTTCTTTGCCGTGTTGCCTACTCCCCCAGGACTGGGGGCCAACTACCCGACCGGACAGTGAGGAGGATCTCTTGCTCACGTGAGCCTTTCGCTCGCTTGCGAAATGGATCGTGGTTTACGATTTCAAGCATCAGCGATAGGCGCGCCGAGTGCAGTGCTTCAACGAACCGGCAAAGCGGTGGATTGGCCAAGACTCGATCGTACACGTCCAACTGAATGCGTGCCGCTCGCTGCAAGCCGAAGCGCTTGGTGACCATTTCACGACCGAACCGGCCAAGGGCCGCCCGCCGCGCCGGATCCCTGATTAGCTCTTCCATCTGCGCCGCAAGCCGGCCGGCGCCGGCGGCGCCGTCGGCCAGGCCGTAGAAGCCTTGTCTCAGGAATAGGTCGAATGTCGATGGCTCGAAGATTTCGGAAAACGCCTGTTCTCCCTGCACGATGAGCGGGCGGGCGATGGCAAGCGCGCGTAGCGCCGAACTCCCCATGCCGATGACCAGGTCGGCGGCCGCGTAGGCACTGCGCGGGTCCAGGTCGGCACCAGGCAGCACCACGACCTCACGCTCGTGCCGACGGTTCACGACGGCTGCCCTCGCCGTCAGTGCTTCTCGTGCGGGACCGTCGCCGAGAAGTATGAGCCTCAGCGGGTATGACCCTGCCAGCATATCCACGGCATCGATCGCTCGCACGAGGGCATCGAGCTTGAGGTCGATCGCGAGGCGGGAAACGCTGACGACAAGAAACTCATTGTCGGCGACGCCGTGCTTATTGCGGAATGCGCTCCCGTCGACGAAGGGCGTGTCATGATCGACATCGATTGGCGGTTCGATCACCCAGACCTGGCCGCGATGCGTCTTGCGCGCCTCTATGGCAAGGTCGGAGGTTCCCATGATCAACGGTACCGAGGCTGGGACGTGCGGCGGCACCTGCATGCTGAGAACGGTACAGAGCAAGGGAACTTTCAGGAGAAGACCGGCGCCATAATAGGCGTCGAGGCAGGTTGGCCACTCGTACGCGTGGATCAGATCGATGTGTTCGCTCTGCGCAAGGG
Organism: Sinorhizobium mexicanum; assembly: GCF_013488225.1. Classification (NCBI taxonomy): domain Bacteria; kingdom Pseudomonadati; phylum Pseudomonadota; class Alphaproteobacteria; order Hyphomicrobiales; family Rhizobiaceae; genus Sinorhizobium; species Sinorhizobium mexicanum. Next base: position 1,465,673 of record NZ_CP041241.1, on the reverse strand, counting down.
CGGCGATCTGGACTATTCGCGAAGGGGCGGGGCGATATTTCAGAGGTCGCGCCGGCACGTAACGCAGGCCACGCTCCTCGATATAAGAGACGAGCGGGCCGGGGATGCCGTAGACGATCACCTCGTGGCCTGCCGCGGCTACGGCGGCGGCGAGATCGATGGCATTTATCTGACTGCCGCCGATCGAAAGGTCATGTGGATACACGAGCACGCGCAACGCTTTGGTTCCCGTATCTGCCTGCTGGCGGCCAAGCCGTCCTTGGGTCTCGTGGAAATGGCAGAGAAATGTAGCGCCAGCGTAACGCTGGCTGTGCCTTTCCTTGCAACCTCTCACTTTGGCCGAAGAAGAATGCCGGACTCTCCGACGGCAAACGAGATGCACTGAGCGAAATCATCAATGCTCTGTACGTTGCTACGCCTTTCGATGCACTCGGTACTGCATTTTGTTTTCTTTACTGTTTGGCCGAAAAGAATTCTTCTGATTCGCAGAATTTATTGATTTACCTGAAGAATTGAGAACTCGACAAATACGCCGCATCACGGCCGCGAGTTTGATCACACGATTGGGAAACAGGGATATTGGCAGCATGATCGCGTCCGATGTCACGCTGCATGACGATGTCGTCATTCTTCATCCGGATCTCGTCAATCTCTATGGTTGTGCGGTCGGCGCGGGTTCGCGGATCGGCACGTTCGTGGAAATTCAGAAGAACGCGGCGATCGGTAGGAACTGCAAGATCTCCAGCCATTCCTTCATCTGCGAAGGGGTGACGCTCGAGGACGGTGTCTTCATCGGTCACGGCGTCATGTTCACCAACGACATCTATCCACGTGCAGTAAATGCGGATGGCGGTCTCCAGTCGCAGGCCGATTGGACGGTCGTGCCGACACGGGTCAAGCGGCGCGCCTCCATCGGCAGCAATGCCACCATCCTGGCGGGCGTCACGATCGGGGAGGCCGCCCAGGTAGGCGCCGGCGCCGTGGTGACCAGGGATGTACCAAACTTCGCGATCGTTGCCGGCGTGCCCGCCCGGATCATCGGCCGCGTCAAGGATGCCACGATCGAGACTGCGGAGGCGTGAGATGATCGGCGTTGCTGTCGTCGGCTACGGTTACTGGGGACCAAACCTCGTGCGCAACTTCTGGGAAACGCCCGGCGCGCGCCTCATCTCCGTGTGCGACCTGCGCATGGATCGATTGGCGACGGTCCAGACCCGTTACCCGGCCGTTGACATCACGGACGATTTTGAAGAGGTGCTTCGCGACCCGCGGGTCGATGCCGTTGCGATCGCGACGCCGGCTGCCGCGCATTTCAAGCTCGCCATGAAAGCGCTGATGGCGGGAAAGCACGTGCTCGTCGAAAAACCGATGGCGGCAACATCGGACGAGGCTCGTCGTATGGTCGAGGAGGCGGCGCGTCGCCGCCTCGTGCTCGCCGTCGACCACACCTTCGTGCACACGGGCGCCGTTCGCAAGATGCGGGAGCTCGTCGAAGACGGGCTCGGCGACGTCTATTATTACGACTCGGTCAGGGTCAATCTCGGCCTCTTCCAGCACGATGTCAGCGTCATCTGGGACCTTGCAGTGCATGATCTGTCGATCATGGACTACGTGCTGCCAGAGCGGCCGGTCGCGGTATCGGCCACGGGCATGAGCCACGTTGCCGGCGAGCCGGCAAATATCGCCTATCTCAATCTCTTCTTCGAAAGCCAGTTGATCGCTCACATCCACGTCAATTGGCTCGCCCCGGTCAAGGTTCGTCGGACGCTGATCGGCGGCAGCAGCAAGATGATCCTCTACGACGACCTGGAGCCCAGCGAGAAGATCAAGGTTTATGACAAGGGGATAACGCTGAACGGCAACCCGCAGAAGAATGGCGAAAAGGTCTACCAGATGCTGGTCGGCTATCGCACCGGTGATATGTACGCCCCCCATCTCGACGTCGCCGAGGCGCTCGGCATCGAATTGCGCCAGTTCATCGATTGCATCGAGCGAAATGAAAAGCCGGTTGCCGACGGAAACGCCGGGCTGCGCGTGGTGAGAATCCTCGAAGCCGCCACCCAGTCGCTCGCCGAGCGCGGCCGGGTCATCGAACTGGAGCATATGAGGCGTATCGCATGATCCCCTTTCTCGATCTCCGGGCGCAGTACACATCGATCAAGGACGAGATCGATGCGGCGGCGCTACGCGTGCTCGCGTCGGCGCAATATGTTTTGGGCGAGGAGGTCGCTGAGCTTGAACGGGAGTTCGCCTCCTATTGCGGCACGCGGCACGCAATCGCCGTCAACACCGGTACCAGTGCCCTCCATCTTGCGCTGCTCGCGCTTGGCGTTGGTCCCGGCGACGAAGTCATTACGGTACCTTTCACGTTCGTCGCCACCGTTTCGGCGATCTGCTACACCGGCGCGCTGCCGGTCTTCGTCGATGTCGAGCCGGTGACGCTGACCATGGATGCAACGAAGATCGAGGCGGCAATCACACCTCGAACCAAGGCGATCGTCCCGGTGCATCTTTACGGACAAATGGCCGACATGAACGCCATCAAGGCCATTGCAGACCGGCATGGCCTACCCATCATCGAGGATGCCTGCCAGGCCCACGGCGCCGAATACAAGGGCCGCCGGGCGGGAAGCATCGGGGTCTCGGGCTGCTTCAGTTTCTATCCAGGAAAGAACCTCGGCGCCTGCGGCGAAGGCGGCATGGTCGTTACCAGCGATGACAGCCAGGCGCGGACGATGCGCATGCTCAGGGATTGGGGTCAGGAAAGCCGATATCACCACGTGCTCAAGGGCTTCAATTACCGGATGGACGGCATCCAGGGGGCCATCCTGCGGGTGAAGCTCAGGCATCTCGATGCCTGGACGCAAGCGCGCCGCGCGCATGCGGCGCGCTACTCTGCGCTGCTTGCGGGCTCCGATCTTGTGAAGGCGCCTCTTGACGTCGCCGACCGGCGTCATGTCTACCACATCTATGCCGTCCGGTGCCGGGATCGGGAGGCGCTGCAGCACGCCCTCAGCATCGAGGGCATACAGTTCGGCCTGCACTATCCCATTCCGGTGCATCTGCAGAAGGCCCATGCCGACCTCGGTTACGCGCCGGGCGATTTTCCGAGATCGGAGGCCGCCGCCCGATCGGTTCTGTCGCTCCCAATCTATCCGGAAATGACGGTCCGGCAGGTCGAGCAGGTAGTGTCCGTAGTGGAGCAGGAGGCCCATGTCCACTGATCCCTCTGCGGGCATCCGAATTGTCCATGCGGTGCACGGCCGCCGAGAAGCCGTTGCCGATCCGAGCTATCAGCCGGCGCTGGCCGAAGCGCTGAAACAATCCTACGGCACGGAGGGGCTGGTCGCGCTCTACGGCCGCTTCATGTCTGGCGACGGCTTCGTCGACCTGCTGATGCGCAAGGCGATCTGGCAAGGCGTTGCGAAGAGCTGCGGCTCCGGCCTGCAGATCGGTAGCGGCGCCGGTTTCAAGCATCCCGAAACGTTCGAGATCGGCAACAGCGTCTTCATCGGCGCACAGGCTTACATCCAGGGCCGCCATGACGGCAGATGCGTGATCGGCGACAATGTCTGGATCGGCCCGCAAGCCTATCTCGATGCCCGAGATCTTGTCATGGAGGAGTTCGTCGGATGGGGGCCGGGCGCCAAGATTCTCGGCTCAAGCCACACCGGCCTTCCCGTCGACGTGCCGATCATCCGCACAGACCTCGAAATCAAGCCGGTTCGCATCGGCGCGTGGGCCGATATCGGGACCAACGCGACGATATTGCCGGGCGTCACGATTGGCAAAGGCGCCGTCGTGGGGGCGGGTGCGGTGGTTGTCTCGGACGTCGAACCCTTTGCGGTTGTTGCGGGCGTGCCTGCGAAATTCCTGCACTGGCGAACCGACAGCGCTCCAGCGAAACCATGAACGAAGAGGCGGGCGATGAAAGACAAGCGGATTCTGATCACGGGCGGAGCGGGTCTCATAGGTTCGCACATTGCCGATCTCGTCGCGCTCGAGCAGCCACGGGAAATCCTGATCCTCGATAATTTCGTGCGCGGCCGACGCGAAAATCTCCGTGAGGCGGCGAGCACCGGCCCGCTCAGGATCATCGAAGGCGACATCAGGGACCGGGCGCTCCTGGCGCGTTCGCTTGAAGGCGTCGACATCGTGTTCCATCAGGCGGCCATCCGCATCACCCAATGCGCCGAGGAGCCGAGGCTCGCCTTCGATGTCCTGGCGCAAGGTACGTTCGATGTGCTCGAGGCGGCAGTCGCTGCCGGTGTGTCGAAGGTGATCGCAGCCTCCTCGGCCTCCGTGCTCGGCCTTGCAGAAAGCTTCCCGACCACCGAGGAACACCATCCCTACAACAACCGCACGATCTACGGTGCGGCCAAGGCATTCAACGAGGGGCTGCTGCGCAGTTTCGCCGAGATGTACGGGCTCAACTATGTCGCGCTCCGCTACTTCAACGTCTACGGCCCGCGCATGGATGTCTACGGCGCCTATACGGAGGTGTTGATCCGCTGGATGGAGCGCATTGCGACGGGACGACCGCCGATCATCTTCGGCGACGGCACGCAGACGATGGATTTCGTGCATGTGCGCGATATCGCCCGGGCAAACCTCATGGCTGCAAAGTCGGATGTGACGGACGAGGTGTTCAACGTCGCAAGCGGTGCGGAAACAAGTCTGCGGGCGCTGGCGCAACTGCTCACCCGTGTCATGGGGCCCTCGCTCGAACCGCAGCTTGAGCCGGCGCGCAAAGTGAACGCGGTCACGCGCCGGCTGGCGGATACAAGCAAGGCGGAGCGGCTCCTGGGATTCAAGACAGAAATCACGCTCGAGGAGGGACTGCGCGATCTCGTCGCCTGGTGGCGCCGCGAGCGGGCCTCGACAGGTGGAGAAGCCGCATGAGTGAGGCACCTCGCCAGATCCCGGTTGCCAGACCGGTTCTCGATGAACGGGAAGTCGAGGCGGTGCGACGGGTCATACTTTCAGGATGGGTGACGCAAGGCCCCGAAGTTGCGGCGTTCGAACGGGAGTTCGCCGCCTTCGTTGGGGCGGCCCATGCCTGTGCAGTGTCGAACTGCACGACGGCGCTTCATCTTGCTCTGCGTTGCGTTGGCGTCGGTGCCGGCGATGAAGTGATCACGGTCAGCCATTCGTTCATCGCGACCGCGAACGCCATCCGCTATTGCGAGGCACTACCCGTCTTCGTCGATATAGAGGCCGGCGGCTACAACATGGATGCCGATCTGGTCGAGGCTGCGATCACGCCGCGCACAAGGGCAATCCTCTGCGTGCACCAGCTCGGCATGCCCTGCGATCTTCGCCGCATCGTGGAAATCGGCAAACGATACTCCGTTCCGGTTATCGAGGATGCCGCCTGCGCTGCCGGAAGCGAGATACTGTGGGATGGGCACTGGCAAAGAATCGGCAAGCCGCACGGGGATATCGCCTGCTTCTCATTCCATCCGCGCAAGGTCGTTACTACCGGCGACGGTGGCATGCTGACGACGGCAAGTGACGAATACGACCGAAAATTCCGGCTGTGGCGCCAGCACAGCATGAGCGTTCCGGATACCGTCCGGCATGGCGCGAAGCAGGTGATCTCAGAGGACTACCCGGAAATCGGTTACAACTACCGCATGACCGATGTCCAGGCAGCGATCGGGCGGGAACAGCTGAAGCGGCTTCCTGCACTCGTCAAGCGGCGCAGGGGACTGGCCAGGCAATATACCAGGCGCCTTTCGGGGGTTGCCGGGCTGCAGGCGCCGGTTGAGCCCCGTTGGGCCCGGAGCAATTGGCAGAGCTATTGCGTGACATTGCCCGCCTGGATCGATCAGCGGCAGACGATGCAGGCGCTGCTCAATTGCGGCATCTCGACCCGCCGCGGCGTCATGAACATCCACCTGGAGGAAGCCTACGCCGGAAGCGGCACGCACAGGGCTGCCACCGACCTGGCGCGAAGCGTTGCCGCACAACAGCGGTCGGTGATCTTGCCGTTCTTTGCGCAGATGACGGATGCCGATGTGGCGTGGGTCGTCGAGGAGCTTCTGTCCATTCCGGCGATCGTCGAACCCGCAGCGCTGCGGGCGGTCTGACCTGCGGGCATCTCCCGTCGTTTCGCGAGCTCACGCGGATCTTGAGCGCCAGGCCCGCAGCGCCGCGGGCAATGACGCCAGCGGTACGAGTTCTGCGAGCATCCGCAGCGAATGGGCTCCGCTCAGCATCGCCGTCACGAGACCGAAGACAGTTGCCGGCCAGGGCGGCAGTACGAAGAGGGCACCGAAGACGAGCCCCGACGCCGGCAGGAAGATCAGGGCGAGTTTGCGATTGGCCGAAGACCAACGGAAGCCCGAGAGGTGCCGAACGATCGTGTAGATCAGCAGGCCGTGCCAGACGTAAAGTCCGAAAAACGCTGCACCTGCGCCGACCGGGCCGAACGACCGGACCAGGAGCCATGCGAGACCGACATGGACCAGGGTCGCCGCGACCTCCGTCCAGAAAAAGGCTTTTTTCGCGCCCTTGGCAAGGACGATGAACCCCATGGGCCAGGCAATGACACGCAGCATCATGCCGAGGCAGATCCAGCGAAGCAGGTCCACTGCGGCGTAAAACTCGGGCGAATAAAGCAGCCTCATGATCAGTGGGGCGGCGGTCAGGGTGGCGATGAGCCCAGGCCCCGCGAGAAGCATGCTGATCTGCGCCTGCTCATTGACGAGGCGGTTGCATTCGGCATCGTCTTGCGCGACCGCAGTCAGGCGCGGATAGAAGTCGGTGCCCATCGCCTGCAGAACGAAGCTGGCATAGAAACCGCCGAGCGTCCAGGCTGCCTGGTATAGCCCCGCGCCAGCGATGCCTTCCGCTCTCATCACGATGAGACGGATCGCATAGGCCGCGCCGAGCGTCAGGAACCCACTGGCCATAAAGACGACGCCGAGTTTCAGGAGGGCGGCGGTTTCCTCGCGAACCTGCCGCGCGGACATCGGAGGCGTGTGGAGGCGTATCTGCCTGCGGTGCCACCAGGAGGTGGCGAGCGTGGCCGCGGCTGCGGCGACGAGCAAGGGCACGATCCCCGACGTGCCGAAGAGATAAATCAGCGGGATGCTGATCGCGGTGCTGAAGAACGCTGCAAGGATATTGATGCGGGCGAGGCTGGCAATGTCTCGCATGCCTTGGATCAAGGCCGTCTGCCCGTCCGAGAGCAGGCGCAAGAAGATTGCCGCGGAAAGCAGTGCGACGCCGCCGGCATAGCCGGGACCGCCGAAGGTGAAATCCGCGATCGGATAGGCGAGTGCCGCGAGCAGAACGGCGCCGAGAAGCCCGAGCACCAACGACGTCCGCCTCAACACGATCGCCGTTCGAGCAACCCTGTCCGCGTCGCCGCTGCCGACCGCTTCGGCAATCTGGCGGACGCCGCTTGCCTGGATCCCGAGCCCGGCGAGCGCACAAGCAATATCGGCGATGGAACTGTAGAGGCCGATCAGCCCGACGCCTGCAGGACCGAGAAGCAGAGCCATTGCCTTGTTGCGGATGATGGAAAATAGCACGTTGATTACGGACGAGCCGCCGATCAGGGCCGTCGACTTGAGGATCTGGCTGTAGCTCGGTCCACGATCAGGGGTCGCGGGCGCTTCCATCGGCGTCACTCACTTCCCATGGCCTGCCGACTCTCGGGGATTTGCGGCCATTGACCGGCATAGAGGAGGCGGCGGACGACTGTTTCCACGCTTGTTTGCCAGGCGGGCAAGCGTCGGCCGAATGTTTTCTCGAACTTGTCGGTGCAAAGGCGCGAGTCCTGTGGGCGCCGGGCTCTTGTCGGATAATCGGCGCTGGCGATGTCCCGCACGGACGCGGACGGGCCGCCATTTGCGCGGCTCACCGCAAGTATGTGCCTCGCGAAGCCCGACCAGTTGGTCTCGCCTGTCCCCGCAAGGTGATAGAGGCCGAAGCGATCTTTGTGCGGCTGGGTGGCGATCTCCAGTATGGCGGTCGCCAAATCCAGTGCCGAAGTCGGACTACCGTATTGGTCGGAGACCACCGTCAAGGTGTCCCGGCTTTCGGCGAGCCTCAGCATCGTCTTGACGAAATTGTTGCCGAACGGGCTGTAGACCCAGCTTGTCCGCAGGATGATGTGGTGAGGCGTTATGCTTGCCACCGTCCGTTCGCCTTCGAGCTTGGTGGCGCCGTAGAACGTGCGGGGTCTTGTCTCGTCGTCTTCCCTGCGCGGACGGCGATCGTCGCCGGAAAAGACGTAATCGGTCGACAGATGGATGACGGGTACGCCGAGCTTTGCCGCTGCTTCGGCAACGCACGCGGCGCCCACCACGTTGACCGCATGAGCCAGCGCCGGCTCGTCCTCTGCACGATCGACCGCCGTGTAGGCGGCGGCCGAGATGATCACGCCGGGTCTTGCGGCGACGATCGCCTCTCGCATCGGGATCGGCTGCGTAAGGTCGAATTCGGGGCGGCCGATGGCAATCAGTTTGACGTCGCGCAGTGGTGCCGCACGCTCGATCAGGCTGCTTACGAGCTGGCCGCTCGTACCGGTGACGAGCACTTTCATCGGGCCGCCACCGACTTGCCGAGGCGCTCACCCCGATAGCTGCGCTCGCGGATCGGCTGCCACCACCAGCCGTTGTCGAGATACCAGTCGATCGTCCGCGCCAGTCCCGTTTCGAAGCTTTCCCTCGGCCGCCAGCCGAGTTCACGCTCGATCTTGGCCGTGTCCATGGCGTAACGCCGGTCGTGACCCGGCCGATCGTCTACGAATGCGATGAGGTCGCGGTAGCTCTTCAGGTTTCGGCGGGGGCTCTTGCGGTCGAGGATATCGCAGATCGTCTCGACGACGCCCAAATTGGTGCGTTCCGAGCTTCCGCCGATATTGTAGCTTTCGCCGGTCGCGCCTTTGGCGGCGACGAGCTCCAGTGCTCGCGCGTGGTCGTCGACATACAGCCAATCGCGGACGTTGGCGCCGGTGCCGTAGACCGGCAGCGGCTTTTCTTCCAGTGCGTTGAGGATGATCAGGGGCACCAGCTTCTCCGGGAAGTGAAAGGGACCGTAGTTGTTGGAGCAGTTGGTGATCACCACCGGCAGGCCAAAGGTGTGGTGCCAGGCGCGGACAAGGTGATCGGATCCTGCCTTCGAGGCGGAATAGGGTGAAGAGGGGGCATAGGGCGTATCTTCGTCAAAGGCGCCGGCATCAAAGGGAAGATCGCCGAATACCTCGTCCGTCGACACATGGTGAAAGCGGAAACGTTCGGCCGCCGCTTCGGGAAGGCTGCGCCAGAATTTCAGCGCGGCCTGGAGCAGCCTGAAGGTGCCGAGGATGTTCGTCTCGATGAACGAGCCGGGCCCGTCGATCGACCGGTCGACATGTGTCTCCGCCGCGAGATGCATGATGCGGTCGATCTTTTCGGCACGCAGGATGCAAGCAACGGCCTCCTCGTTGCAGATGTCGCCCTGGATGAAGCGGTAGTTGGGGAGGTTCTCGATTTGCCGGAGCGAGGCCGGATTGCCGGCATAGGTGAGCTTGTCGAGGTTGATTACGCGGTTCTCCGGATCCGCCACAAGATGCCGGCAGAGCGCGGAACCGATGAACCCGGCACCGCCGGTGACGAGGATGTTCATGGACATTCTTCCCCCTCAACGAAGTCGAACACCTCGGCCTGTCTAAGCTGCGGAGCCGTGCGATCCTTCTCGGACAGTTGAAGTTGCGCGACGGGCAGCGGCCAGGCTATCGCGATCTCGGGGTCGTCGAAACGGATCGCGCGGTCATGAGTGGGCGAATAGGGATTTGTGACCTTGTAGATCACCTCCGTGTCCGGCTCGAGTGTCAGGAAGCCGTGGGCGAACCCCTTGGGAACAAGGAGTTGATTCCATTTGCGGGCGGATATCTCTATGGCGACCCATTGCGCGAAAGTGGGCGCGCCACGACGGATATCGACTGCGACATCGAAGACGGCACCTTTGACCACCCTCACCAGTTTGTCCTGTGCGTAGGGCGGAAGCTGGTAGTGAAGTCCCCGCAGGACGCCTCGCGAGGCGGAATATGAGTGGTTGTCCTGGACAAAATGGAGTGCGACGCCGTGTTCGGCGAATTGCCGGGCGTTCCAAGTTTCGGAAAAGAAGCCGCGCTCGTCTCCTATCCTGCGTGGCAGGATCTCCAGGACTCCGGCAAGGTCGAGCGGTCTGACCTCCAGGCTCATGCAGCGTGTTCCTCGACGAGGCGGCGGAGATAGGACGCGTAAGCAGTCCTCCCCAGCATGCTGGCGCGCCTCAGGACGTCCTCGGGACCGAGCCAGCCCATATCGAGCGCGATCTCTTCCGGACAGGCTATCTGGACGCCCTGTCGACGCTCGACCGTTCGCACGAACGATGAGGCGTCATGCAGGCTGTCATAGGTGCCGGTGTCGAGCCAGGCATAGCCGCGTCCGAGCTGGCAAACATGTAACTGGTCCTGTGCGAGATAGATGTTGTTGACGGTGGTGATTTCGAGTTCGCCTCGCGCCGAGGGTTCGATCGAAGCGGCAATGTCCACGACGTCGTTGTCATAGAAATAAAGGCCAGTCACCGCCCAGTTGGATTTCGGCCGTGCCGGCTTCTCTTCGATCGTCTTGGCCTTGCCGGTCCTCTGATCGAAGGTGACCACGCCGTAGCGTTCCGGATCGTCGACGCGATAGGCAAACACCGAGGCGCCGGTTTCACGGGATGCGGCCTGCCGGCAGACATTTGGCAGACCGTTGCCGAAGAAGATATTGTCGCCGAGGATCATCGCGACATTGCCGTTGCCGATGAACTCGCGGCCGATGATGAAGGCCTCGGCGAGGCCATTGGGATGCGGCTGTTCGGCATAGGAGAGGTTGAGCCCAAAGGCGGAACCATCGCCGAGGAGCGCCTCGAAGCAGGGCAGGTCGCGCGGCGTGGAGATGATCAGGATTTCCCTGATGCCGGTGAGCATCAACACGCTCAGCGGATAGTAAACCATTGGCTTGTCGTAGATCGGCAGGATCTGCTTGGAGACCGCAATGGTGAGCGGGTAGAGGCGGGTGCCGCTTCCTCCCGCCAGGATGATCCCCTTCATTTCGCCTCCCCCTTGAATCTGCTCCGATTGTGTGGAGCTGCGGCCGGCCGTGACCGAGGCGAGCTCTCGTCGATCATTGGCTGGCCTGGCTCGGTTGCGGGTCGGTTGAACGAGACGAGGTAGGCTGCTCGGACATTATCGCCATCCGTCGAAGAACGACCTTGATAACGTCGCCGGGCATCAGCGCCGTCGTCTCGGACGCCGGAAACTCGCCGATCTTGCCGTCGGCGCGACGGATAATGACGAAGCTGGTTACCTCTCCACCGCGCTGCACCGAATCCTCGGTGGCCGAGAGCTTGTCCAGCAGCAGCCTCTCCGTAGTGGCACGTTTCAATTTCAGCTGTTCGAGCGTCGCTTGTTCCGATTGCAGTTCGCTGGCGACCTCCGCCTGACGATTGTCATAAAGGCCCTCGAGGCTCCGCGTCGTTTCGCTGATGTTCTGCCGCGCACGCATGATGGCGGTTACGAAATCCAGGCGACCGGCGCGATCGCTCGCAAGTTCACGCTCCAGGTCCGACTGTCGCGATGCGACGGCGACGCCTCGTTCGACGAGGGTTCTAACGCCTTTGAGCTCCCGCTCGGCTGTTTCTATGCTGGCTTCCGAGGCTTTCACCTTTTCTTCGAGGACCCGGATTTCCTGGTTGAGCAGATCGCGCAGTTCGGAGAGGGACTTCGATTGCCGAGCGAGCACGTTTGCACGTGTCGAAAAGATGATCCGCTCCTGGTCCTGGATCTTCGCGACAAGCCTGGCGTCGGCGTTCAAGGGCGGGGCGAAATCTATTTCCCTTGCCCCCGACAGTTCGGCCTCCAGCCGCGCTATCCTCGCGTTGCTGCGCAACAGCGCGTTGTCTGTTCCCCGCAGCTCACCGACAAGCGTTATATTGTCGTGCGCCGGCCCGGAGCCGGTCTCGCGAAGCTCACCGCCACTCATGGCCAAGGCCTGCAGCGTGGTCAGTCCGGGGCGGAATTTATATTCTCCTGGCGTCGTCACGTCTCCGACGACATACACTGGCGGGTATTCGACAATCTCCACGGTCGTCTGCGGCGCTTCCACCAGCCCGATCTTGCTTTGCAGGCGCTTGGCGATTTCGGCAGCAAGCCCAGCCTTATCGAGATTGCCGATGGTCACGGTTCCGATGACCGGCACCGAGATGGCACCAGCTTCGGAAATAACGAATTCGCCCCCGAGCGCCCACGGCACGTATTCGCCCTTGGTCGGCATCCACTGCATGATCGTCAGGCGAATTTTCGTTCGAGGTCCAAGTTCGGGTGCATCGGCCCAGGCGGGTGTCGATACAGCGCCGACGACGGCGAGTGCAGCCGCAAAGGAAAGGTTTCGGAGGAAATTGCGGCAAGTGCGGCAGGATGCACTCATGTAATTCTCCAACCTGCAAAGCAGCGCCTTCGCCGTACTGTCGAACAACAAATCCTGACCGACAAGCTTATCGTCACATGACGTGCGTAATGCGCATGTCTGCCGGATTTCGACGCTGCAATAGCAAGTGTGCAAATTTTCCGAATATTTGAAAGAGCAACCGCCGTGGCTCGGCTTCATCAATATTGGTGAAGCAGGGTGGCGGCCGATTCAACCGGGACCAAGGGGCGTTGTTATCGCTCGTGCTTGTCCGACATTTGGATGATACGAGCGAAGTGAAGGCAGAAGAGTATTGTTGACCCTATCAATAGATGGAGGGTGATCGTCACATTGAACTAGTTCCTTCGGATAGGGCCGGCGGAAAAGCATTTTGTTGCGGGGCGCCCTTCTAGGCATGCCTCAACCCTTTTGCGCCGTCGCGACCGCGCGCGGTGTGGGCTAAGCTCGTTTGCCGTGTAGCAGACATACCGTTTGCGCTGCTCGGCAATGACGCTGTCGATCAACGCAATTCCGCGGAGAGGGACATGCCTTGATGAGCAGGGGTAATTACGACGGTGGCGGCATGGGGAGACACACGGACACCGAGCGCCGGCGAGAGCCGCAACGCGTCGTCTTGATCATAGCCAACGCCGGGACAATTTCGGAGAGGCTGATCCACGCTCTCGAAGGAGAGTTTCCATCGGTCGTTGTCGAACAGGTCGAGCATGTCGGGGCGGCACTCGGCGTCTTTTCCCATCCCGTGTCGCTGATCCTCGTCGACGTCACACTGTTAAACGAAGCCGAAGAGAGATCGGCAGAACTCCTCCTTGCCCACCCTCAGGCCCTTACCGCCGTCATCGAGCCGCATGACCAGAGCTTGGACGCGTCCTTCATCAAGGTGCCCGAATCGCCATTGGTTCGCAGTGTGCTTCCGATGAATCTCAGGCTCGATCTATGGCTGTCGGTGATCAGGCTGATGCTCTGCGGAGGCGAGTATCTTCCACCCGGATTGATCCTGCGTGCGAGGAAGAATGGCCATAGCACGGCCCTGCCGTCTGGGAATGGCGGTATGTCACCTCGGCCCCGAAGCGACGAGACGCGTTTCGCAGAGCTGACCGCTCGCGAACTGCAGATTCTCGAAATGGTCTCCCGCGGATTGCAAAACAAACTGATCGCCGCGGAGTTTCGTCTGTCCGAGCATACGGTGAAGATTCATCTGCACAACATCATAACAAAGCTGGGCGCGCACAACAGAACTGAAGCCGCCGCGCGATTCCGGAGTTTGAAAGAACGCCACTGACCGCCGACCGTCCACTGACCGGCAGTGATGCAGCGCATCGCCGACCGGCGCGGCCGGCATCGTTCCCGAAAGGCTCGACCTCGAGCGGGATCGACGTTATCTGTCTCCCCCGTTGCACATTGATGGGCACTCGACAGGACCTCCATTGCCGTCGAGGAGGAGAGCAGATCGAGGCCGGGTTGGCGCGCAGCCCTCCATCACGGAGCGCCGAGCGCCGGCGAGCGGCGGTCCCACTGCGCTGGAAAATTTGAAAGTCTTTCGCCTGCAGCGTTGGAATGGGTGGCTAGCGATCATTTGCGCGAAGACGCACAATCATGTCGCTCTGCATGAGGCAATCGCTGCGCTCATCCGGGGCGGGCCGAAGGGCCGAGATGGCCGCCCGACGTCATGAATCCGGGGCTGGCCAAAAAAGCAAAATGGTCGGGAAGTTGGAGGAGCATCTACCCGGTCTCTGTCGTTCGGCTGCGTCGTGACGGCGTCTGCCAAGGGAGGAAAAATGTTTGAACGACTTTTCAAGCTGAAAGAGCATGGGACGACGGCCCGCACCGAGGTGGTTGCCGGCCTCACGACATTCCTGACGATGTCGTACATCATCTTCGTCAACCCCGACATTCTGTCGACGACCGGCATGGATCGCGACGCGATCTTCGTTGCGACCTGTCTTGCCGCCGCACTCGGCTCGATCGTGATGGCTCTCGTCGCCAATTGGCCGATCGGCATGGCGCCGGGCATGGGGCTTAACGCCTTCTTCGCCTTCACCGTGGTTGCCGCCCTGGGCTTCACTTGGCAACAAGCGCTCGGGGCCGTGTTCATCTCCGGTCTCATCTTCCTGTTGCTGACGGTCACGGGCGTGCGGAGCTGGCTGATTGCGGGCATCCCGCATTCGCTGCGCAGTGCTATTGCGACCGGTATCGGCCTGTTCCTCGGCATCATCGCGCTCAAGAACGCCGGCATCGTCGTCGACAATCCGGCAACACTCGTCGGTCTCGGCGATCTCAAGCAGACTGGGCCGTTGCTCGCGATCCTCGGCTTCTTCGTCATCGCCGTACTGGATTCGCTCAAGATCCGCGGCGCGATCCTGATCGGCATCCTGGTCGTCACGATCCTGTCGATGCTGCTCGGTGTCAGCGAGTTCAAGGGTATCGTTTCGGCGCCGCCGAGCATCGCCCCGACCTTCCTGCAACTCGACATCGTGGGTGCACTGCACGGCGGTCTGCTTCACGTCATCCTTGTCTTCGTGCTCGTCGAAGTGTTTGACGCCACCGGCACGCTGATCGGTGTCGCCAAGCGCGCGAAACTGGTCGAGGAAGGTAAGCCCAGCCGTCTTGGCCGCGCTCTGCTTGCCGACAGTTCGGCGATCATCGCCGGCTCGCTGATGGGCACGAGCAGCACCACGGCCTATGTGGAGAGCGCTTCTGGTGTTCAGGCCGGCGGACGCACCGGCCTGACCGCGCTGACCATTGCCGTACTTTTCCTCGCGGCTCTGTTCATCTCGCCGCTCGCTGCCGCGGTACCGTCCTATGCAACGGCGCCGGCGCTGCTCTACGTGGCCGGCCTGATGATGCGCGAACTCACTGAGGTCGAATGGGACGACCTGACCGAAGCGGCACCGGCGGCCCTGACGGCGATCGCCATGCCCTTCACTTATTCCATCGCCAACGGCCTTGCCTTCGGCTTCGTGAGCTACGTCGTGCTCAAAGTATGCACCGGCAAGTGGAGCGTCATCCACCCGGCGACACAGATCGTGGCGGCGCTGTTCGTCGTTCGCTTCGCATTCTTCAGCAGCTGATCGGTTGATGTCGGGGGGGCGTGGTTCCCGCCCCCGACTGCGGCGACAACTATAACGGCCGGGTCTGCTTCTGCAGCCCGGCCTTTTCTGTTGTTCAACGACGTGGCGGCGGGGCTACTGCGTGTTTCCTTAAATCCTAGCCGACTCAACGATAAAACATGCAGCAATTCAAAAGTGCCACGACGTCCTTTGCCCGTCCCGTGAGACCGCGGGACGCTGTAGTCATCGGTAACATCGCCTGGCGATATCCGGCGCACGACTTGGCCGTCCTCCAATGTTGATCCACGCTTCCGGGACCAGATAACGGAGCCGTTTTGACTTGTCCGATAGTTGTAAAAATATGTTGCCTTCGTGGCAGGTTCTGCCATGATTTGAAAAGAAAAAACGGGTGCGATTCCGCGCGCGTCACTTGAGAATTTGTAAAATTGGATACCGCATGGATGTTGTGCAGAACAGGCTCCTGATCGTTGCCGATGACCTCACCGGCGCGCTCGATACGGCGGCACCGTTTGCTGTCCATGGCTTTTCGGTCGACGTCGTCGCAGACCAGAGCGGGCTCGGCGAAGCGATCGAGGGCGGCTCCGATGTGATCGCGGTGACGACGCGCAGCCGCGAGATCGAGCCGGCAGAGGCGGCGCGGCGCGTCCTCCTTGCGCAACAGGCGATGACGCCAGGCATGCGGCTTTTCAAGAAGGTCGACTCGCGTTTGAAAGGGAACGTCGAGGCGGAGCTTTCCGTTCTGGATTTTGCACGGGCCATCGTCTTGCCGGCGATCCCGGAATTTGGCCGGGTCGTCCGCGATGGCCAGATCCGTGGGTTCGGGGTCGATCAGCCGATCTGCGTTGCCGAGCGTCTGGGCGCCATCGCCCATCGCGCCGTCATTCCGGACGCGGAGACGGTGGAGGAGATGCGGACCGCCGTCGAAGCGATTGCGCCTGGTGACCTTCTTGTCGGCGCCCTGTCGCTCGCCAATGCGTTGGCAAGCAGAACGGGCAGGCCGCAGGCCGAGCCCTTTGCCGCGCGGGAAGGGCGCCTCCTGATGGCAATCGGTTCCCGGGACCCGATAACGGTGTCGCAAATCGAGGAGTTGCGACGAGCGGTAACGGATCTCCTCTATCTCGCAGCACCGGCAGGACGGGTGGAGCGGGCTCGTCACGGATCCGAACGCGCTGGCGATGTGACCTTGGTGCAGGCGGTGGAGGGCCCGCTGCCAGCGAAGGCGTCGGACGTGGCTGCGGCGCTCGCGGAATCGGCAGTCGCGTTTGCCGGTGAGTGCCGGACGATGCTGCTCTCGGGTGGTGCGACGGCCGAAGCCTACTTCGACCGGCAGGGCATCCGTGTCCTTCGTCTCCTCGGAGAGGTGCTGCCGGGCCTCCCGGTTGCCGAGCATGGCGGCCAATTCTACATTACCAAATCGGGTGGCTTTGGGGATTTCGACACGCTTTGCAGGGTCGTCCGCGCCATGACGAGGAAAGAGGTATCGGCCTGATGCGCGCCGGAGAGCAGCTTTCGCACCGCAAGAGCCTGAGCGAAGTCGTCTTCGAACGGCTGCAGCACGCGATCAAATCGGGCGCCTACCAGAGCGATGAGCGTCTGCCGACCGAGCACGAGCTGGCAGCGGAGTTCCAGGTCTCCCGTCCGGTTGTGCGTGACGCCTTGAAAAGACTTCGCGATCAGGGCCTTGTCTATTCACGGCAAGGTGCGGGCAGTTTTGTTCGAATACAGGGGTTGCGGCAGCCGCTTGGCTTCGGGCCACTCGAAAACATCGCCGACCTGCAGAACTGTTACGAGTTCCGCATGACGATGGAACCCGAGGCGGCGGCACTGGCTGCCGAGCGGCACAGCGAAACGCAGATCCGCGTGATCAGGCTTGCGCTTGAAACCCTGCAGGATGCGACCAATCGGCAGCGCCACCGGGAGGATGCCGATTTCATGTTTCATCTCGCAATCGCGCAGGCGTCCGGAAACAATTACTTCTCGACCGCCATGGAAGCGCTCAAGGAACACATCGCCATCGGCATGCAGTTCCATGGCCTGTCGCTGAAAAACTCCGTCGCCGGCCTGCGCCACGTCTATGACGAGCACGCAGCGATCTACGAAGCCATTCGCGACCGGAAACCAAACCAGGCACGCGAGCTTATGCGTCAGCATATTCGCGGTTCCCGCGATCGGCTTTTCGAGGGCCGCCGGCCGGACATCACTTAGAGCAATTCCAGGAAAAGTGTGTAACGGTTTCCCGTCCGGAATTGCGTAGTTTCAAAGAGTTGGATCATTTCACTGTTTCCATGAAACAATGAAATGATCTACAGCGCCGTGCGTCCATCAAGACGCACAAAGGACGCTGTAAGTCTTTGAATCTACGCATCGTGCTTTCCGAAAATCGATTCCGATTTTCGGCCCGATGCGCTAGGGCAGTTGGCCTTTCACCTCGCTTTCGCGACGCACCGCCAACGCGCGTTGATCGATCAGGCACAGCATGCGCACCTGCCAGCGTCTGCCGCTGGCCGATGGCTAAGGATAACTGAACCGTCACGCCATCCATGGCGCAAATTCATGTGAGCCGGCGGCCCTCAGAGCGTCGCCCGATAGATGCCGAGCACGTCGCTTGCGGACATGTCGCGCGGATTGTTGTCCATCAATCTGCGGATGGCGTGGGCCTCTCCTGCCCAGCTCTCCAGCGCGGCAGGATCGGCCCCGTGAGCCGACAGCCGCATTTCGACGCCGAGATCCTCGCAGAAGCGGTGCGCAGCGTTCAGGACCTGTGACTCATCGTCAAAGACCGGAAGGCCGAGCGCCTGAAGAATTTCCGCCGTCTTCTCCTTGCGCACCGGCGCGTTATAGGCAAGCACGTGTGGGAAGATGATCGCGTTCGCCAGTCCGTGCGGCAGCCCCAGACGCGTGCCGAGCGGATAGGCAAGTGCATGGCCTGCAGCGGTGTTGACCGGGCCCAGGCAAATGCCGCCGTAGTAGGATGCGAGCATCATGCCGGCGCGCGCTTCAGTGTCGCGGCCGTTCTCCACGGCCCGCGCGAGATATTTGCCGACAAGGCGAATGCCCATGCGGGCATAGCCGTCGATGAGGTCATGGGCGCGGATATTGGTGAAGGCCTCCACGCAGTGCGCCATCGCGTCGATGCCGGTAGCAGCGGTCACGGCCGGCGGCACGGACCAGGTCAGTTCCGGGTCGAGGATCGCGATATCTGCAAGCAGGTGAGGGCTCTCGACCGCTTTCTTGGAATGCGTGGCGCTGTCCGTGATCAATGCCCGAATGCCGGCTTCGGATCCCGTGCCAGCCGTTGTCGGCACCTGCGCCAGCCGGGTCCGGCGGCCTTCGACCTTGTCCGGCCCGACGACATCGTCGAGCGACTGGGAGCCATCCCACAGGGCGGCGACGAGCTTGGCGACATCCAGCACCGAGCCGCCGCCGAGCCCGACGACGAGGTCGGGCCTGAGCGCGCGAGCGGCCTCCCGGGCGGCGCCGAGTGCCCTGTCGTCCGGCTCGGCCGGAACGTCGGAAAAGATCGATGCCTTGTTGCCGAGACCGAGCCTTTCCGCAAAGCCGATCGTGTGTTCCGACGCGATGATCAGCACGCGCTGGGCGTTCTCGGCCCATGCACCGAGCCTCGCCGAGGCACCCGCGCCGATCTCGAGGCGCTTCGGTTGGTGGAGCGTGATCGGTCTTGCCATTCCTTCCATGTTCGCCACCTCACGCCTCTTCCAGCTGTGCCATGCGTGCCCAGACCGCCTCGCGCTCCGCGTCGGTCAGTTCCACGAGCGGGGGATTGACGCGCAGCCAGGAATTGTCGCCGCGCCGGCGCGCCACCATTGCCTTGACGGTCGGAAGCTGGACATAGGCGTTGGTGAGTTCGCGCCAGGCGACGATCCTCTCCTGGGCGGCTTTCACCTCCGTCTCCTTGGCGGCGACGTTCCAGTTGTTGAAGACGAGGCGGAGGTCGCCGGCCACCAGGTTCGAGCTCGCCGTGATGCAACCGGCGCCGCCCGCCTGCAGCAATGGCAGCAGCAACGGGTCGGCACCAGCCAGAACACCGAAGCCCGGGAAGGCCTTGACCATGGCCTTCATGTTTTCGAGATCGCCCGAACTGTCCTTGATCCCGACGACGATGCCCGGGAAATCCTTCAGTAACCGGCCGATGACCTCATGCGGAATCGCCACGCCGGAAACCTGCGGGATGTGGTACAGCACCACCCTCAGCCGGTCGTCGCCGACACCGTCGATGATGCGCGCATAAGCGCGATAGATGCCCTCGGCGCTGACGCCCTTGTAGTAGAAGGGCGGCAGCATGACGACGCCGCGCACGCCGGTCCCGACGGCGTGGCGGGTAAGTTCGATCGTGTCGGCAACAGCAGACTGGGCCGTTCCCGGCAGGAGTTGCTCCGGGCGGATGCCACCGGCAATGGCCCGGTCAAGAATTTCCATGCGGTCCTTCAATCCGAAGGAATTGGCTTCTCCGGTCGTGCCCAAAAGGGCGATGCCGTGGCAGCCTTCTTCCAGCAGCTTCCGGCAATGGTCTATGAACAGGCGGAAATCCGGCCTGCCATCGGTCGTTACGGCTGTGGTTGCGGCGCAAAATACGCCGCCGATTTCGAAATCAGACATTTGCGTTCCTCCCAGCGATAAGCTTGCGCGCGTAGGCGATGGCGGCATTCATGTTGACATGCTTGGCTTTGCCTGTACCGGCGATGTCGAAGGCGGTCCCGTGATCGACCGAAGTCCGATCGATCGGTAAACCCACCGACACATTGACCGCCGTATCGAAGGCGACCAGCTTGATCGGGATGTGACCCTGATCGTGATATTGCGCGATTACGAGATCGAAGCCGCCCTGGTAGGCGCGATGGAAAACCGTGTCCGCCGAGATCGGACCCTGCACGTCGATGCCCTCTACGCGCGCTTCGGCCACGGCCGGCGCGATGTGCTCGTCATCCTCCGTCCCGAAGAGGCGGTTTTCGCCGCAATGGGGGTTGATGCCGGCGACCGCGATCCTGGGGCTCTCATAGCCGATGCGTTTCAAATGCTCGTTGCCCGCCCTGATCGTCGCCAGAATGCGCTCGGGCTTGGCGCGCCCGATCGCGTCCTTCAGTGAAACATGGGTCGAGACATGAATGACCTTGAGCCGCTCTGACGCCAGCAGCATGAAGGCGGACTTCGAGCCGGTCAGCGCGGTCAGCATGCCGGTGTGACCGTCATAGTGGTGCCCGGCCGAATTGAGTGCCTCCTTGTTGATCGGCGCGGTGACGATACAGCCGATCTTCCCTGCCATCGCCGTCTTGACGGCGAGGTCGATGAAACGAAAGGACGCATCGCCGGAGACTGCGCTGAGCCTGCCCCAAGGCAGTGGTGCCCCTTCGACCCGAACGTCCTCGACGATGTCGCGGAGGTCGAGTTCGATACCGAGAACTGCCTTGGCGGCCTCGAGCTGCGCCAGGTTCCCGAACACGCGCGTTGCGGCCCGGTCGGCCGCACTCATCTCGGCAAGAGCCTTGACGATGATCTCCGGTCCGACGCCTGCCGGATCGCCCATGGTTATGCCAACGATATTGCTCATTTCGGGTCTCCATCGATCCAGCCCTTGGCGAGCCGGACGTATTTGATCGCGCGCCGATGGAAGGTGAAGGCGATGTGAAGGCTGCCTTCACCGTCTTCGAGAAGCGCCGGATAGGAAAGCTCATGATTCCGGCCATCGAGCGAATTGTTCGAAAGGCAAGTGCCGAAGCCATCTTCCACCACGCGCCGAAGCGGGAAGGTCCTGCCGCCGTCCGTCGAAACGCAAAGCGTCAGCGGCGCCCGGGGAACGCCCCAGATCGGTTTTATGCCGCCCTCGGCGTTCGGACGATGATCCTCTTCGCCAAGTTCGTCGTAGAGCGACTCGCGTCGGTCGCTCGATGTTGCCGACGAGACGGGATTGCAGAGCAGCGCCACCCGTCCGTCTGCGAGACGGACGGCCGCGATCGAGGAATTGTTGTTGGGCACGTCCGTCGCCTCCGGAGCCGTCCAGCTCCGCCCGCCGTCACGGCTTGTCGAACGGTAGACGAAATCAGCCTGACGGCGGCGGTAGAACGCGACCATCTCATTGCCGTCGAGCGGCACGATCGTCATGTGGACGCAGCCATGGGACTGCGGGACGTCGATGACCGACCAGTTCGCGCCCTCATCACTGCTGATCGCCACGGCCGCCGTGTCGTGCGTGCCGGTCCAGCGTGCGCCGGGACGAGGGTTGCACAGAAACAACGGTAGCATCCAGGCGCCATCGTCACGCCGGACGATCGTCGCGCGGATGAACGTCCCGGCGGCCAGCCCAAGGTCATGCGCTGGCCCGGAGGCGATCTTTCCGTTCTCAAGGGTCAAGGGCCTTTCGCGCACTCGGCTTTCGTCCTGGTTTCCTGAAGGCTGTGCCGTGTGAAAGAGGCTGACGCCGCCGTCCGGGCGAACAAAGATCATCGGGTTTTGTTCGGAGCGCTCCGGATCGTCGCTGACCTGGACGGTCTCCGACCAGGTGCTGCTCCCGGGCGCAAGCGTTGAGAGGTGAATGGAAATGTCCGATTTGCCCTCGAGCGTTCCGGCAAACCAGGCGCAGGCGAGCGAACCATCCGGCAGGAATGCCAGGAATGGCGCGTGATTGTGAATCTTGGGAGAGTGCAGAAAGGCCTCTTCGCGGTCCACCTCCGTGCGGGCGAGGTGCCCGTCCATGCGTCTTCCGATCTCGTCCGGCGTCAATTTCACTCCTCCTTCTCCCGTCGATGCGCAAAAAGAATTCAAACAAATTACATGTTGTCAAGTTGAATATGATCAATTCAGGGGGTGATAATCGTACTGATCACGAAATCTATTCAAGGAAATCAATGGTATAAAGCAATGCAAAAAATGCGGGCGCAGAAATCGTTGAGCACGAGTTGACAAATTGTGGGCGTTGCTCCAGTCTGGCTTCAATGAACGAGAGGAGCGTGGCGGAAGACGCATGGCCGCAATCGTCAATCATCAGGGTGAGCGACCGACGGCCATGGCGCTGTGGTGTGTCGCTGCGGCCGCCGCACTGGCTGCGGCGGATGCGGCCATAGTCCGCCTCCTTGCGGGTGAAGTGCATGCGTTTGTCATCGGCTTCTTTCGCAGCCTTTTCGGCTTGGCGGCAATCGTCCCGTTGATCGTGGCGCGCCCTCGTGTCCTGAAGTCCGGTTATCGCCTCCAGCATGTCACTCGTGCGGCGCTGAAGCTTGCCGCGCTGGTTTGTTTTTTTATGGCCTTCGCTGCCGCGCCGCTTGCCGATGCGATGGCGATCATGTTCACGGCGCCGATCTTCCTGATGCTGGGCGCCTGGCTGTGGCTCGGCGAAAAGCTGACGCCGGCACTCGTTTTCGCGCTCGTCGCGGGCTTTGCCGGTGCGCTGATCATCATCGATCCCGCCGGCCACGGCGGTATGGCGCCGGCCTTGCTTCTGGCGCTCGCCGGCGCCGCGCTTCAGGCTCTCGTTCAACTCATGCTGAAGCGCATGTCGGAACTGGATTCGACCGAGACGCTGGTGGTCTGGAACCTTATCGTCACGGTGCCGCTGGCCGCTGTACCTGCGGCATTCTACTGGACGACGCCCGACCTGCGCGAGTTCGCCTTGCTCGCACTGCAGGGCGCCATGGGAGCCGCCAACATGGCGTTGATGACCAAGGCGTTCAGCATCGCGGATGCATCGCAGATTGCGCCCATGGATTTTCTCCGCCTGCCGCTCGTTGCCGTCATGGCCTGGATCCTGTTCGGCGAGG
The DNA here is from genome assembly GCF_013488225.1 of Sinorhizobium mexicanum. Taxonomy (NCBI): domain Bacteria; kingdom Pseudomonadati; phylum Pseudomonadota; class Alphaproteobacteria; order Hyphomicrobiales; family Rhizobiaceae; genus Sinorhizobium; species Sinorhizobium mexicanum. Next base: position 1,442,387 of record NZ_CP041241.1, on the reverse strand, counting down.
TCGCGGGACTCTCCACCTGGCTCGGTGCCGCAATAATCTTCGCCGCGACGATGATCGTCGTCGGAGGAGGGCGCCTGAAGCGGCGGGTGGCGGAGGATTGAGACAACCTGTCGCCAGTCGGCGGCAACCGATAGCGACGGCTCCGCAGCGCGGCCGGACACTGAATTTTGAAAGCGCTAGCTCATCAGGGAGGAGTAGATGAAGGGCAAGAGACTGTTGTTGGGCTTGATGATGACCGCGTCGGCGGCAGCGTCGGCCTGGGCCCAGGAGGCAAAGGACATCACGGTCGTTCTCGATGAGGAAGTCGACCTTGTGGAGCCTTGCATGGCGACGCGTTCGAATATCGGGCGCATCATCCTGCAGAATGTCTCCGAGACACTGACGGAGCTCGACGTTCGCAACAACAAGGGGCTGATGCCGCGGCTGGCCGAGAGCTGGGAGGAGGCGAGCCCCGGAACCTGGCGCTTCCATCTGCGCAAGGATGCGAAGTTCTCCGACGGATCCGCCTTTGACGCCGGTGACGTCAAGCACTCGATCGAACGCGCGATGAGCGACAAGATCTCATGCGAAAGCCCGCGCTATTTCGGCGATACCAAGCTGGAAACCAAGGTCGTCGACGACAATACGATCGATATCACCGCGACGCCGGCGCAGCCCATCCTGCCGCTGCTGATGACGCTGGTGACGGTCGTTCCCGCTGAAACGCCGATCGAATTCACGCGTGAGCCGATCGGTACGGGGCCTTACAAGCTTACGGAATGGAAGGCGGGCCAGAGCATCACGCTGACGCGCCGTGACGACTACTGGGGAAGCGCGCCGGAGGTGACGAAGGCGACCTATGTGTTCCGGGCGGATCCTTCCGTGCGGGCGGCCATGGTCGCAGCCGGCGAGGCCGACATCGCGCCGTTGATCTCAGAACTCGACGCCAATGATGCGGAGATGGATTTCAGCTATCCCAACTCCGAAACCTTCTACATGCGGCTCGACCATTCCATCCCGCCGCTCAACGACAAGCGTGTGCGCCAGGCGCTCAACATGGCGCTCGATCGCGATGCCTTCATCGGCACGCTGCTGCCGAAGGGTGCGATTAAGGCAACGGCAATCGTGCCGCCGACAACGCTCGGCTGGAACCCCGACGTGAAGGTGGCGCCCTATGATCCGGAAGGCGCCAAGAAGCTGCTTGCCGAGGCGAAGGCCGATGGCGTTCCGGTCGAAACACCGATCACTATCGTCGGACGCACCAACAACTTCCCGAATGTCGTGGAAGTGCTCGAAGCCGCCCAGCAGATGTTCGAAGAGGTCGGCTTCAAGACGAAGCTGCAGATGTACGAAGTTGCGGAATTCGAGAAGCAGTATTCCAAGCCCTACCCGGAAAACCGCGGACCGCTGCTTGTCGCTGCCCAGCACGACAATGCGCGTGGCGATCCGGTCTTCTCGATGTACTTCAAGTACGACAGCAACGGCCGTCAATCGGGTATCGCCAATCCTGACGTCGACAAGATGATCGCTGAAGCGACCGCGGCAACGGGTGAGGCACGCGCGGCCGATTGGAAGAAGCTGATCGCGTACCTCCATGACGACGTGGTTGCCGATGTGCTGCTGTTCCATATGGTGGGCTTCGCACGGGTCAATCCGCGTGTCGACTTCACGCCGACGATCGCAACCAACTCGCAGCTGCAATTGTCGGAAATCCACTTCAAGTAAGCGGATCCTGAAACGGGAAGGGTGGCGGAAACTCCGCCCTTCCCTACAGCGCCGTGCGTATTCAGGCGCGCAAAAGGTCGCTGTAGCACTTTGAATTACTGCGTGTTTTTTAAATCGGCTCCGATCTAAGATACCCGCGCAGTATGACAATCGGGAGTTGGACCGATGGGAAAAAAGATGATGAGGCGGATCGTGTCGAGTTTCTTCTCGCTCGTCGCGCTCGTGGTGATGGTGTTCTTCCTGTCGCGGCTGACGGGCGATCCGGCAGCCTTGTTCCTGCCGATCGATGCGACGCAGGAAATGCTCGATCAGTTCCGCGAACTGCATGGATTGAACGATCCTCTTATCCAGCAATTCGGGCGTTATGTCTGGGATGTGCTGCATCTCGACTTCGGCGACTCGATCCGTAAGGCGCGTCCTGCGATCGACGTGGTTCTTGAATCCTTCGCCTGGACGCTGCAATTGGCGTTGATCACCATCGCGCTGGTGACGGCGCTCGCCATCACTATCGGCTCGATAGCAGCCTTCCGCCCCGGCGGCCTGTTCGATCGTTTCGTCTCGCTCGTTTCACTGGTCGGCGCCTCGGCGCCCGATTTCTGGATCGCGATCGTCGGCATCGTCGTTTTTTCCATCACGTTCGGCTGGGTTCCGACCTCCGGCACCGGCACTGTATGGCACTGGATCCTGCCGGTGGCCGTGCTCTTCATCAGGCCGTTCGGCCTGATTCTGCAGGTGGTGCGCGGATCGATGCTGACGGCTTTTGGATCTGCCTATGTCAAAACGGCTCGCGCCAAGGGCGTCGGAAACCGTTCGATCATTTTCATCCATACGCTGCGCAACGCCATGCTGCCGGTGATCACGGTCATCGGCGACCAGGCGGCCGCGATGCTTAACGGTGCGGTTGTCGTCGAGACGATCTTCGGCTTCCCCGGCGTCGGCAAGCTGATGATCGATTCCATCCTGCAGCGCGACTTCAACGTGATCCTGGCGGCAATCATGGTCACGGCGCTTGCGATCTTCGTCATGAACCTGCTGATCGACATTGCCTACGCATTGCTCGATCCGCGCCTCAGGACCTGAAGGCCATGACCATGTCCAGTACTTTGCCATCCACGCAGATCTCGACCAAGCAGCGCGGCAAGGCGCATGTGCTCATCGGCATGCTCTGGCGCGACAAGTTCGCGTTTTTCGCGACGATTTTCCTCATTATTGCGGTCCTGTGCGCGCTCTTCGGGCCGATCTTGCTGCGCGAAGCCGCCGTCGCCCAGAACCTGCGCGCCCGCAACCTGGCGCCGTTTACGGTCGATAGGGGCTGGCTCTTCCTGCTCGGAGCCGACGCTCTCGGCCGGCCGTTGCTCGCCCGCATCGTCGTGGCCGCGCAGAACACGCTGATGATCGCCGCTGGGGCGGTCGTCTGTTCCGGTGTGGTCGGCGCGTTGCTCGGCCTCGTTGCCGGCTACGCGTCGGAGCGAGTATCGAACTTGATCATGCGGCTTGCGGACGTAATCATGTCGTTTCCGTCGCTGCTCCTCGCGGTCATCGTGCTCTACATGCTGGCGCCATCGGTTGGTAATATCGTGATCGTTCTCGCCATCACACGGATCCCGGTCTATCTGCGCACGACGCGGGCCGAGGTCCTCGAAATCCGCCAGCGCATGTTCGTGCAGGCGGCGAAGGTCATGGGGGCCTCGTCCCTCCGGATCGTCTTTCGTCACATTCTGCCTATGGTCGTCCCGACGCTCGTGACCATAGCGACGCTGGACTTCGCCTTCGTCATGCTGGCCGAGTCCTCGCTCTCCTTCCTCGGCATCGGCATCCAGCCGCCCGAAGTGACCTGGGGCCTGATGGTCGCGCAAGGCAAGCAATACCTCACCAACGCTTGGTGGCTGGCGTTCTGGCCGGGCCTGGCGATCATTCTGACGACGCTGTCGCTCAACCTGCTGTCGAACTGGATGCGTGTCGCCCTCGATCCGGCACAGCGCTGGAGACTCGAAATCGGAGGCCGCAAGAATGGCTGAGCATCTGCTTGAGATTCGAAACCTGTCCGTTCAGTTCCACACGGCCGGCGGCACGGTGCACGCGGTGCGCAACATAAGCTGGCATCTCGACCGCGGCGAGACGCTGGCAATCCTGGGTGAAAGTGGTTCGGGCAAGTCCGTCTCCGCTTCCGCGATCATGAACCTGATCGACATGCCGCCAGGCGAGATCACCAGCGGCGAGGTTATTTTCGCTGGTAAAAACCTGCTCGCAATGTCGGATGACGAGCGCCGCGCGATCAATGGCAAGCGGATCGCAATGATCTTTCAGGACCCCTTGAGCCACTTGAATCCGGTTTTCACCGTCGGCTGGCAGATCATCGAAGTCATGCGTATTCATGGAGTGCCCGCAGACGCGGCGCGCGCACGCGCGCTCGATCTTCTGAAGCGCGTCGGCATTCCCGCGCCCGACACGGCGATGCGCAAATATCCGCACCAGTTTTCCGGCGGTCAGCGGCAGCGTCTGATGATCGCCATGGCGCTTGCGCTCAAACCCGATATCGTGATTGCCGACGAGCCGACGACTGCGCTCGATGTGACGGTGCAGGCCGAAGTGCTTGCGCTCCTTGGCGAGCTGCAGAAGGAAACCGGCCTCGGACTGTTGCTGATCACCCACGACCTCGGTGTCGTGGCCGACATCGCCGACCGGGTTGTCGTGATGAACGCAGGCGAGATCGTGGAGACCGGAACGCCGGACGAGGTCTATCACAATCCCAAGCATCCCTACACGCGCAAGCTGATCGCGGCCGCTCCCGGCCGGGGCGAGATGCATGAACCGAATGCCACCGGCGAGCCGCTGCTGAAGGTCGAAAATCTCTGCAAGTCCTATGGCTCCTTCACGGCATTGAAGGGCGTGTCCTTCACGCTGCAGCCGGGGGAGACGATGGCCGTCGTCGGCGAAAGCGGATCGGGAAAATCGACGCTGGCGCGCGCGCTGCTGCGGCTCGACGAAGCAGATTCGGGACACGCCTATTGGAAGGGCCAGGACCTTCTGAAAATGCCGGCCAAGGAACTCTATAAACTGCGGCGCCAGTTGCAGATGGTGTTCCAGGATCCGACCCAGTCGCTCAATCCGCGCATGACGGTCTACCAGCTGGTATCCGAGGCCTGGGTGATCCATCCCGAGATCCTGCCGAAGCCGCAATGGCGCGCACGGGTTGAGGAACTGCTGACGCAGGTGGGCCTGTCGCCCGCCCATGCCGAGCGCTACCCGCACCAGTTCTCCGGCGGCCAGCGCCAGAGGATCGCGATCGCCCGCGCGCTGGCTCTCCGACCCGAACTCATCGTTTGCGACGAGGCGGTCTCCGCATTGGACGTATCGATCCAGGCGCAGGTGATCGCGCTGCTCGACAACCTGCGGCGTGAACTCGGCATCGCCTTCATCTTCATCGCCCACGATCTGCCGGTTGTGCGCGATTTTGCCGATCATGTGATGGTGATGCAGGCGGGCGAATGCGTAGAAGTCGGCACGGTCAGGCAGATTTTCGAGAACCCGCAGCGCGACTATACCCGCCGCCTGCTGGACGCCGGCCTCGACCCGGACCCGCGCGTCCAGGCCGCGCGGCGAATGCCAAACGCGCGGATTGGCGCCGAAGTGGGCTGAGCAGCCTACCGCCGGCGGCGCCGGAAGGAGGGATCTTCGGGCTCATTTCGCTCTTAATGGCGGATTACCGCAACAGGAACGGCTCCTCGAAGAAATGTTCCTCCAGGTTCACGCCTTCGCCGCCGCGGTCGATCACCGCGAAATCGGAAACACCCTGCAGGGGCGTCAGGATGCCGTGCCAGACGTTGCGGGCTATGTTGACCCCCTGGCCCGGTGCCGTCAGGAAGGCGTGGGGCTCGCCGGGCCCAGCCACCGTCTCCTCGGAAACCACGACCAGGAACGGGTTGCGGCTGAGCGGGATGAAAGCCTGGCTGCCGAGCGGGTGACGCTCCACCATGGTTAGTGTCAGGGGCAGGACGTAGGGCTCGCCGCGCACGATGCTGATCATCGGGCGGGCGTTCTCGCCGGTGGTCTCGATCCTGGCGAGGTCGTGAAAGCGCATGCAGCGGCCGCCATTGATCGGAAAACTCTGGGCGTTTTCGGTCTCGATGACGTCGCCGAAAGGCGCAAAAGCCTCGCAGGTCAACGGCTGGATGGCGATTTCCTTCAACTTGTGGTCTCCACGATCCGCCCAAAAAGCGCAGACGGCTGACGCCGCCTTCCGGCCGTCATCCGCATGTCCCTTATTTTGGCAGCATGTCCTGCAGGCGGAGGAGCGCGATCCTTTCCACCTGGCGACATGCGGTCTCGAATTCGGCTTCGCGGTCGTTGCCGATCCGGTTTTCGAAGGCGGCGAGGATCTCGTCCTTGCGCCGACCCTTGACTGCCATGATGAAGGGGAAGCCGAACTTTTCGACATAGGCGCTGTTGAGGGTCGTGAACCGCTCACGCTCGCTATCCGTCAGCGCGTCGAGCCCGGCCGAAGCCTGTTCGTTGGTGGAGCTCTCGGTCAGGCGCTTGGCCTGGGCAAGCTTGCCGGCAAGATCCGGGTGCGCATTGAGAACCGCCAGCCGCTCCTCTTCCGTCGCGCTGCGAAAGGCGTGGACGAGCGCGGCGTGAAGGCCGATCGCCGTGTCGTTGGCGGGGGAAAGTTCATCGGCGAAGGCGCGTTTGGCAATCCACTTCGAATGTTCGAAGACGCCGCCGAAACGGGCAATGAAGGCCTCTTCGGAAAGCCGGGAAGGACGGTCGCCATTGGGCTGGAAAGGATAAGCTTGAGCCCAGTAGCGGGCGATGTCGATGCGGCGGGCAAGCCAGACCTTCTCATGCCCCCTCACATAATCGAGGAACCGGGCGAGCGCGGCGATCCGGCCCGGCCGGCCGGCGAGGCGGCAGTGAAGCCCGATGCTCATCATTTTCGGCGAACCGGCGGCGCCTTCGGCATAAAGAACATCGAAGCTATCCTTCAGATAGCTGAAGAACTGGTCGCCGCTGTTGAAGCCCTGCGCTGTCGCAAAGCGCATGTCGTTGGTGTCGAGCGTGTAGGGAATGACGAGCTGGTGCCTGCTGCCGCGCTCATGCCAGTAGGGAAGGTCGTCGGCATAGGAGTCGGAGACATAGTCGAAGCCGGCGGCCTCAGTCACGAGATCGAGCGTGTTTTCCGAACAGCGGCCGGTGTACCAGCCGCGCGGCCGCTCGCCAGTGACGATCGTATGGAGGCGGATCGCCTCGGCAATTTCGGCGCGCTCCCTTTCAAGGCTGAAATCCTTGTGCTCGATCCATTTCAGCCCGTGCGAGGCAATCTCCCAACCGGCCTCCTGCATAGCCGCGACCTGAGCGGGTGAGCGCTTGAGCGCCGTTGCCACGCCATAGACGGTGGCGGGCACGTCGCGATCCGTGAACAGGCGATGCAGGCGCCAGAATCCGGCGCGCGCGCCATATTCGTAGATCGACTCCATGTTCCAGTGGCGCTGGCCCGGCCAAGCCTGGGCACCGACGATCTCCGACAGAAAGGCCTCCGATGCCGCATCGCCATGCAGCACGCAGTTTTCGCCACCCTCCTCGTAATTGATGACGAACTGGACGGCCATCCGCGCTCCGTCCGGCCAGACGGCTCGGGGATGTGGGCCATGGCCGTGAAGATCGCGGGGGTATCTCATGAAATGGGCTCCTCCAGACAGTGTCTTTTGAGCACGATTGGTAACGAGAAAGCCGCTCGCTCATTCCCCCCAAAAAATTTGAAAGTCTCGAAGGCTGAGGCCGCTACACAAGCGCATCTCCCCTCCGGATACTGTGTAGTGGAGAGCTGATTTCGGGAGGAGCGAAACGCATGCAATCTCAAGGTGGAAACGCCGGGCGCCTGACGACCCATGTGCTGGACACGGCAAGCGGCAAACCGGCCGGCAACCTGCGCATCGACCTCTACCGGTTCGATGGCGAGCGGGCGCAGCATCTCGTCTCCGCGAGGACGAATGACGATGGCCGCTGTGACCAGCCGCTGCTCGCCGGCGAACGTATGGAAAGCGGGACCTACGAACTGCGTTTCCACGCCGGCGAATATCTCGGCCCCGCCGCAGAGCGCGGTGCAAATCCCTTCCTCGACGTCATCCCGATCCGCTTCGGGATCGCCGACCAGGCGGCGCATTATCATGTGCCGCTCCTGCTTTCGCCCTATGGCTATTCGACCTACCGCGGGAGCTGACCGGCCATGATGACTGAAATCCGCAACACGATCCGCTTCTTGCTGAATGACCGGCTCGTCGAACTTGCAGACGTTTCGCCGGTCCAGACCCTGCTCGATTTCCTGCGCATTGACCGCAGTCTGCGCGGAACCAAGGAAGGCTGCGCCGAGGGCGACTGCGGTGCCTGCACCGTGCTGGTCGGTCGGCTTCTTGGCGGTCAGTTGAGATACGAATCCATCAACGCCTGCATCCGCTTCGTCGGTTCGCTCGACGGCTGCCATGTCGTCACCGTCGACGCACTGGCTCAGCCGAACGGTCCGCTTCACCCGGTGCAGCAGGCGATGGTCGACACGCACGCCTCGCAGTGCGGCTTCTGCACGCCGGGCTTCGTCATGTCGCTCTACGGCCTCTGGATGGAAAAACCGAAGCCGAGCGTTCAGGAGATCGAAAAGGCGCTGCAGGGCAATCTCTGTCGCTGCACCGGCTACGCCGCGATCATCCGTGCGGCGGAAGCGATTTCATCGATCGGGGAGGTCGGAAAGGATCCGCTCGTCACGGAGCGTGAAAATATCGGCAGGCAACTTGCCGCGCTCCAGGATGGCCGCCGCGTCGTGATCGGCAACGAGGCTGAACGCTTCGTGCTGCCGGCCTCTGTCGAAGACTTCGCTGCCGTCTTCGAAGCCGACCCGAAGGCGACGATTGTCGCGGGCTCGACCGACGTCGGTCTCTGGGTAACGAAGTTCATGCGCGACATCGCGCCGGTGGTGCACATCTCGCATCTCGAAGAACTGCGCCGGATTTCCGTCGACGGCGAAGGCATCACGCTCGGGGCCGGTGTCAGCTATACCGAAGCCTTTCCGGTGATCGTGGAACACTTTCCGCAACTGCGCGAACTGTGGGACCGGATCGGCGGGCAGCAGGTGCGCAACATGGGCACCGTTGGCGGCAACATCGCCAACGGCTCGCCGATCGGCGACACGCCGCCGGCTCTGATCGCGCTTGGCGCATCGGTGACGCTGCGCAAGGGCGCACGGCGCCGGACCCTGCCGCTCGAAGCCTTCTTCGTCGAATACGGCAAGCAGGATCGCGAACCCGGCGAATTTGTCGAAACGGTGCGCATTCCGTTCCTCGACGAAGGAATCCGCTTTGCCGTCTACAAGGTGACGAAGCGCCTCGACGAAGACATTTCCGCCGTTTGCGGTGCCTTTTGCGCGTCTCTCGATGACCAAGGCAAGGTCGCCGAAGCGACCATCGCCTTCGGCGGAATGGCCGGCACGCCGAAGCGTGCCTCGAAGGTGGAGGCGGTGCTCGAAGGAGCGGACTGGAACGATGCGACGATTGAAGCCGCCGTCGCTGCGTTTGCCGAGGATTTCACGCCTTTGACCGATTGGCGCGCCTCGGCCGAATACCGCATGCTCGTGGCGAAGAACCTGCTCCGCCGCTTTTACCTGGAAACGCAGGAGGCCGGGCACGTCCGGCTCGATCGCGCCATCGCCGTCGCGGTTTAGAGCGGGATGAGGAAAAGTGTGCGCGGTTTTCCGCCCCGCATCCCGCTCTAACTTATTAGAATCGATCACGATTATGATTTTTGGGTCGATTCGACCCAAAAATCATCGTGATCTAAAGGAGGTTTGAGCCATGAATGTGATGCAGCCCATCGACCGCATCCGCGGTGGCGTTCACGAGAAGGAAAAGCACGAGTCCGGCCACAAGCATGTCTCGGGCACAGCCGAATATATCGACGACATCCCCGAGCCCGCCGGGACATTGCACGCCTATCTCGGCCTGTCCGCCCGGGCGCACGCGGAAATCCTGTCGATCGACTTTGCGGATGTGAGCGCCAGCGCCGGCGTCGTCGGCATTCTGAAGGCGGACGACATTCCGGGCGAGAACGACATCAGTCCCGCGCACAAGCATGACGATCCGGTTTTTGCGACCGGCAAGGTCGAGTTTCACGGCCAGCCGATCTTCGCCGTGATTGCCACGTCACGCGATGCGGCGCGGCGGGCGGCTGCAAAGGTCAAGATCGACTATCGCGACTTGCCGCATGTCACGGACGTTCAGGAGGCCGTGACGGCGAACTATCCGCTGGTGATCGATCCGCTGAAGCTCGAACGCGGCGACATCGACGCCGGCTTCGCCAAGGCGAAGAACGTCGTTCAGGGCGAAATGCGGATCGGCGGCCAGGATCATTTCTACCTGGAAGGCCATATTTCCTTCGCGATCCCCGGCGAGGACGACGAAGTAACCGTCTACGCCTCGACCCAGCATCCGAGCGAGACGCAGCATATGGTGGCCCAAGTGCTGGGCGTGCCTTCCAACGCCGTGACGGTAAATGTCCGGCGCATGGGTGGCGGCTTCGGCGGCAAGGAGACGCAGGCGAATCTCTTTGCCGCGGTCGCTGCCATGGCGGCGCGGAAGTACCGCCGTGCCGTCAAGATCCGCCCCGACCGGGACGATGACATGACGGCGACCGGCAAGCGCCACGATTTCCACGTCGACTACAAGATCGGCTTTGACGACGACGGCCGGATAGAGGCGGTCGACGCGGTCTTTGCCGCGCGGTGTGGCTTCTCGGCGGACCTCTCCGGTCCGGTGACGGACCGCGCGCTTTTCCACGCCGACAACTGCTATTTCTATCCGAACGTCCGGCTGCGCTCGCGGCCGATGAAGACCAACACGGTGTCAAACACCGCCTTCCGTGGCTTCGGCGGACCGCAGGGCATGGTCGGCGGCGAGCGGATGATCGAGGATATCGCGTACACGCTCGGCAAGGATCCGCTCGAGATCCGCAAGCTCAACTTCTATGGTGGCGAGGGCCGCAACCTGACGCCCTATCACCAGAAGGTGGAAGACAACATCATCGGGCGCATCATCGAGGAACTGGAAACGTCGGCGGATTATGCCGCCCGGCGTGAGGCCGTTCTCGCTTTCAACCGCGAGAACCACGTGATCAAGCGCGGTATCGCGCTGACGCCGGTGAAGTTCGGCATCTCCTTCACCAAGACGGAATACAACCAGGCCGGCGCTCTGGTCCATGTCTACACCGACGGCTCGATCCATCTGAACCACGGCGGCACCGAGATGGGGCAGGGGCTTTACACCAAGGTCGCCCAGGTCGTGGCGGACGAGTTCCAGGTCGACCTCGACCGCATCAAGGTGACCGCGACCTCCACCGGTAAGGTGCCGAACACATCGGCGACCGCCGCCTCGTCCGGCTCGGACCTGAACGGCATGGCGGCCGCCAATGCGGCCCAGCAGATCAAGGCGCGGCTCGTCAGTTTTGCGACGGAACGCTATGGCGTCAGCGAAGCGGATGTCGCTTTCGAGCCGAATGTGGTGCGGATCGGCAGCGAGCGCGTGTCCTTCCCCGATTTCATAAACATGGCCTATGCGGCGCGCGTTCAGCTGTCCGCCGCCGGGTTCTACAAGACGCCGAAGATCCACTGGAACCGCTCCGAAGGCCGCGGCCGTCCGTTCTACTACTACGCTTACGGCGCGTCCTGCTCGGAGGTCAGCATCGACACGCTGACCGGCGAATACCAGGTCGATCGCACTGACATCATCCACGATGTCGGCAAGTCGCTCAATCCGGCGCTCGACCTCGGGCAGGTCGAGGGCGCCTTCGTGCAGGGCATGGGCTGGCTGACGACGGAAGAACTGTGGTGGGATGCCAAGGGGCGGCTGCGCACCCATGCGCCTTCCACCTACAAGATCCCGCTCGCCTCCGACCGGCCACGTGTCTTCAACGTGCGTCTGGCGGAATGGTCGGTCAACCGGGAGGAAACGATCCGCCGCTCCAAGGCCGTCGGCGAACCGCCCTTCATGTTGGGTATTTCCGTTCTCGAAGCTATATCCATGGCAGCGGCGAGCGTTGTGGAATATCGAATCCCGCCGCGCATCGACGCACCGGCGACCCCCGAGCGCGTGTTGATGGCCATCGAGCGTCTGCGCGGGCAGGCACGGAGATAACGCGGTAGTATTTGATGCGGCGCATGGCCGACCGGGCGTCGGACCATGCGCGGAAACAGGAACCACGAACATGCCGGCGACCAGAGAGGATATCCGGGCTTTCCTGAACCGAGAAGCGGCGTGCGTCCTCGTCGAGGTGGCAGTCGCAGCCGGCTCGACCCCTCGCGATACCGATGCCTGGATGCTCGTCTCGAAAGACCGCACCTTCGGCACGATCGGCGGCGGCCAGCTGGAATACATGGCGATCGATCACGCTCGAAAGCTCCTCCAGGGAGCGAGCGCTGATCATGCGCTGACGATCCCGCTCGGCCCGGAGATCGGCCAATGCTGTGGCGGTCGCGTGGCGCTCGCCTTTAAGACGATCGACAAGGAAACCCGTGCGGCACTGATCGAGCGCAGCGAAAGCGAGATCGCGCGTCGCCCGCACGTCTATGTCTTCGGCGCAGGCCATGTCGGCGATGCGCTCGCAATGGCGCTTTCGCTGGTGCCGCTTCGCACCATCCTCATCGATACGCGCGAGCACGAGCTTTCGGCTGTCGATGTGCCCGGGATCGAGACCTGCCTCACGGCAATGCCGGAGGCGGTCGTGCGCGACGCTCCGGCGGGAAGTGCGTTCGTTATTCTCACCCATGACCATGCGCTGGATTTCCTGATTGCCGCCGAAGCGCTCGGCCGCGAGGATGCCTGCTACGTCGGCATGATCGGCTCGAAGACCAAGCGCGCCACGTTCAAGAGCTGGCTTTCACGGGAAATAAGACGCCCGGAGCTCCTCGACAGGCTGGTCTGTCCGATCGGTGGGACGACCGTCAAGGACAAGCGGCCGGCCGTCATCGCAGCGCTGGCCGCCGCCGAAATCATGACGGCTGCCCTGAACCATGATCACCCGAAGGACGGTCTCCCGTCGCGTAAATCCGGAAAGCCGGTCAGGGCGTGAGGCGGGTCAATCGTCGCTCTCGCTCTGTACGCTGGACCGAGGCCTGATGACGCAATCCGCAAGATGGTCGAGCTCATTCAGCTCCGCCGCGTGGCGCTGACCCCATTCGCAGAGCGCAAGCAGTACGGGTTCGAGGCTGAGGCCGAGTGCTGTCGCCGAATATTCCACGCGCGGCGGGACCTCGCGAAAGATCTCCCGATGAACAAGACCATGCTCCTCCATCTCGCGGAGTTGCTGGATCAGAACCTTTTGACTGACGGCGGGCACCAGTCTCTTGAGCTCGGATAGCCGCTTTGGCGCGTCGAACAGGTGATAGAGGATGACGGCCTTCCAGCGCCCGGAGATCACCTTCAGGGCGCGTTCGGAGGGCAGAACCGGCAATCTTTTCATGATCTCGACCATGGTTACCAGCTGGTCAGTATGGAACGAAAGAGTATGTAGATCCCTCTTGGGCAGTGGACCTAAATAGCGGCTAAAGCAATTCCAGGAAAGTGTGTAACGGCTTCCCGTCCGGAATTGCGTCGCTTCTAACCCACCACGATCCAAGGCAGATGCACATGAAAGCGATTCAGTTCCGCCACTTCGGTCCGCCCGAGGTGCTTGAAATCGTTGATATCCCGAAGCGGGCGCCGGCAGAGGGGGAGGTTCTCGTCCGCACACGTGCCATCGGCGTGAATTTCTTCGAGGTGCTGATGCGAGAAGACCGTTATGCGGTGACGCCGGAACTGCCGATGATCCCCGGCGTCGAGGTCGCGGGTGTCGTCGAGGCCGCGGGCGCCGGCGTTTCCGGCACCATCATCGGCAGCCGGGTCGCCGTTCCCATGTTCGCCTTTGGCCGCGGCTCCGGTTACGCCGAATACATCACGATTGACGCTGCGACACTGGTGCCGGTTCCGGACGTCCTGCCGTTCGAGACGGCGACCGCGCTGATGATCCAGGGGCTGACTGCGTTGCACCTCATTCGCCAAAGTCCGCCAAAGGGAAAGACGATCCTGGTGACCGCTGCCGCAGGCGGCGTCGGTTCGCTGCTGATTCAACTGGCGAAGAGCGCGGGGGCCCGATCGATTGTGGCGACAGCAAGCTCCGATGCGAAGCTGGAACTGGTGCGCTCTCTCGGCGCCGACATCGGCGTCGACTACTCGCTGCCGAATTGGACGGCGGGCCTTAAGGAAACGCTCAACGGCAGAGGCATCGATATCATCTACGACCTGATCGGTGGCCCATTCACGAAAGCGGCGCTGGATCTGCTCGCGCCCGGCGGCGAACTGGTTTTCGGCGCCTTAGGCCGGTTCGGTCTCGGCTCGGGCGAGATGGAGGCGATGTTCTCGCGAAACCAGTCCTTGCACGGGTTCGCCCTGCTTCCTCTCCTGACAGCGGCCGGCTTGAAGGCCGATCTCGCCGATCTCTTCCATCAGGCCGAAAAGGGAACGCTCAGGGTGATCGACGGCGGGCGTTTTCCGCTCACGCGGGCCGCCGATGCGCACCGGGCGCTCGAGAGCCGGCAAACAACCGGGAAGATCGTGCTGATCTCTTGAATTGCTGCGGTGTCCCTTGCGCGCCCGATTGGACGCGGCGCTGCTGTCCGCTCCAGTCACGCCGGAACAAGGAAGGCAACGGCGAAGCCGCGTAGCACATCCGCCACAGGAAGATGGTGATGAGGTTCGACGAGGTCGCCTGTGGCGAGGTTTCGCAAGCGCATGAGATCGCGGCCATCGGGCCATACGAGACAGGTGTCCTTCCAGAGGCCCGGGAGAACGGACAGCCGGTCCCCGTCCGTATGGCGGAATATGAGGCGCGGGACCACCGTGATTGAAAAGTCGTTCTCGGTGTGGCGCATGAAAGCGGCTGCGTGGCGGGAGGCGGGGCCTCGTACTTGCAAGGGAATATAGCCGCCTCTCATCAGCAGATTCGAGCCCCTGTTTCGACGATGATTCAGGCATATTCCGATCAGCGTTTGCTTGCAGTCTTCGAAGGTACTCGCGGTCGGCACGTGCGGAAGGGCGGGCGATGACGGATGTGGTGAAAAAGGCCGGCGGTTATCAGGATCGACGAGGCTGACGTCGAGACGCTCGCTGCCTTGATAAACATCCGGAACGCCCGGTGCGGTCAGTTTGACCAGGGTTTGCGAGAGGCTGTTGATCAAGCCGGCCTGGATGAAAGGCCTCGCCGCTCTCCCAAAGTCTTCGAAAAAGGTTCGGTTCTGCAAATCGAGGAGGTCAGAGAGAAACGCCGTCACTGCCGTTTCGTAGTACTCATCCGGAGACTCCCAACTCGTCCTGAGTTTTGCTTCCCGGAGCGCCTTAACGGCAAATCCGCAAAGACGCTCGCGTAAAGCGGAAAATTCGTCTTCGTCGAAAGAGGAGTTGATAGGCCAGATGCCAAGCAGGCTCTGGTAGAGGAACTGCTCCACCGAGGCTTCCGGCGCGCCGCCACCCGGGGAACGGCGGATCCGTGCGGCATTCATGTCGTGCCAGCGCGCGACCGAGGCTGTCCAGACGTCCGGTGCCTCGCTCACCGCATAGAGACGGGCACGTGCGTCCTCACCGCGCTTGGTGTCATGCGTCGACGTTGCCGACAGGCCGTTTGGCATGTCGCGGGCGCGATCCTGCATCATCTCATGAAAGCGGTCGGTGCCCCCCGGTCTCCAGAAAGGATCGGCCCCCACCTCATTCGCCGCGAGATAGTCGGTCCTTCTGTAGAAGAAGGTATCCTCGACCGCCTTGGCCATGACGGCGCCGCTCAATTGCTGAAAGCGCGTACGGAACTCGGATTGCGGTTTTCGATTCGCCAAGCCACTCCTTGATTTCAGCGCGGCAATGATGAGGGCAATTTCGGCGCCGGCAACCGGCGCTGCGGTCAAAGCGTTCAATTCCATTTCGTCGAGGATGCGGCCGTCGCGCTCGGCTACGCCGCGGTCGCTGACATAGGTCCGGTAGATCGGTAGTGCTGCGATCAACCGACGAACGGCTTCGATGATGCGGCCGTTGGGATGCGAGGAGCCGCCGTTGTTTTCGATGAGCGCGGCAAGTCTGGCGAGCCGCGTGGCTTCGGCGTTGAAATTGTGGCTCAGTAGCTGCAGCTTGCAATCGAGGACCGCCTTTTCCGCCGCCGATCTTCGTGCCTCGCTCGAAAGCCGGGCAGAAGACTGCTCGTTGGTCAGAAGCTCGGCCAGGGCGGAGATGAACTCGTAGCCTGTGGTGCCGTCGACGGGCCAATCCTGCGGCAGCGTTTCATTCACTCCCAATATCTTCTCGACGACGATGTAGGTGCTGTTGCCTGCGTGCTGCCGCAGCCTGTGAAGATAGGCTTCGGGATCGGCGAGACCGTCGATGTGATCGACCCGAAGTCCTTCAACCAAGCCCCCCTGGACGAGGTCCAGAGTCAGTCGATGGGTGTCCTCGAAAACGGATGGATCTTCGACTCGCATGCCGATGAGACCGGCTATCTCGAAGAACCGGCGATAGCTCAGCTGGTCCCGCGCAGTCTTCCAGCTCGTAAGCCGCCAAGCCTGCATCTGATGCAGGCGCCGCAGATGATCCTTGTCGGCGGAGAGTTGTTCGAGAAATTCGTCGAGCTCGGCGGCGACCGCGGACGCCTTCACAATCGAAGAAACTGCCGAATGAAGATGTGCGATACCCGTTGGTCCGGCCGCTGCGGCAATGGCGCAGATCCTTTCGAGAGCGGAGTTCGCTGCCCTCAGAATTGCCGGATAGGTGGCCGGATTGAGCGGATAGAGCGCGTCGTAATACATGAGCGCCAGGCAATTGCGCTTGCGGTCGAGGGCGAGCCGGATGTTGCCGGCGGCGAGCTCTTCCTCAAAAGACCGTCCCAGGAAGGGTAAGGTGAGAGGCGACTGCCAGTCGATGTCAAAATGATCGGCGAAGGCACTGGAACGGCCCGATTCGATGACGCTGTGCCACCATTCGTTATCGAGGCTCGCAGCCATGTGGTTCGGGACGACGTCCAGGATTATTCCAAGCCCTTGCGCGTTCAACTCGTGGACCAGCCGCGAGAAACCCTCGCGACCGCCCAGTGCGGGCTCGATCTCGTTAAAGTCGATGACGTCGTAGCCATGCGTCGAGCCACGCACGGCGGAAAATATCGGCGAGGCGTACAGATGGGATATGCCGAGGCCGACGAGATGGGGGACCAACTCCACGGCTTTTGCGAAGTCCATCCCGTTTCGAAATTGCAGGCGGTAGGTTGCTTTGGGCGGCTGCATTGCGGGTGATTTGAATCCTGTGCTGCCTCAACACGATTCGTCGCTCTTTGTTCCCAAGCGCTTTGATAACCGCATGGGGCGAGCTCAGGCCCGCACAGTGTGACCGCAGGTGTTCCGCGCCGCCCGAACCGATCGGTGCTGCTGCAGATCAACCCTTCGCCGTGATACCGCGCATGATGGTGCATCTATAATTGCAGAAAGAATTAATCCGGAATGATGATTATGAAATAGTGGAAAGGCTGTCAGGAAAATCCTTTCTCAGATTCTGGAATTGCCTGTGCGTAGCTTGAAATTCTTACGCTAACCTAACATGAGGTGACGGCGTGTTTTGGTTGTATCATCAGAAGGCGCAACCGTGCCTAAAAATACATAAAACTGGATCCAGAAAAGCTCATTTACTTTTCCTGATCCTGCAAACAAGGAGAAAGGGAGAACGTTATGAATAGCAACAGCGAAGATACCGTAGATAAACTGCGGCGGATTCTGACCATTTCCACGGCAGCAGCATTGCTGGCGACTTTCGCTGCTCCCTTCACGACCAATGTTGCCAAAGCCGACGGCACCGGAACGGGCGAGGGCGGTGGTAGTAGCGACGGCGGCGGCGAAGGTGACGGCGGCGGCGAGGGTGACGGCGGGGGCGAGGGTGACGGCGGCGGTGAAGGTGACGGCGGCGGTGAAGGCGACGGCGGCGGCGAGGGTGACGGCGGCGGCGAAGGCGGCGGCGGCGGCGAAGGCGGCGGCGGCGAAGGCGGCGGCAATGGCAAGGGCCCGAAGGGCAACAACGGCTTCGGCAATGGCGGCGGTGACGGCGTGCCTGGGAAATCCGGCAAGACCGACGGCAATCGTTAGCATACAGAACATGTGAGGGCGGCCGCTTGCAGGAGGGCCGCCCTCCTTTGATCGAAGCACCGAAGCGGGGCGAGCGCGAAGCAATCTACCCGCCGCGATCTACATGGCGCCACGGGCCTCACCGCGAGCGCCGGTAAGCCGGCGGGTCGAGGCGTCAGACGAGCAATTTGCCAATCAGCCGCTGACAGCGTT
This sequence comes from Sinorhizobium mexicanum, assembly GCF_013488225.1. Classification (NCBI taxonomy): domain Bacteria; kingdom Pseudomonadati; phylum Pseudomonadota; class Alphaproteobacteria; order Hyphomicrobiales; family Rhizobiaceae; genus Sinorhizobium; species Sinorhizobium mexicanum. The sequence goes on along the minus strand of NZ_CP041241.1, from coordinate 1,424,314 downwards.
CGGCCATGAAGTCGATGATCAGGCGCACCTTCGGATCCTGGAAGCGCTTGTGCGGATAGATCGCCGCAAGCTGCGCGCCGAGCGGCGGCGTATCCTGCAGGATCGGGGTCAGGACACCTTCGTTGATATACTGCTTCACCTCGAAGAGCGGTTTGTTGATGATGCCGCGGCCATCGAGCGCCCATTGTGTCAGCACGTCGCCGTCGTCGGAATCGTAGGGGCCGGTCACTTCGAACTTGCGCACGCCGTCTGCCGTCTGCAGCGTCCAGTAATATTCCTTGGAGCCCGGGTAGCGCAGCAGCAGACAGTCGTGACGGTCGGTGATGAGCTCGTCGGGAGTGCCCGGCGTCCCGCGCCGCTCGAAATATGCCGGCGCGCCGCAGACGACCCGCTCGCAGTTCATGATGCCGCGCATGCGCAGGTTCGAATCCTCCAGAATGCCGAGCTTGAACGCGACATCGACGCCCTCGCTCAAGATATCGACATTGTGATCGGAAAGCCGCAGGCGCACCTCGATATCCGGATATTTGTCGTGGAACTCCGGAATGCCGGAGGCAATCAGCCTTCGGCCGATGCCGAGCGGCGCGGTGATGCGAAGCGCGCCTTTGGGATTGCGCGAGAGGTCGGCGATGGCGCTTTCGGCCTCGTTTACGGCTTCGAGAATTTTGACGGCACCATCATAGAAGACGCGGCCGTGCTCCGTCGGCGTCAGCTTGCGGGTGGTGCGGTTGAAGAGGCGGACGCCCATATGCCGCTCCAGCTCCTTGATCCGGTTGCTGGCAACCGCAGGCGTCACACGCTGATCGCGCCCTGCCGCGGACAACGTTCCGAGTTCGACGACACGCACGAAAACGCGTACATTATCGAGATAAGACATGCCTCCCGCCTATGCTCCTCCAATGCCGACCGGCGTGCTTCAGCGCGCAAACAGTCGCTTTAACGCTTTGAATTTCTGCATAATTTTATTCGCAAATCGACTCCGATTTAACCGGCCATTCAGTAAAGCACTCGCGCTCCTTCGATTTTATAGTTTTTTTTGAAAGAGTTGATGCCCGCGCGGCGTTCTCCCCTGCTCAAGCAATGACACATAATGCCGCCCAGAAAAATGGGAGAGCCGCATGTATGAATTTGCCATTGCCTGGGACTGGCTGACATTTGCCGTGAGATGGCTGCATGTCATTACCGGCATCGCCTGGATCGGTTCGTCCTTTTACTTCGTCGCGCTCGACCTGGGTTTGAGACAGGGACAGGGCCTGCCGGTCGGTGCCTATGGCGAGGAATGGCAGGTCCACGGCGGCGGCTTCTATCATATCCAGAAATATCTGGTGGCGCCGGAAAACATGCCCGAGCACCTGATCTGGTTCAAATGGGAGTCCTACGTCACTTGGCTTTCGGGCTTCGGCATGCTTGCTCTTGTCTATTATGCCGGTGCCGACCTCTATCTGATCGATCCGAGCGTGCTCGACGTGTCGAAGCCGGCGGCGATTGCCATTTCGCTCGCTTCGCTCGCCTTCGGCTGGCTCGCCTATGATAGGGTCTGTCGCTCGCCGCTCGGCAACGACAACACCCGGCTGATGGTGCTGCTCTATTTCGTGCTTGTGGGCGTCGCATGGGGCTACACCCAGCTCTTCACCGGCCGTGCCGCCTATCTGCATCTCGGCGCATTCACGGCGACGATCATGTCGGCGAACGTGTTCTTCATCATCATTCCGAACCAGAAGAAGGTCGTCGCCGATCTGATCGCGGGTCGGACGCCGGACCCGGCACTCGGCAAGCAGGCAAAGCAGCGGTCGACCCATAACAACTACCTGACGCTGCCCGTGCTGTTCCTGATGCTGTCGAACCACTATCCGCTGGCCTTCGGCACTCAGTACAATTGGATGATCGCCTCGCTCGTCTTCCTAATGGGGGTCACGATCCGCCACTGGTTCAACACCCGCCACGCCCGCAAGGGCAGCCCCACCTGGACGTGGCTCGTCACGGCGGTGCTTTTCATCGTGATCATGTGGCTTTCGACCGTGCCCAAGGTTCTTTCCGAGGGCGGCGAAGCCCGAGCTTCAACGGCCGAACAGGCCGTTGTCGCGTCGGCGGACTTCGAAAAGGTACGCGACACCGTACTCGGCCGCTGCTCCATGTGTCATGCCAAGGAACCCGGCTGGGAGGGGCTCGTCGTGCCCCCGAAGGGTGTCGTCCTCGAAAACGACGGCGACATCGTCGCGCATGCCCGCGAGATTTATCTGCAGGCCGGGCGATCGCACGCCATGCCGCCCGCCAATGTCACCGGTGTAACCGAAGAAGAACGCCGCCTGCTGGTCTCCTGGTATGAAACCGCGGCGAAGGAAGGAAAGCTTCAATGAGTGAGTTGCTGATCCGCGGCCGGGTGCTGACCTTCGTCAAGGAGCCCGAGGGTATCGATGACACGGTTTCCTACTGCTTTTTCGAGGATGGCGCCGTGCTTGTCCGGAACGGCAAGGTCGCCGGTGTCGGTTCCCATGCTAACGTCGCGAAACAGGCAGGCGACGGCGTGAAGGTCGCCGATCATCGTCCCCACCTCGTCCTGCCGGGTCTCATCGATACGCATCTGCATTTCCCGCAGACGCAGGCGATCGCCTCCTATGGCGCGCAGCTTCTCGAGTGGCTGAACACCTATATCTTCGTCGAAGAGCAGAAGTTCAAAGCGCCTGAGCATGCGGCCTTTATCGCCGGCCGTTTCATGGACGAATTGCTCGCGAACGGCACCACGACCGCCGTCGCCTATTGCTCCGTACATCCGGAAAGCGTCGATGCCTTCTTCAAAGCGGCCGAGGCACGCGACATGCTGATGGTCGGCGGCAAGGTGATGATGGACCGCAATGCGCCGGACGCACTGCGCGACACGCCTCAGAATGGCTATGACGAGACCAAGCGTCTGATCGACAAGTGGCACGGCCGTGGCCGGGCGCATTATGCGATCAGCCCGCGTTTCGCCATCACCTCGACGCCGGAACAAATGGAGATGAGCCGGGCGCTTGTGGCGGAGAATCCCGACTGTTATGTCCAGACGCATCTTTCGGAAAACAAGGACGAGATCGCCTTCGCAACCTCGCTCTACCCGCAAGCGAAGGACTATACGGATATTTACGCGCGTTATGATCTTCTCGGCCGCAAGACGCTGCTCGGCCATTGCATCCATCTGAGCGACCGCGAGATATCCGTGCTTGCCGAGACCGGAGCGGTCGGCGTGTTCTGCCCGACGTCCAACCTCTTCCTCGGCAGCGGCTTGTTCGACCGCGATCGTTTCGACAGGCTCGGCGCCCGCTATTCCGTTGCAACCGATGTCGGCGCCGGGACGAGCTTCTCGATGCTGGAAACCATGGACGAGGCCTATAAGGTACTGCACCTGCAGGGCCAGCGGTTATCGCCGCTCAACTCGTTCTACATGATGACGCTGGGTAACGCCCGCGCGCTTGAGCTCGACCATTCGATAGGCTCGCTGCATGTCGGCGCTGATGCGGACATTGTCGTTCTCGACAGCCGCGCGAAGCCCGCGATGGAGTTGCGGATGCAAGTGGCCTCTTCGCTCGTCGAGGAGCTTTTCATCCTGCAGACGATGGGCGACGATCGCTCGGTGGCTGAAGTCTATGTCGCCGGCAAGCCGATGAAGCGCGGTGCGCGTGAGGCGTCTGCGCCCGCCCCCTCGGCGAAGATGGTCGAAACGGCCTGATCACGATCTTAAACGACCACGCCGGCCGGGACTTGTGTTCCGGCCGGTTGCAGTTTTCCGGCCGCTTGCGCGCCCACGGCACTGGTCAAGGCGTCGGCGGTTTCTCGCGCCATCAGGCCGCGGATGGCGGGTTTTGCATCCGTCATCTCTACGAAATGGCCGACATCGATATGCCGGCGATCGTCACCCGATATTTTTGAAGACCGTTGCCGCGAGGCCGTCCACTGTCACGATTGCAGAGTGCCGCTCGTCGCTCGAAGGAGAGCTCCGCACCGGCAAGAACCGGCGTCATATTCACGGATACACGTGTGCACGAAGCTGAAGTGCACTGTAATTTGATAATTAATTCAAAAGCCTACCGCAGACCAAAGAAAAAGCTATCGCTAAGCTAAATCGAATGTTCTGGACGCAACGGCAGTGCCGTCGAATGCTGCGTCCAACAGAGTATCGCAGCAAAAGCCGACTATCTCGGCAAGTGAACGATGCTCCAAAGCATGCAGTCAAGGGAGGTCAATTTTGGGCGAGCAATACGTCTGTAAGTCGTTCGAATTCAAGGACGGTGAACGGCGGATCATTCGGATCGGCGATGATGAAATCGGCGTGTTCAGGCACGAGGGCGAATTTTTCGCCTATAGCAATTATTGCGTTCACCAGGGTGGCCCGGCTTGCGAAGGGCTGATTATCGCGCGGGTCGAGGAGCGCCTGCGACCTGACAAGACATCAATGGGTCTCTTCTTTTCCGAGAAGGACATGAGCTTCGCCTGTCCCTGGCATGGCTATGAATACGATATGCGCACCGGCCAGCACATTGCCGATCGCAGAGTCCGCTTGCGCAAATATCAAGTCTTGCAGAAGGGGGAGGATGTCTATGTCGTCGTCTGAACGCATGGTCTCGGCCTGTGAACCCGATGCGGCGGAAAAGGTCGCCTTCGTGAAGGCTGTTTTCAAAGGCATCGAATCGGGAACCGAAGCGGCCCGGATCGTGGAGCGCAAAAAGCAGGGTGAGGCAGCAGCGCCGCAGGTGGAGCTGTTGCGCCGGATCCCGGCGCAACCATCGTCAGAATCTCAGCCTCTCCATCAGTTGTCGGCTTCCATGCTGGCAATGGCGGCCGAGATCGAGACGGCAGTTTCCGACGATGATCCTGGCCGCATCGATGTTGGCGCACAACAGGCGCTCATGAGCGCGCTTTGCCGGCTCTATGCGGCAAATGACGAACGAGGCAATCATTTCGACGTGCTCAGCGAACAGACGACGGTCACGGCAACCGATGCGATGGTTCTGTGCGGTGCGCTGCTCAAAGCCGTCGATCTGCAGGTGTTCGAGCTCGCCCTCTGGCAGAGCTGGAGTTCGCGATAACCGCAGCTTGCCTCAGCCAGACAATCTCTTTGAAAGCAAAGCCACCATGGACCTTATTTCCGATCGCGGCCGCCGCGTCCCTATCGAAGACCTCAACACGACCAGGCTTCTCGATCATGCCGCCAAGCAGGCGCGTGACCGCAGATATGAAGATGTGCTGATCGTAGATTGCGATGCGCATCATTACGAGAATGAAAATCTCTCCGAGATCATCCCCTTTATGGAAAACGAGGTCTTCAAGCAGCTCTCGCTTTCCAGCCGCACGAAAGGACGCGGTCATATTTCGCCGGTCGGCTACGGCTGGCAAGACATGGGTGGGCGCGTAACCCGTTATCCCATGCGGTCGTCAGAGAAGACGCCTGTCGAGAAGGGGCCGAAGCGGGATGTCGAGCTCGGCTTTCGCTGGATGGACGCAATGGGGGTCGATTATTCATGCCTCTTTCCGACGGGCATGCTGAATATCGGCCTGCATCCCCAGAAGGAAATGGAGTTCGAACTGTCCTGGGCCTATGCCCGCTGGGTGACCGAGAAGGTCCTGCCGGAATCGCAGGGTCGCATGTACACGATGCTGGGCCTGCCTTTCAGCGATCCGGAAGGCTGTCTGCGCATGGTGGAAACCTTCGGTGACCGCAAAGGCGTAGGCGGTTTCATGGTCACGTCCGTCCGAGAGAAGATGGCCGTCTATGACAACGCCTATATGAAGCTCTATCGGGCTCTGGAGGAGCGTGGGCTTGCGCTTGCATTCCATTCGGGGCCGAACTGGAACTCCTCGACCTTCCAAAGCTGCAACCGCTTTATTTCCGCGCACGCTCTCGGCTTTAGCTGGTTCAGCATTCTGCACTGCACCAACTGGGTTGTGAACGGCATGGGCGAGCGGTTCCCCAAGCTGCCGGTCATCTGGATCGAATCCGGGCTGGCATGGATCCCCTTCCTCATGCAGAAGCTCGATCATGAATTCATGCTCCGCCCCTCGGAATGTCCGCTTCTGAAGAAGAAGCCGTCGGACTACATGCGGGACATGTTCTATTCCACGCAGCCGATGGAAATCCAGGACATGCAGGCCCTGGAAACGACGTTTCGGATGATGAATGCCGAAACGCAGCTGATGTATGCTTCGGATTATCCTCACTGGGATTTCGACTTGCCGTCGACCATCTGGGATCTCCCTTTTCTCAGCGATAGGGCGAAGCACAACATCATCGGTGGAACAGCGGCCCGCCTCTTCAAGCTGGAGCCCCGCAATGACGCTCAACGGCAGAACCTGATCAAATATGGAAACTATCGGGGTTCGACCGCCGCACCGGCGCGGGAGCAGACGCCGCCCCAACCCGCTCTTTGAAGAAAGATCTACCGACGACCATCGGTCGGGCTGCTGTGGGAGGAATGGAAGTAATGGGAGATATCGTTTTCCCGGCGGAGCGCGCGCTCTTCTACGGCGGTGGCTGGCACGCTCCCGTCAGGGGCGGAGTGAAGCACAGCATCAGCCCGGCAACCGGCGAGGACCTCGGCCCGGTTCCGGAAGCGACCTTGGAAGATGCGGAACGGGCGATTGCTGCGGCGCAGAAGGGTTTTGAGGAATGGCGCAACGTCCTGCCGCTTGAGCGGGGCAAGATCATGAAGGAAGCGGCGGCGGTCATCCGCCGCCACGGTCCGGAACTGACCTTGCTCGATGCGGTCGATGGCGGCAATCCGATGACACCGATGGTCAAGGATGCGGTCTCGGCTGTCCAGAGATTTGAATATTTTGCAGGTCTCGTGACGGAGATGAAGGGAGCTTCGATACCGGTCGGGCCGGATGCCATCAATTTCTCCGTACGAGAACCGCTCGGTATCGTGGCCAGAATTACGGCGTTCAATCATCCATTCCAGTTCTGCGCGAGCAAGATCGCCTCCGCGCTGGCAGCCGGCAACGCCGTCATCCTGAAGCCGTCCGAACAGGCGCCACTGTCAGGGCTCCGCCTTGCAGAACTGATCGGTCCGCTTTTCCCTGCCGGGACGCTCAATGTGCTGACAGGCGGTCGCGAGTTCGGCCAGGTCTTGTCATCGCACCCGTCGATTGCGGCCGTCTCGCTCGTCGGCAGCGTTCCGACCGGCCGAGCGGTGATGCGTTCGGCAGCCGATACTCTGAAGAAGGTGGCGCTGGAGCTTGGAGGCAAGAATGCGCTCATCGCCTTTCCGGATGCCGATCCGGACCGTGTTGCGGCGGCAGCCGTCAGCGGCATGAACTACGCTTGGTGCGGTCAATCCTGCGGCTCGATGAGTCGCCTCTTCCTGCATGATGCCATTCATGACGAAGTTGTTGAGCGCATCGGCAAATATATCAGCCGCTTCAAGCCCGGCCTGCCAACCGACCCTGCAACGACTATGGGATCGCTGATTAGCCGCGCGCACTACGAAAAGGTTCTCGGGTATATCGAAACCGGGAAGCGGGAGGGAGCGCGCGTCGTCTATGGCGGTAAGCGACCCGATAATCCGGAGCTTGCAGAGGGCTGTTTTATCGAGCCGACAGTCTTCGTCGACGTGAAGCAATCGATGCGCATCGCCATGGAAGAGATCTTCGGCCCCGTGCAGTCGGTTATCCGGTGGTCTGATGAACACGCCATGCTGAAGGACGTCAATTGCGTCGAATACGGGCTGACCTCGTCGATCTACACCAACGACCTGGAAAAGGCGCATCGTGCGGCGGCGGCAGTTCAGGCGGGTTATATCTGGGTAAACAGCACCAGCCGGCACGTGCTCGGGGCGCCCTTCGGCGGCTACAAACAGTCTGGTCTGGGCCGCGAGGAGTGTCTCGAGGAACTCCTTGCCGCGACACAGGAGAAGAACATCAACATCCACTTCTCCGGGGCGCGGGCGCAAACGGCGTCGTGAGCGGTCGCCCCTGGTGGTGAGCGGCACAGCAGAGGACGTGTCCATCATCATCTGAAAAGACGTGAGCGTGCGGCGCGGTCGGATTGGATCTGCGCGGCCAGGGAGGCTTGTCGTTTGGAGGAATTGGCTGGCTGGGCAGCCACGTTGCCGAGGGTTCTCGGCAACAGTGTAGAGCGAAAGGGAGGAGTTCAATGACTATTTTTTCGAGAGGCATCGCAGCTGGTGCCGCTCTTCTTGCATGTGGATGGGCAACGGTTGCCATGGCGCAATCGGGGCCAGAATACTTCAACGGTAAAACGGTGAATTACATCATCGCGACCGAACCCGGCGGTGGTTATGACACCTATGGCCGACTGGTCTGCGAGTTCATGCAGAAGCACCTGCCGGGCTCGACCTTCGTCGTGCGCAACATGCCCGGGGCCGGCAACCTCCTTGGCGCAAATTACATCGCTGCGTCGACCCCGGACGGACTGACGATCGGTAGCTTCAACACGGGGCTGGTCTATAGCCAGCTCTCTGGAAACGAAGGCGTCAGGTTCGACCTCACGAAGATGTCGTGGATCGGCAAGGCAGCCTCGGATCCGCGTGTGGTTGTCGTAGCGGCTGACGCCAATATCAAGGATTTCAAGGAACTGCAGAGTCTCGACAAGAAGCTGAAGTTCTCCACTTCGGGAGCAGGCAGTGCGTCGGAGGTCAACACAACGATCCTGGTTAGCGCATTGAAGCTGCCGATTGATATCATCAGCGGCTACAGCGGCAATGACGACCAGCTCGCCATCATGCGGGGCGAAGTGCAGGGTGTGATCAGTTCGCGGTCGAGCTTCGAACCCTTCGTCAAGGAAGGCCATGGCAAGTTCCTTGCGCAGATTGGTGGCTCGGATACCGATGTTCCTCAGCTGGCAACGTTGGTCGACAACGCGGAAGCGCAAAAGGCCATCGCACTCGTTGAATCGCAGAGCGACATTTCGCGCCTTACCGTGGGTCCGGAGGGGATTCCCGACGACATCCTGAAGACGTTGCGGGACGCTTATTCCGCAGCAATATCCGATCCGGAGTTCGTCGCCAAAGCCGATAAGCTCGGTCTGCCGCTCGACCCGGCCATTGGTGACGAAGTCGCCGATCTGGTCAAGAAGGCACTCGATCAATCGCCGGAAATGGTCGGGTTTTTGAAGCAGGCCCTCAAGAAAGACTGATCGGCAAACGTTTCTGTTGGGCGGCGGCCTCCGCCGCTCATTTTCTTACCCAAGGAGCGGAATGCATGACGATGCAGGAGAAGGTTGATCCGAAGGCCAAGGCGCTGGAGGAGAGCGAAGGTTCGGCACCGTTCGGATGGCAGTCCGATGTGATCGCCGATCTGATCAAGCAATACGGTTTTCCCTTCATCACGCTCAATCCAGGCGCCAGTTATCGCGGCCTGCACGACTCGCTTGTCAATCACAATGGCAACACGCCGGAAATGCTGGTCTGCCTGCATGAAAAAATCGCCGTCGAGATCGCGCATGGCTATGCCAAGGCGACAGGTAAGCCGCTTGCCGTGATCGTCCACAACGTTGTCGGTCTGCTTCATGCGACCCTCGGCGTTTATACCGCCTACACGGACCGTGCGCCGGTTTTCTTGATCGGCGCCACCGGCCCGATGGACGAAGGAAAGCGCCGCCCCCGCGTCGATTGGGCTCATACGGCCAATGTTCAGGGCACCCAGGTGCGCGATTACGTCAAGTGGGATTACCAGCCAGGCGGCATCGACGGTGTCGTCGACAGTTTTGCCCGCGCCTATTCGATCATGATGACGGAGCCGCGCGGTCCGATCTACATGGTCTATGATGCCGCGCTGCAGGAAGCGCCCCTTGCTGCACCGGTTACCTTGCCGTCACCCGCTTCGGCAACGGTACCGAGCCGCATAGCACCCGATCCGAAAGCGCTGGAAGAAGCCGCGGACCGCCTCGTTTCGGCCGAATGGCCGGTGTTGCTTCCGCAATACGTCGGTTGCGATCCGAATGGCTTTTCCAATACTGTCGCGCTTGCCGAAGCGCTCGGTGCGCCTGTCGTCGACACGCAATGGCGTCTGAACTTCCCTACCGAGCATCCACTCGACATGCGCATGAACAAAGAGGTCTTCAAACAGGCCGATCTCATCACCTTGCTCGATTGTCGGGACTGGGAGCGACCGACCCACGTGAACGACCGGATCAACCGTACACTGCAACCTCTTTACCCGAAGGGGTGCGAGTGGCTGGACATCGGCTTTGCCGATATCGAAATTTCAAAATGGGCAGCCGATTATCAGCGCTACCCTGATTGTTCGCAGCGGCTGCTTGCCGATCCGGCCCTTGCAATGCCGGCGCTCACCTCGCTGATTTCAAAACGTTCCAGGGACGATAGACATCTTGCAAGGCGCATAGAGGAACGGTCGCACGCGGTGGCCGGGATGCATGATGCCCAACGCGCGAAATGGCGCGAGGAAGCGAGTGAGAACTGGAATGCCAGCCCGATTGCACTGCCGCGCCTTGCCAGCGAGGTGTGGGAGAAGATCAGGCATGAGGACTGGGTCCTGACCACGAACCCGTTCGAGGACTGGGCACCCAAGCTCTGGGATTTCGACAGGCATTATCGCTGGGCAGGCCGAGGTCTCGGTCCTGGAACACAGATAGGCATTTCCCTTGGCATCGCGCTTGCGCATCGCGGCACGGGTCGCCTGGTGGTCAATTGCCAGACGGACGGCGATCTGCTCTTCGATGTCGGCGCGCTTTGGTTCGCTGCCAAGCACAAGGTGCCGTTCCTCTGTGTCATGCACAACAACCGCGCCTATTACAACGATTGGGAACACCAGGTGACCGTGGCCGAACAGCGCGGGACGCCGGTCAACCGCGCGCATATCGGCATGGACTTGTTTGATCCTGCCCCCGATTTCGCAACGCTGGCCCGAGGATGCGGCTGGTATGCGGAAGGCCCAATCGAGGATCCGGCGGACATCGGCCCGGCACTGGAACGTGCCATTGCCAAAGTGAAAAGCGGCGTTCCCGCCCTGATCGACACGATTACTCAATTCACCGGTTGAACAACCGCTTGACGCTTGTCAAGAAAGGCGCATGCGTGAAAAGGTACGCATGCGCCGTAGTCTTGGCAAAAAGGGGCGAACTGATCCCTCAAGTGCGGACGAGAAGCAATGTCGTCACACTTTGGGAGGAACGTCACATAAATTTTCGGCAGTTGACCTATTTCCGCAAGGTTGTCGAGCTGGGCAACATGACAGCTGCGGCCGAAACGCTGAACGTCGCGCAACCTGCACTCGGCTCGCAGATCAAGCAGCTCGAAGGCGAGCTTGGCATCGAATTGCTTGTGCGGCATTCGCGCGGCATCACCCCAACCCCGGCCGGCAGACTTCTCTACACGCATGCGCAGCATATTCTCGATGATGTCGCGACGGCAGCCAACGAAGTCCGTGCGCTCAAGGCCGCCAAGCGGATTGAACTGCGGCTCGGCGTGGGTCGAACAATGTCAAAGCTACTCGGCCAAGATCTCTTGGCCGATGCGGACCAAACAATGCCAGATGTCACGGTCCGCGTCGTTGAAGAGGGGCCACCAACGCTGTTGCATGCATTGGAAGCGGGAGAAGTCGATGTCGCATTCCTCAACAATGTCGGTGAATGGTCCGGCTTGAAACGGACAGCGGTCCTGGAGGAGGATCTTCTGTTCGTCACCGCTTCGAGCCAGGCCGCACAGGAAGAAAGCATCGAATTTACAGAGGCTTTGCAATACGACCTTGCAATTGGCGGCGAACGCGGCGTTCTGCGTCATATTGTCGAAAGCGAAGCCAGGAGATTGTCGCTCGACGTTCGCATTGCCCATGAAGTTCATTCGATCGATTCAATCGCGTCTGGCGCCGCGGCGATGATCATGCCCTACAGCTTGATCGCTAAAGAAGTGCGCGAAGGAACGCTCGCCGCTCGCCGCATCATAAAGCCTGCCCTCACGCGTACGCTCTATATGGTTCGGCGACATTCCGAAGTGCCGGTTCTGGACGACCAGCGTGTGATTGATCATCTCCAGAGGCTGATGGATGTCTATCTGAGCTTGGTCAAACCATGGGCACGACTGCTCTCATAGTACAGTTGCATAATTGACGGTCCGCGGGGCGGAGGTGCGCGCCAATAGAAGCTGCCGCCGGAATTTGCCTTCCGCTACAGTTCCTCCGGCCGCTTGCCGCCCATCGCGCGTGTCAGGGCATCGGCGGTTTCTCTGACCATCGGCCCGAGGGTGGCGAGCTTTTCGTCGGTTACCCGGACCGAGGGGCCCGAGATCGATATGCCGGCGATCGTCTCGCCATATTCGTTGAAGATCGGGGCCGCAACGCAGCGCATGCCAAGCGTGTGCTCCTCGTCGTCGATCGACCAGCCCCTGAGCCGTGTTTCCTGAATGTCCCGCAACAGGCCGGGCAGCGTATCACGTGTCTTCTCGGTAAAGTGGATGAGGGTTCGGCCGGACATCAACTGGCCGATTTCCTTGTCGGACCACGTCGACAGGATAGCCTTGCCGATGCCCGACGCGTGGACCGGGCCACGCCGCCCCGGCCGGAAGAAAGCCCGCATCGGCGCATGGCTCTCGACCTGAGAGATGAAGACGACATCGCCGCCTTCCTCGATACCGATATTGGCCGTTTCGCCGCTGGCCTCCATCAGTCCTTTGAGGAACGGGCGGCTAATCGTCCCGAGCTTGCGAAAGCGCAGAAAGGCATTGCCGATTTCGAAGGCCTTGAGGCCGACCGTCCACACACCCGTGTCGCTATCGTTCATGACCATGCCGTGGGAGGCGAGCGAGGTGAGCAGCCGGTGCACGGTCGAGGGCGCCATGCCGGTGCGCTCCGAAAGCGAGGTCAGCGTCGAGTCGTCGTTTTCGGCAACGATCGCCAGGAGCGCCAGGCTGCGGTCGAGCACTTGCACGGACGATGGCGCGGCATTCTCGGCGGCCTTGCGGCCGCGCTTTCCCTTGCCCGTCAACTCCATGAATCATTCTCCAAATCGGTTGCCTCGGTCCATCTTCCTCTACCGCGATTGCATTCGATTTTCTCCTTTTTGTTGAAGATCTTTATTTCCATATGATGGAAATGATTTCCATTTATTAATTGATGAAATCGGGAAATGGATTATCGTCCTAATTCAAACAGGAGGAGTTTCCATGGCCAAGATGCGCGCGGTCGATGCGGCAGTTTATGTTCTGGAAAAGGAGGGGATCGATTGCGCGTTCGGTGTTCCGGGCGCCGCAATCAACCCACTCTATTCGGCTTTGAAGGCGCGCGGGTCGATCCGCCACATTCTCGCCCGTCACGTCGAAGGCGCCTCGCATATGGCGGAAGGCTATACGCGGGCCAGGCACGGCAACATCGGTGTCTGCATCGGCACCTCGGGCCCGGCCGGCACGGACATGATCACCGGCCTCTATTCGGCCTCCGCCGACTCGATCCCGATCCTCTGCATCACCGGCCAGGCGCCGCGCGCCCGCCTCGACAAGGAGGATTTCCAGGCCGTCGATATCGCTTCGATCGCAGGCCCTGTCACGAAATGGGCGGTCACGGTCATGGAGCCAGCCCTGGTCCCATTCGTCTTCCAGAAGGCGTTTCACCTGATGCGTTCCGGCAGACCGGGTCCGGTTCTCATCGACCTCCCGGTCGATGTTCAACTCGCCGAGATCGAGTTCGACCCGGAAACCTATTCGCCACTTGAGCCCTATAAGCCGTCGGCGACCCGCGCGCAGGCCGAAAAGGCCATCGCCATGCTGAACGAGGCCGAGCGACCGCTGATCGTCGCGGGTGGCGGCATCATCAATGCCGACGCTTCGGACCTTCTGGTCGAATTCGCCGAGATCACCGGCATCCCGGTCGTTCCGACATTGATGGGCTGGGGCACGATCCCGGACGACCACCCGCTGATGGCCGGCATGTGCGGCCTGCAGACGTCTCATCGCTACGGCAACGCGACGCTGCTCGCCTCCGACTTCGTGCTCGGCGTGGGCAATCGCTGGGCCAACCGCCACACGGGCAACGTCCCGACCTATACCGAAGGCCGGAAGTTCGTTCATGTCGATATCGAGCCGACCCAGATCGGTCGTGTCTTTGCGCCGGATTTCGGCATCGTCTCGGACGCGGGTGCGGCGCTCAAGCTCTTCCTCGACGTTGCCACCGAATGGAAGACCGCCGGCAAATTGCGCGACTGGTCGGCCTGGGCCGAAGAGTGCCGCGAGCGCAAGCGCACAATGCTGCGCAAGACCCACTTCGACCAGACGCCGCTCAAGCCACAGCGGGTCTACGAGGAAATGAACCGGGCCTTCGGCCGCGACACTTGCTACGTCTCGACCATCGGCCTCAGCCAGATCGCCGGTGCGCAGTTCCTGCACGTCTACAAGCCGCGCAACTGGATCAATTGCGGCCAGGCGGGTCCGCTCGGCTGGACGCTGCCGGCAGCACTAGGCGTCAGGGCTGCCGATCCAGACCGGCCGATCGTCGCGCTTTCCGGTGATTATGATTTCCAGTTCCTGATCGAGGAACTCGCCGTCGGCGCGCAGCACAAGCTGCCCTATCTGCATGTGGTCGTGAACAATTCCTATCTCGGCCTCATCCGCCAGGCGCAGCGCGGCTTCAACATGGATTTCGAGGTCAGCCTCGCCTTCGACAACATCAATGCCGGCGGCGATGCCGAGAAGGGTTACGGCGTCGATCACGTCGCGGTCGCCGAAGGTCTGGGCTGCAAGGCGATCCGCGTCCGCAGCCCCAACGAATTCGCTGAAGCCTTCGACAAGGCGCGGGCGCTGATGGATGAACATCGGGTCCCTGTCGTCATCGAGTTCATTCTCGAGCGCGTAACGAACATCGCCATGGGCGCCGACATCAACGCCGTCGTCGAATTCGAGGAACTCGCCGCCCGTGGTGAGGACGTGCCGACGGCGATCGCCGCCCTTCTCGACTGAGAACAATCAAAGCGGGACGAGGAAAAGTGTGTGCGGTTTTTCCGCCCGCGTCCCGCGTCAACTTCCAGGAGGAACAATCGCATGCCGAGATTTGCTGCGAACCTGACCATGCTGTTCAACGAGGCGCCGTTCCTCGATCGCTTTGCGCTGGCCGCCAAGGCGGGCTTCGAGGGGGTGGAATATCTCTTCCCCTATGAGTTCGAGAAGATGGCGTTGCGTGCCGCACTCGACCGTCATGGCTTGACCCAGGTTCTGCACAACTTGCCGGCCGGCGACTGGGCGCGCGGCGAGCGCGGCATCGCCATTCTTCCGGACCGTATCGACGAATTCCGCAAAGGCGTTGCGACCGCCATCGACTACGCGACCGCGCTCGATTGCAAGCAGGTCAATTGCCTCGTCGGCATCGCGCCGGACGGCGTCTCCGACAATATCCTGCGCACGACGCTGGTTGCGAACCTGAAGCTCGCGGCAACCGAACTCGGCAAGAGTGGCATCCGCCTCCTGATCGAGCCGATCAACCGATTCGATATTCCGGGTTTTTATCTCAACACCGTGGAGCAGGCGGCCTCTATCATCGCCGAGGTCGGGAGCGACAATCTCTTCATCCAGTACGATCTTTATCACCAGCAGCGCACGCAGGGTGAATTGGCCGGCACCTACAAGCGCTTCGCCGACCGCATCGCCCACGTCCAGCTTGCCGACAATCCGGGTCGCAACGAACCTGGCACCGGTGAGATCAACTATCCCTTCGTATTCGACGCGCTGGAGGCGGCCGGCTACGACGGCTGGATCGGGTGCGAATACAAGCCGCTCACGACGACGGCCGATGGGCTGGGCTGGCTGGGTGCCGAGCGCAAGCGCAAGCAGTCCGCAGACATCATCAAAATCAGGAGCTAAGCACGATGGCATCTATCGGTTTCATTGGACTGGGTATCATGGGCACGCCGATGGCGCGTCACCTGCAGGATGCCGGGCATACGATCATCACGTCGAAATTCGCCATCCCGCCGCGCCAGGAGCTCGTCGATAACGGCCTCAGATTTGTCGAGACGCCGAAGGCGCTCGCCGAGACCGTCGATACGATCATCCTGATGCTGCCGGACACGCCGGAAGTGAAGGATGTCCTCTTCGGCGAGAACGGCGTCTTCTACGGCCTTGATAGGGGCAAGCTGGTCATCGACATGAGCTCGATCTCGCCGATCGAAACGAAGGAATTCGCCAGGAGGGTTCGTGAAACGGGCGCGGAATACCTCGACGCGCCAGTTTCCGGCGGCGAAGTCGGGGCAAGGAATGCCTCGCTGAGCATCATGGCCGGCGGCTCGCAGGAATCGTTCGATCGCGCCCTGCCGCTGTTCAAGCTGATGGGCAAGAACATCACCCTTGTCGGCGACTGCGGCGACGGCCAGGTCACCAAGGTTGCCAACCAGATCATCGTTGCACTGACGATCGAGGCAGTCTCCGAAGCGTTGGTCTTTGCGTCCAAGGCCGGTGCCGATCCGGCACGGGTGCGTGAGGCGCTGATGGGCGGCTTTGCTTCCTCGCGCATTCTCGAGGTCCATGGCGACCGGATGATCAAGCGCACCTTCGATCCGGGTTTCCGTATCTCGCTGCACCAGAAGGATCTCAATCTGGCCCTGCAGGGCGCAAAGAGCCTCGGCATCTCGCTGCCGAACACGGCGGCCACCCAGGAACTCTTCAACAATTGCGCAGCCAACGGCGACAGCGGGCTCGACCATTCCGGCCTCGTTCGGGCGCTCGAGCGGATGGCCAACCATCAGGTTGCATAGGTTCGAAGGGGCAGAACGTTTCATGGGCTTCGAAGAAGCCTTGAAACGTTCATCCGTGGGGCGGCAGTGAGGAGGCCGCCGCCCTTCATTTTCTGGGAGACATAAACGTGGCACCGATCGCCGACCCGCGCGCCTTTCTCGAAACGCTGTTCACTTCGGCCGTCGCCGCTGCCGATCCCGCCCTCGTCATCGCCTCGAACCTGCCGGAAAGGCCGAAGGGGCGGACCGTTGTCGTCGGGGCGGGGAAGGGTGCCGCGCAGATGGCGCACGCCTTCGAAAGCCTCTGGCACGATCCGCTGAGCGGTGCCGTCGTCACCCGCTACGGCTTCGGCGTTCATTGCGAACGCATCGAGGTGCTGGAGGCCGCCCATCCCGTGCCGGACGAAAGCGGGCTGCATGCCTCGAAACGCCTTCTCGCCGAGGTTCGCGGCCTGACCAAGGACGATCTGGTCGTGGCGCTGATCTGCGGCGGCGGCTCTGCGCTCCTGCCTTCGCCACCGGCCGGCCTGTCGTTGCAGGATGAAATCGCCTTCAATCGCGCTCTTCTCGCCTCCGGCGCGCCGATCAGCGCCATGAACTGCGTGCGCAAGCATGTGTCAACGATCAAGGGCGGCAGGCTCGCAGCGGCCGCCTATCCCGCGAAAGTCGTCTCACTTGTCGTCTCCGACATCCCGGGCGACGATCCGGCGCTGGTCGCCTCCGGTCCGACGATCGCCGACGAAAGCACGCGCCGGGACGCCTTGAAGATTGTCGCGCGCTACGGGCTGTCGTTGCCGGAAAAGGTCATGCAGTGGCTGGCGACGGATGCTGCGGACGCGCCGACGCCGTCCGATCCGAGGTTTGCCCGAAACGAAGTGCGCCTGATCGCCTCCGCCGCCGTCTCGCTGGAGGCTGCGGCCGCGCGTGCCCGTGAAGCCGGGATCGAGGCGATCATCCTTTCCGACGCGATCGAAGGCGAGGCACGCGAAGTCGGGCGCGTCCATGCCGCAATCGCGCGCGAAGTGGCTCAGCGCAGCCGCCCGTTCTCGAAGCCGGTCGTCGTCCTCTCGGGTGGCGAAACGACCGTGACTATCAAGGGCGAGGGAAAGGGCGGCCGCAACAGCGAATTCCTCTTATCGCTGGCACTCGGTATCGACGGCATCCAAGGTGTATCTGCGCTGGCTGCCGACACCGATGGCATCGACGGTTCGGAAGACAATGCCGGCGCCTTTGCCGACAGCACGACGATTGCCAGGCTCAGGGGAGAGCGGTTGGACCCGTCAGCACTGCTTCAATGCAACGATAGCTGGACCGCATTCGATGCACTCGGCGATATCTTCAAGCCGGGACCCACAGGCACCAATGTCAACGATTTTCGAGCCATCCTCGTACAGTAGGGTGGCGTCGAAACGGCCCGGCGGCGCTGAGCCGCCGCCGAGCCTGATGGGTGCTACCGGCTTCTACTCGGTCCCGATCGCAATACGCTTGGACTTGCTCTGGCTCTGCTCCGTTTTCGGAAGCGTGACGCTCAGTACGCCGTTCTTGAACGACGCTTTGACCTTGCCTTCGTCAATGTCGTATCCAAGCGGAATGCGCCGTTCGAAGCGGCCATAGTAGCGTTCGGAAAACTGCTTTTCCTTGTCCTCGCTCTCGGCACGCTTTTCGCCGCGCAGCCTCAGAACGCCCTCGGAGAAGGATAGCTCGATATCCTTCTCGTCGAGCCCGGGTAGTTCCGCCGTGACCTTGATCTCGTTATCGCGGTCGGTGACTTCGACATTGGGCCAACCGGCACCGAAACCAGGATGGTTCGGCAGCGCAAAGGGCATTCCTTGATCGAAATTGCGGAAGACGTCGTCGAACAGCCGGTTCATTTCCCGATGAAGCATCAGGAACGGATTGCGGTCGCCATCGTGATAGGTTGTCGGCACGTGCTCCTGGGCGCGGCCCCATGGAATGAGATCACGTACGTTCATTGTTCAGCTCCTTTTCCTTTGTCTTTATAGCCGTCCGCCAAAGCAACGGCGGCGACGGCGCTTGCCGGCCTTCGGCATAAGGCCGTCGCCAGCATGCCCTAGGCGGCGTGCTTGCCGCCTTCGGCCCGCTCGCGGTCCTCGATCGGGGGCAGTGTGTCAGCCTGATGAATTTCGATCCGATGTGGCTTCATCTGCTCGGGCAACTCACGGACGAGATCGACTGCCAACAGACCGTTGGCGAGGTTGGCACCTGTGACCGTCACATGATCAGCCAACTGGAAGCGGCGGTCGAAATTGCGGCCAGCAATGCCGCGATAGAGATATTCGGCCTTGTCTTCTCCGGGCTTTTCGCCGCGAACGACAAGAAGATGCGGCTCGTGCGTAACCGTTATCTCCTCGGGCGCGAAGCCGGCGACTGACATGACGATGCGATACTGGTTATCGCCGACGCGAAGAATGTCGTAGGGCGGCCAATTGTCGGTTGGCGCCAGACGGCTCGCTGCGTCGAGCAGGTCGAAAACGTGGTCAAATCCCACGCTTGACCGAGACAGGGGCGAAAAGTCGAGTGTTGTTCTCATAGCCATATCCTCCTTGAGCAACATGGACGATGAGGAGCAGCGTCGAAGAGGACGATGCCCCTCGACTGCGAACCCCGAAAGGCGGCCCGCAAGTGCGATTTAGTGACTTCCGCAGCGGTTTCAAGGGGTTGTGCCGGCCGCGGCCGGGATGATCCGGCGGCACGCAAGAAGGTGGATGCAAGTCTTTGTAATATCGTGGAAAATTTCGACGCGCCCGCGCCTTGATTTTCAGGGATCGGGGCCAATATCTGTGTCATCGATCCATTGATGGCGCCTGAAAGGAGGAAGCAATGCTTCTCAATGAGATTCCGTGGACAAATCCCATCACCGTACGCCTTTCAAGTGGTATCAAGCACACCTTCAATTCCGTATACGAAGCCCTGGACTTTCTCGAAAATGAGTGGCCGCTACGCAATGGCCAGCGCTACGAACGTGCGGTACGCACGTGCCGCGGCGCGCTCAACCGGATGACGCCGGCCGCGATCGCCCGAGAGGCTTTCGTCGCCGCCTGCCTTGAAGCCGAAATGCCGATCGTGATGGCGGGCCATCCATCGCACCGGCAGGCGGGTGAAGGCAAATCAACCCGGCGTGCGTGAGGAAGAGTGAGTGCCGTCCACCGATCCAAAATGGACGATCGGTGGACGGGCGCGAAGTCGCCCGGAACCCGCCGCGCCTGATGCCGTCCGGAAACGGAATTACTCTACAAAAACGCGAACGCTTGCCGCCCGCCCCGCAGCATCGATGACCGTGAGAGTGGAATAGCCGCCGCCGTCGGGCAGCCATTGGCTGGTGCGGCGGCGAGTGACATCGGGTAACGGCCGGCCATTGGCGAGCCATCGGAACGGGGCGCGACCGCCCTGCAACTTGAGGGTCAGCGGCATCATCGTTTCACTGTTGGTCCCGCCAAGCTCCACGCGCGCGCCCTCCGGCGGAAAGACGATCTGCGGCGCCGGCTCGCGGGCCGATGCTGAGAGCAGGCCGCTCGCCGTCATCGAAAAGCGCCGCTGGCTGATCGGCAGGTCGGCCTGCGCAAAACGCACGGCACCAGCCGGGGGATCCGGCAGCGGCGTGATGGCAATCCCCGATTTGGCAAAGCCTTCGAAAAGGATCGGTGCGGCGGCACCGTAACCGGTCAGACCTGGCACTGCGCCGTTGTCCGGGCGGCCGACCCACACGCCCAGCACATAGCGGCCGTCGAAACCGACGGACCAGGCATCGCGATAACCGTAGCTGGTGCCGGTCTTGTAGGCGATGCCGCGCTGGCGGCTGCCCGCGGGCGGCAATACGTCTGAGAGGATATCGGCGATCTGCCAGGCGGCAACGGTCGAGAGCAGCGGCTCGCCGTCAATGAGGCCCGCCTTGCCCTCGATGCCGTCGCCGAGCCGCACCGGCCAGCCGCGATTGGCCAGGCCCGCGTAAAGCTGAACGAGATCACGCAAGCTGATGCCGAGGCCGCCGAGGCCAATCGCGAGCCCCGGTGCCTCATTGGGCGGCAGGGCAGGGCGCACATCGGCCCGGCGGAATCGCACCATCAGTCGGGCCGGGCCGACAGCATCGAGCAGGCGGATCGCCGGCACATTGAGCGAGAGCTGCAGCGCCTGCCGGATGCTGACGTCGCCCTGATAACTCATGTCGAAGTTGCGCGGGCGATAGCCGAAGAAATCCGCCGGCCGGTCCTCGATGATGGTTTCCTGGGCAACCAGTCCCTCCTCGAACGCAAGCCCGTAGATGAAGGGCTTCAGCGTCGAACCTGGCGAGCGCGTGACCCGCGTCATGTCGGTCCAGCCGGCGCGGCTCGCGTCGAAGTAGTCGGCCGAACCGACCTCGCCGACGATCTCGCCGCTGCGGACATCGGCCATTACCATGGCGACGGAGACCTTCGGCCCGAGCTTCGCCGCCCCCTCGCGCGCAACGGCTTCGAGCCCGCGCTGAATGTCGCGTCGTAGTGTCGTATGGTGTTGAAGGATCGTCGGCTCCTTCCGACGCGCCACTTCCGCAAGATGTGCTGCATAGGCGGGAAGCTGGAGCCGCCGGGTTGGTATGGCAGCCACCGCCGCCCGTTCGGCCTCGCCGTCCCCGATTGCGTTGGCAACCGCCGCACGGCCGAGGACCCGTTTGCGGGCAGCTTCTGCGGCGGCGAGATTGCGGTCGGGACGACGCTTTTCCGGCAATTGCGGCAGCGCGACGAGAAGCGCCGCCTCGGCAACCGAGAGACGGCGCGGCTCCTTGCCGAACCAGGCGAGGCTTGCGGCGCGCACCCCTTCGAGATTGCCGCCATAGGGCGCATGGGTGAGGTAGAGATCGAGGATCTGGTCCTTGCTGAGGCGAAGCTCGATCTGGATGGCGCGGACGAGTTGCAGAAGTTTCGCCGGCAGCGTCCGCTCTCCGCGCGGTTCGATCAGCCTTGCCACCTGCATCGAGAGCGTCGATGCGCCGGAAACGATGCGGCCGCTTGTGACGAACTGCAGCACCGCGCGACCCAGCGCCAAGGGGTCGACTCCGTGGTGATCGCGAAAGCGCTGGTCCTCATAGGCGATCAACATGTTCAGAAAGCGTGGGTCGACATCTTCCACGGTGGTCTTCAGCCGCCACAGACCATCCTTGGTCGCGAAAGCGCGCAGCAGGCGGCCGTCTTTGTCCAGCACCTCGGCAGAGACGGTACCGGCTTCCTCGAGCGGCGGCGGAAAGGCCTTGTCCGCCCATTCGAGGCCGACGATTGTGAGCGCGGTGAGGACGAGGACGATCGGCAGTGCGATCAAAATCGCGCCGAGGCGGGGATGTCGAAAACAATCGGGTTTGACCGTGCCGACCGCACCCCCCTCTGCCCTGCCGGGCATCTCCCCCACAAGGGGGGAGATCGGCGAGTGGCCACGCTTCGGTCCCCAACCCCCGCCGGAATTGGAGGCGACATCTCCGGCTGATGGACGCCTCTCAAGCTCGATGGCCGCCGGGGAGCGAGCGGCCGCATCCCTGTTCTCCTCCCCTGTGGGGGAGACGTCCGGCAGGGCAGAGGGGGGTGGCGCCGGAACAACGCCCTTGCGGCTCATCCCGAAGCCGATGAAAAGCTTTCGCAGGAAGGACATGGCGCGTCTACTGGGCTGCCAGCACCTCCATGCGGCCGGTTGCCGTTCGCGCCGAGAATTGCGGCCGGTACATATCCTCCACGCTTGCGGCCGGATGATCATAGGTGCCGGGGGTCACCGCGCGCACGACATAGGCAAGCGTGATCTCACGGTTGTCGCCGGTCGACCGATCGAAGGCTGCGACAAAGCGATCGCTCCGGAACTCGGTATGGGCGGCCTCGACTTCGCCGATCCATTCGAAGTTTGTCAGCTGCGCGCTGTCGACAAGGCTCGGATTGTCGATCTCGAACCCGGCCGGCAACAAGTCGGTGATCAGCATGCGCGACGGCCAATCATTGCTTTCGGTGACCTTGAGCACGACGACATAACGTTCGTTCTGCCGCGCTCCGCTGACATCGGCCTCGGCGCCGTCGAGTGTGTAGTAGGTGCGCTCGATCGTGAAGCCATCACCCCCGGCCGAAAGTGGCTGGGCGGGAGCCGCGACGGTCGTCACCACGGCGGAAACCGCGTCGGCGCCGTTGTTGCGAATGACGACCGGGTGCTCGATGAGGGCATCCCCGGTTATGCGTGCGGCGTAACTCCCGGTGCGCGCGGCGCCGTTGATGTCGAGTTTCATATCCTCGTCACCGCCCTGGATCGCACGGGCTGCAAGCAGCATCCAGGTCTGTTCCTGCGTGCTCGTATATTGCGCCTGCTGCCACTCCCTCGCGACGATCCTGGAAAGCTCCGGAATGATCGCCGGCACGGGGCGGCTTTCGGCGGCCAGCGCCAGCACTGCCGCATCGTCGCGCAGCGACGAGCCGTAGTCGGACCGGGCGAGGCTGACTTTGACAAGACCGGAACCGGTCGACATGTTCAAGGATGCCGCGAAGATATTCTGCGAGCGCGCCGCATCGCCGTAGAGCGCCAGCGCCGAGGCGATATGCGCCTTGGCGAGCGGCGTCGGGAAATCGTCGAGCATCGTGTCGGCGTAATAGCGAAGATCGCTGATCGCCGCCTTGCGATTGCGGGCGAGCACATAGAGCGTATAGGCGATCTCGTTGCCGCGGTCCTTGACGTTGGTCTCGTAGCTCAGCGCATTCTGGAGATTTTCGAGCGCCTGCACCATCGCCTGTTCGGGCACGTCGTATTTCTGTTCGCGCGCCCGCGTCAGGAAATCGCTCACATAGGCGTCGAGCCAGAGGTCGCCCGAACCGGGCCCCCAAAGGCCGAAGCTGCCGGAGGAGGACTGGTAGGAAAGCACGCGGTAGATCGCCTCCTGCACCCGCTTCGCCACCTCGCTGTCGTCGGCAAGGCCGGACTGCTTTGCGAGTTCGCTGAGATAGAGCAGCGGCAGGGCGCGGCTCGTCGTCTGTTCGGCGCAGCCATAGGGATAGCGGTCGAGCGTCATCAACAGTGCCGGAATGTCGAAGGCTTCCGAGCGCGTGACGTTGAGACTGACGGAAGCGCCCTGCAGCAGGCTGTCGGCGAGCAGTTGGTCGTCGACCGTCAGGCTGCTGCCGGCAGCAATGTTGACCACCTGCCGCTGGGTGACCGGCAAGGCGGCCGGGCGGACCGCAACGTTCAATGGCTGCTCGATCATCAAGCCGGAGGCGTTGGAAAGTGCCACGGTGACAAGCCCGTTTCCGGGATATTGGCCCGCCAGCGGCAGCGTGACGGCGGTCTTGCCGCCGGCGTCAAGATGCACGGTTTCGGCAGCGCCGGTCTGTTCGACGGTCACGGGACCACTGGTCGTCACCTGCAATTGGTAGTTGCCGGCAGGTGCATCCGTGTTGGCGATGTCGAGCCTGAGCTCCGCGCGGTCTCCGGGGGCCAGGAATTTCGGCAGGCTTGCGGTCACCACGACCGGATCGCGGATCACGACGTCCTTGACCGCATGGCCGATACCGGCTTTCGTCCAGGTGACGGCCATGACCCGCGCCGTGCCGTTGAACTGCGGAATATCGAAGCTGACCTTCGCCTCGCCGTCCGCATCGAGCTTCACCGGCCCCGAGAAGAAGGCAACCAGCTTTTCGGTCGGCGGGCTGCCTTGCAGCGGCATTTGCCCGCCATCTCCGCCGGTGCGCAGCCGGCCGGTGGCTCCGAGTGAACCGTCGATCAAGCGGCCGTAGAGGTCGCGGATCTCGAGGCCGAGCTGCCTTTGGCCGAAGTACCAGCCATCCGGATCGGGTGCCTCATAGCGTGTGAGGTTCAGAATGCCGACGTCGACGGCGGCGATTGTCACGTATGCGTCCTCGTTCGCGCCTGCGCCGCGCACCTTGAGGTTGACGCCGAGGGGCTGGCGCGGCTGCATTTTCTCCGGCGCGTCGAGCGTGATTGCGAGCTTGCGCTCCGCCGGATCGACCGCTAGCCACTTGATGCCGATGGCCCGCATCGGCATGCGGCTCTCGTGGGCATCGCCGGGCCGATAGAGCGTCGCGGTGACATAGGCACCGCCGCCCCACTCGGCGGTCACGGGCAATTCCACCTCGCCGCCGGTCTCGGAAATGGTCGCCGTCTTCGTCGTGATCAGGTTTTCCGTGCCGACCGTGACCAGCAATTCGCCGGCAAAGCGCGGCGAGACCTTGAGTCTCGCGGTCTCGCCGATCGTGTAGCTCTCCTTGTCGAGCGCGATCTCTAGCCCGTCCGGCGTTTCAGTCGAGGTAGCCTCGACATACCAGCCGGCATCGAACTCGACGCTGGAGGCGGGACCGTCGATCGCAGCCGTCTCGATCTCGAGGCGGTAGCGGCCCCAGCCGACCGGCACGGCGATCGTGGCACCGTCTGCGGTCACGTCGACGGTGCCGTTCGCCACTTGTTTCGTAGAGATGACCGGCTCGTATTTCCAGGCGCTTCCGTCCCGATACCATTGGTAATTGCGTTCGACGCTGATCAGCTTCCAGAGCAGGCCGGGCATCGGGATTTTCGCGCCATCCTCCCCGACTGCAATGACGTGGAACCGCCCGACCGAACTTTCGGCAAGATCCCCCGAAAACTCCGGCTTGATGCCGATCATCGGCCCCTCCGGCTTGACCGGCAGGGTGAGCGAGCGCTCCACGGCGCGGCCGCCGGCTTCCCGCATGCGGACGGTGACATTGGCGTTGAGCAATTGCGTCGTCGAGGGGACCTCGGTCAGATCGACGTCGAACATGGATCTGCCGTTCTCGTCCAGCGGCTCCAGCGCCTCGAGCGGCAGGCGCGTGTCTTCGCTCGCCTCCTCGTCGGCAAGGCCGAAGACGTAGCCCTTGAATGCAGCGCTCTCGCGCGTCGGCTTGATCGAGACTTCCCCCTCGAGCGTCAGCCCGGCCGCCGGCGCGCCATAGAGATAGCGGCCTTCAACAGAGACAGGCACCGGCGTGCCAACGGTGATCTCGTTTGCCTCGCTCGTCAGATCAAACTCGGTGCGGTCCGGTACGAAGTCGTCGACGAGGAACTGCTTTTCGCCGATCGCGGACGCCTTCGGATCGGCGAAGATCTGCATGGTCCAGGTGCCGCGCATCGCGTTTTCCGGAATCGGCAGGTCGAGCGTGTGGCCGCCGAGCTTGCCACCGTTGCTGACCATACGCCGGTCCTCGACACCATCCGGGCGCAGGAAGACGAAGGTCAGCGGCAGGTTCTCGATCGCAGCGCCGTTCACGTCGCGGGCAAGCGCTGCCGCATGCACCATCTCGCCGACGCGGTAGATGCCGCGTTCGGTCCAAGCGAAAAGGTCGATTGCGCCCGGTGCAGCGCGGCCGGTGACACCACGGTCGGAAAGATCGAAGCCGGCGCGCGTCATATCTATGAAGACGTAGTCCGCGTCGGCCTTCTTCGCCGTGATGACTGCCGGCGTCATGCTCGCCGTGCCGCGCATAAGACCGGCGGCGAAGATCGCTTTGCCCTCCGCATCGCTCGTTGCGGTGCCGAGAACCTCGTTGTTCTTCGCGACGAGTTGCAGTTCGACGCCGTCGAGCGGCTTGGCGGTGGCGAGCGAGCGGGCAAAGACGGTGAGGCCGTCCGTCCCGGCATAGGTCGAGATGCCGATGTCGGAGACGACGAACCATTGGGTGGCGCGGGCGTCCCAATCCTGGCTGAGACCGGCGCCCGACACTGCTGTCAGGACGTAGACGCCGGGCTTGCGTTGAGGGAGCGCCTCGTCCACCGGAAAGCTGGTCACCACTTCCTTGTTGAGTTCGGTGGCGATCTCGATGCTGCCCTGCCAGACGAGTTCGCCGCTTTGGTCCTTGATGAGTTCCTCGCTGTAGCCGTCGAGCTGGGTCAGGAACTGCGAATTCACGAGCAGCGAAGAAATGCTGCGGTCGCCGATGCGATAGAGCTTGAGGTTGGCGCTCTCGGTATTGACCGAGACGATCGGAATGCCGCGCCGAGCGGTCGACGGCAGCACGAAGCTGTCGCCGGTAAAGCGCACCATCGGCGAGCGATCCTTGACATAGATATCGAGGCTGACGGGCGTTTCGATGACCTCGTCGACGGAGGAGGGCAGGCCCTGCCTCAGCACCAGCTTATAGCGCTGTCCATGGGCCAGCCCCTCGACGCAGATCTGGTTTCCCTTGGCTTCGACCGCTTTCGGAGCCTTGCCGTCGAGGGTGACGAAAGAGGAATAGTCCGCTCCACTCTTGACGAGCTGCTCGGAGAACTGGACGCAGGCACGCGGGCTGGCGCTGTCGGCATCGATCGTATGGTCGGTGACGCGGAAACCCTGCCGTGCCTTGAGATCGAGGTAAGCCGCTTCGACCGTGTTCGCCTGCACGAGTTCGAGGCTCGCCTTGTAGGCCTGGAGCGCAGCGCGATAGTTCTCCGCGTTTTCGAGTGCCCTGGCGAGAACCGCAAGCGCGTCTGCCCGGCTCCGAGTCGTGCGGGTAAGTTGGTAGCCGTTGAGGGCGGCAAGCGCTGCCTGGCCGGCGATCTCGGTGTTGCCGGTGATCCGGTTGGCTGCACGCGCCGTCTCCAGCCACAACTCGCGGTCATCCGGCGTTATCGCCACCGCGCCGCGAAAGGCCTTCAGCGCGTTTTCGACGTTGCCGGCTGTCAACTCGCTCCGTCCTGCTTCGATCAGGCCGTTGACGCCGAAACCCTGCTGATCTTCGGTGAGCGCAAGGTTGGCCTTGACGTCACGCGCCTGCTGCAGGAGATCGTCCGAGATGAAGGAGAGACGTGGCGGCGCGCCGATATCGGGCTCGCTGCTGCCTGTCTCGACAACCTTGCCTGCGATCGCGCCTTTGAAGGTGTTCAACTGATTGAAGTCGGATTTCAGGAAGCACCACTTCACCTTTGGATTGTAGGTGAAGGCGCGGCAGGCCTGGTCGGCGATGCAGGCGGTCTCACATTGCTGAAGCGAGACGTTCTGCTCGGTGCGGAGATCGAACCCGAAATAGTCGCCGTCTTGGGTCATCTCGACGGTGCGGGTCGTTTCAGCCGCCACAGCCGGTGAGCCAAGGGAAGCGATGGTGAGAAGAAGGGGGAAAAGGCCGACAAGCGCGCGCATAGACTTAAGTCCTCCCAATGCTGCCCGTCTCGATTGAGCGTCACTTTGTCAACGTTCTCGGGGGCTTGTCAATCGCCCACGCGGCAAGCAGACCGCTTGTGCGAGGCTGCAACCGGAGCGATTGACGGAGAGCGGAATTCAGGGTCAGGAGACTCCGCCAACAATCACCGGAAATGCCATTCTCCAGCGTTTTCATGGACGAACTCGTTGCGCGGTCCTCGCGGGTGGTTGACGCGATCGACGCGTTGACGGCCGGATACCGCGGTTGCCTGCCCCTAGCCTGCGTCCGACCGAACCCGCTTGCCCGCAGGATAATTTCTGTGATAATTTTCACAAATATTGTTCTGCGCGGGCTGTCGCTCGCATCCTGGATCGCGGAAACCGAGACCAATGGCCAACCGCAAAGCGACGCGCATCACGACCTTGACCGACGCGCTTTCGGCGCGGCGCGTGCTGCACCTGAAAGACGCCGCCGCTCTGCTTGGCGTATCGGAGATGACGGTGCGCCGGGACATCGCCGACAATCCCGGGCTTTTTGGCTATCTTGGTGGCCACATCGTTCCCGCGGCTGATATCGAAAGCGACGTTCCCTATGAACTCGCGCGCGCGGCCGACAGCCACGCCACCGCCAAACGCGAGGCCTGCGCCCATGCGGCGCGATACATTCGCCCCGATGAGACGATCTTCATCGACTGCGGCACGACGCTTGAGTATCTCGTCGACCTGATTCCGGAAAATTATTCAATAACGGCAGTCTGTTATTCTTTGAATGCGGCCGACCGCCTGACCCGCAAGCCCAATGTGCGGATCGTCATGCTGGGCGGCGTCTACCACCCGTCCTCGGCATCGTTTTCCGGCGACGCCGGCCTGGAAACGCTGGACAGGCTCGGCATCAATGTCGCGTTTCTCTCCGCCGCCGGGATCGACCGTCAGCGGGGTGCGACCTGCGTCCATTTCCATGAGGTGCCGATCAAGCAAAGGGTGATTTCGCTCGCGCGGGAGAATTACCTCGTCGTCGATCGCAGCAAGATCGGCAAGCTTAAGCCGGCCTTCTTCGCGCCGACGAGTGCCTTTGGCGCGATCATCACCGAAGAGGGCGAGACGGCGGTCGCATAGGCCGTTTCGCGGACGCGGCCGTTTGCTTGACAGATGGACGGTTTGGTGGAATTCTAACATAAATCGATAGAACGATAACAATATCGCCAAGGCGGACAAAAGCTGCGAAGATGCGCGCCGAGGGCGACATCGGCGATACCAGGGAGTAGTCGGTTGCAAGACCTTGCTGTGAAGAGCACGGCGGCGGGGCCCGCTGAGACGGCCGGTGTAGGCCACAATTGGCCGCGCAATGATGGCATCGAGCTCGACCTTTCGTGGGTCGTCGATCAGCGCGTCAATCTGTCTGCGGCGGAGCGGCGCGTCGCAACGCTGCCGGGGCGGCGTACGGTCAAGAAAGATGCGCAGGCGGCTTGGCTGCTGAAGGCCGTGACCTGCATCGATCTCACCACGCTCAACGGCGACGACACGACGGAGCGCGTCAAGCGTCTCTGCGCGAAGGCGCGCCAGCCGGTGCGCCAGGACATTCTCGAGGCGCTCGGCATGGGCGATCGCGGCATCGCGACCGGCGCCGTCTGCGTCTATCATCGCTTCGTTTCAACCGCCGTCGAGGCGCTTGAAGGTTCCGGCATTCCGGTTGCCGCTGTCTCCACCGGCTTTCCGGCGGGTCTCGTGCCGCATGACGTGAAGCTGAAGGAAATCGAGGCCTCGGTCGCCGACGGTGCGCGCGAGATCGATATCGTCATCACGCGCGAGCATGTGCTGACCGGCAATTGGCAGGCGCTTTACGACGAGATGCGCGATTTCCGTGCCGCCTGCGGCGACGCCCATGTCAAGGCGATCCTGGCGACCGGTGACCTCAAGACTTTGCGCAATGTGGCGCGCGCATCGCTGGTCTGCATGATGGCTGGCGCGGACTTCATCAAGACCTCGACAGGCAAGGAGGGCGTCAACGCGACGCTGCTCGTAACGCTTGTCATGCTGAGGATGATCCGCGCCTATCAGGAGCGCACCGGGCGCAAGGTCGGCTACAAGCCGGCCGGCGGCATCTCGGCGGCAAAAGACGTGCTGAACTACCAGTTCCTCATGAAGGACGAGCTCGGCCGTGAATGGCTGGAACCCGATCTCTTCCGCGTCGGGGCGTCGAGCCTGCTCGCCGACATCGAACGCCAGCTCGAACATCACGTCAGCGGCGCGTACTCGGCCCTCAACAGACACCCGATAGGATAATCCCGATGACGGTTGCCAGGTATTTTGACGAAATGTCCTACGGTCCCGCACCTGAGGGCGATACGGAAGCACGCCAGTGGCTCGCGCGCCACAAGGGCGAGTTCGGCCACTTCATCAACGGCGCCTTTGTCGCTTCGGAGTCTGGAAAGACGTTCGATACCTACGAGCCGGCGACCGGTGCCTTGCTCGCCAAGATCGCGCTCGGTGGCCGTGAGGACGTCAGCAGCGCGGTTGCTGCCGCTCGCAAGGCGCAGGGCGCCTGGGCGAAGTTGCCGGGCCATGCTCGCGCGCGTCATCTCTATGCGCTGGCACGAATGATCCAGCGTCACGCGCGCCTCATCGCAGTGGTGGAGGCGATGGACAACGGCAAGCCGATCCGCGAGACACGCGACATCGACGTCCCGCTTGCCGCACGCCACTTCTACCATCATGCCGGCTGGGCGCAGTTGCAGGAGACCGAGTTTGCCGATCAGGTTCCGGTCGGCGTCGTCGGCCAGGTCATCCCGTGGAACTTCCCGTTCCTGATGCTTGCCTGGAAGGTCGCGCCGGCGTTGGCTCTCGGCAATACAGTCATCTTGAAGCCCGCCGAATTCACGCCGCTGACGGCGCTGCTCTTCGCCGAACTCGCCGCCGCGGCCGGCCTGCCGCCGGGCGTCCTGAATGTGGTGACGGGCGAGGGCGAAACAGGCGCGCTGATCGTCGAGCATGACGATATCGACAAGATCGCCTTCACCGGTTCGACAGAGGTCGGGCGCCTCATCCGCGAGAAGACCGCCGGAACCGGCAAGTCGCTGACGCTGGAACTCGGCGGCAAGTCGCCCTTCATCATCTTCGACGATGCCGATATCGATGGCGCGGTCGAAGGCGTGGTCGATGCCATCTGGTTCAACCAGGGCCAGGTATGCTGTGCAGGTTCGCGCCTCCTCGTCCAGGAGGGCATCGCGCCGCTTTTTCATGAGCGTCTGACGCGGCGCATGGGGACCTTGCGTGTCGGGCATCCGCTCGACAAGGCGATCGACATGGCGGCAATCGTCGCGCCGGTGCAGTTGCGGCGGATCGAGAGCCTCGTCGCCCAGGGTGTGACCGAGGGCGCATCGCTGCATCAGCCGAAGATCGAGCTGCCGAAGGGTGGCAGCTTCTACCCGCCGACGCTGCTCACCAATGTCCAGCCGACATCGATCGTTGCCACCGAGGAAATCTTCGGGCCAGTGGCGGTTTCCATGACCTTCCGCACGCCGGAGGAGGCGATCCAGCTCGCCAATCATTCGCGCTACGGCCTCGCCGCCAGCGTCTGGAGCGAAACGATCGGGCTTGCCTTGCATGTTGCCGCGAAGCTTGCGGCCGGCGTGGTCTGGGTCAATGCCACCAATCTCTTCGATGCTGCGGCCGGTTTTGGCGGCAAACGCGAGTCCGGCTTCGGCCGTGAGGGCGGGCGCGAGGGCGTCTATGAATACCTGAAGCCGAAGGCCTGGATCGGGCGCAAGCTCCGTGCTGCTCCGGCCGAGCCGGCCGTGAAAGCGGCCGCGGGCGACTTCTCCATGCCGGCGCTCGACCGCACCACCAAGCTCTTCATCGGCGGCAAGCAGGCGCGGCCGGATGGAAACTATTCGCGGCCGGTGCTTTCCTCGAAGGGCAAGGTGATCGGCGAGGTCGGCGAGGGCAATCGCAAGGATATCCGCAACGCCGTCGTCGCGGCGCAGGCCGCGTCGGCCTGGTCCTCCGCAACGACCCACAACCGCGCGCAGATCCTCTATTATATTGCCGAAAACCTGAGCGGCCGTGCGGCGGAATTTGCCGATCGTATTGGCGCGATGACCGGTGCCTCGGCAGCCGGTGCCACGGCCGAGGTCGATGCCGCGATCGCGCGTCTCTTCACCTATGGCGCCTGGGCCGACAAGTACGATGGCGTCGTGCACCAGCCGCCGCTGCGCGGCGTTGCGCTCGCGATGCCGGAGCCGCAGGGTGTCGTTGGCGTCATCTGCCCGCCCGAGGCACCGCTGCTTGGCTTCATCAGCCTTGTGGCCCCGTTGATCGCCGTCGGCAACCGCGTCGTTGCTGTTCCGAGCGAGCAGCATCCGCTGGCAGTAACGGATTTCTATTCCGTGCTCGAAACCTCGGATGTACCGGCTGGCGTCATCAATATCGTCACCGGTTCGGCGGTCGAGCTCGCCAAGACGCTTGCCGCCCACAACGATGTCGATGCGCTCTGGGCCTTCGGGTCGCCGGAGCTCTCGACGCTGGTCGAGAAGCTCTCCGTCGGCAACCTCAAGCGCACCTTTGTCGACTACGGCAAGGCGATCGACTGGATGGACCGGACGGCCGCCGAAGGCCCGGCATTCCTGCGTCGTGCCGTCGACGTCAAGAACATCTGGATCCCCTACGGCGAGTAGGGGGCCAAGCATCCTTCCGGCGGAAGATACGGCCGAAAGAGCGCGGAAATAACAACAATCTGTTGACGACCGGCGCTGGAAACGGCCTGATGCGGCCGTGCGCCGCTGGACCTTTGCCGGCGGTTGCCTATGGCGCCATGCGTTGATAGGACGCGCAAAAGCTCGCTATAGATCTGTGAATTGCGGCACGATTCCTTTGGTCCGGCTTCGATCTAAGGAATCATGCAGGGGAGGAAGACAGGAATGCTCAAGAATATCGACCCCGCTCTCAACGCCGACGTACTGCACGCGCTGCGCTCGATGGGTCACGGCGACACGCTGGTCATCTCGGACACCAATTTCCCGTCTGACGCGATCGCGCGCCAGACGACGCTCGGAAAATTGCTGCATATCGACAATGTCTCGGCCGCGCGCGCCGTGAGGGCGGTGCTTTCGGTCCTGCCGCTGGATACGCCGCTGCAACCTTCGGCCGGACGCATGGAAGTGATGGGAGCACCCGACGAGCGTCCGACGGTGCAGCGGGAAGTTCAGGCCGAAATCGATCGCGCCGAGGGCAAGCCGGCGCCGATGTACGGCATCGAGCGCTTCGCTTTCTACGAGGAGGCGAAGAAGGCCTATTGCGTCATCACCACAGGCGAGACGCGCTTCTACGGTTGCTTCCTCTTCACCAAGGGTGTCGTTCCGCCGGAATCCGCCTGACGCGTCAGAGCGACAACAGGCCGGACGACCAAGGGCAGAGGGTCGCGACCGCGCCGCGACCCGATCAAGCTCTCGCAAGCGACCGACCGCTCCTTATTTTGCCGTGTTCCGCGCAGCTGCGAGGAATGCGAGCTTCGCCGGCATCTCGAGGAGCTTTGAAAGCGCGACTCTCTCCGGCGTGTAGTGATGCTCGACGTCCAGGCAGTTGACGGTGCCGAGCAGTTCGCCGCCGACGACAACGGGAATGTTCACGACCGATCCGCAGCCAAGCGCGGCGATCGTCTCGTAGTCGCCGAAGACGGTCGAAATGTCGGCAATCGTATTGGCGACGAAGGTTTCGCGCGCCTTGTGGACCGTGTCGAACCAGCGATCGTAATGGATCGGCTTGGTGCCGGAGACCGGGTATTCGTCGGGATGCGAAGTATAGGCGCGGCGCGCCAGCTCGTTCGCCATGTCCACCGTCATGATCGTGAACAGCTTGGCGCCGATCAGCTTTCGGCTGAGCGTCTGCAGAGCGCGATAGGCCGCCTCCGTGCCGGCGTCGTTGGCAATGGTCGCGTCGAAATCCGCCAGGGCGGCGATATGCTCGGTATTCATCGTGTTTCCTTGGGAGGATTGGTGTGAGGGGGTTGGAGCAATTCCAGGAAAAGTGTGTAACGGTTTCCGTCCGGAATTGCGTGGTTTCAGAAGGTTAGATCGTTTCACTGTTTCAATGAAACCAGGAAAGGATCTAGGTGGCGTGTGCGGCGCTGATCTGCATCAGCTCGCGCGAATAAGGTTCCTTGAGTTCACTGCGCTTGAGCTCGTCGATGCCGGCCACTTCGACGATGCGGCCCTGGCGCATGACGGCCAGCCGGTCGCAGAGGAAGGAGACGACGGGCAGATTGTGGGTGACCATCAGGAATGTGAGATTCTGCTCGCGGCGCAGTCGCTTGAGCAGGTTGAGGATTTCCGCCTGGACCGAAACATCGAGCGCCGAGGTCGGCTCGTCGAGCAGCAGGATCTTTGGCTTCAACATCAGCGCACGGGCAATCGCCACGCGCTGGCGCTGGCCGCCGGAAAGCTGGTGCGGAAAGCGGAAGCGGAATTTCCGGTCGAGGCCGACGGAGGCCATGACCTCTTCGACCCGGGCGCTGCGGTCGCCAATGCCATGGATCGTCAGGGCTTCGCCGAGCGTTGCGTCGACGGTTTTTCGAGGATGCAGCGAACCATAGGGATCCTGGAACACCATCTGGCAGACCCGAGAGAAGCCGCGGTCGACGCCGTGGCCGCGCGCCTTGCCGAGAACGCTGATCTTGCCGGTCCACTGAGGCGCGAGCCCGGCGATCGCCTTTAGCACGGTGGACTTGCCTGAGCCACTTTCGCCGACGAGCGCGAAGCTTTCGCCCTCGGCGATATCGAGGCTTACGTTGTAGGTGATCTGCGTGTCGCCGTAGAAGATGTCGAGGTCTTTGAGAGAGAGAGCGGTCATGCTTTCGACCAGGCGTTGCGGTCGAGCACGGGCAGCTCGTCCCTTGTTTCATCGAGACGCGGAATGGAGGCGATAAGGCCGCGCGTATAGGGGTGTGTGGCCTTCATCAATTCGCCGGCCGTGCATTCTTCCACGACCTCGCCGCTATTCATCACCAGGATCCGGTCGCAATAGCTCGAGACGAGATTGAGGTCGTGGCTGATGAAAATCAGCCCCATACCCTTGCGCCGAACGAGCTCGTCGATGATGTCGAGCACCTGTGCCTGGACCGAGACGTCGAGCGCCGAGGTCGGCTCGTCGGCAATGAGCAGGTCCGGCTCGGGAATGAGCATCATCGCGATCATCACCCGCTGCCCCATGCCGCCGGAAACCTCGTGCGGGTAAAGCCGGGCAACGCGCTCCGGATCGGTGATGCGCACCGATTCGAGCATCGCATGCACGCGGTCTTTCACTTCGCGCCGCGGCAGACGTTTGTGCGTCAGCAGCGCCTCGGCGATCTGCTCGCCGATGGTCATCACCGGATTGAGCGAGAATTTCGGATCCTGCATCACCATCGAGATGCGGGCGCCGCGGATGGCGCGCATCTCTTTCTCCGAGCGGGCGTGAAGATCGATGCCGTCGAAGGCGAGCTTGTCGGCGGTCACGCGACCGGGCGCGCGCACGAGCTTCAGGATCGAGCGGCCGGTCATCGATTTGCCGGAGCCGCTTTCGCCGACGATTCCGAGGCGCTCGCGCCCGAGCGTGAAGGAGACGCCACGCACGACATCGATGTCACCGCGTGCCGTCGGGAAGGTGATGCGCAGGTTTTCGATTTCGAGAAGCGGATTCATCAGCGCTGTTCTCCGCTCTTCGGGTCGAGCACGTCGCGCAGACCATCGCCGAGGAAGCAGAAGCCGAGGCTGACGAGGATGATCGCGAAGCCCGGCATCGTTGCGACCCACCATTGATCGAGAATGAAGGAGCGTCCGCGCGAGATCATCGCGCCCCATTCCGGCAGCGGGGGCTGGGCGCCGAGGCCGATGAAGCCGAGGCCGGCGGCCGTCAGGATGATGCCCGCCATGTCGAGGGTGACGCGGATGATCATCGACGAGGTGCAGAGCGGCAGCACATGGCCGAGATTGACCCTGAGGCTCGACGCGCCGAGCAGGCGCACGGCGGCGATGAACTCGGAATTCTTGAACGTGAGCGTTTCGGCGCGCGCGACGCGGGCATAGCCGGGCCAGGAGGTGATCGCGATGGCGATGATGGCGTTTTCGATCCCGGGGCCGAGCGCGGCCACGAAGGCGAGCGCCAGGATCAGCTTCGGCAGCGACAGGAAGATATCGGTGACGCCCATCAGGACGCGATCGACCCAACCGCCGAAATAGCCGGAGACAACGCCGATGACGAGTCCGGCCGGCGCCGCAAGCACGGCAACGAGCGCGACGATCACCAGGGTGATGCGGGCGCCATAGACGACGCGCGACCAGATATCACGTCCGAGCTCGTCCGTGCCCATCCAGTGTTCGGCGCTTGGCGGCAACAGCCGTTCGGCAAGCGCCTGGCGCAGCGGGTCGTGCGTCGCGAGCCACGGCGCAAAAAGTGCTGCGAAGATCAGGGCGACGATGATGATCGCGCCGACCACCGCCAGCGGATTGTGCATCAGCGCGCCGAGGATGCGGTAGAGCCGGCCAAGTCGGGCCTGCATCGGGGAAGCGGGGCTGTCGTCGATCAGCCAGTCGCGAAGCGTTGCCATGGCCCACACCTCCCTAGCGCGCACGCGGATCGAGCACGCGATAGAGCACGTCCGAAATCTTGTTGATGCCGATGAAGACCGCGCCGACCACGAGGGTCGAGCCGAGCACCGCCGACATGTCCGCGTTGAGCAGCGCCACCGTGAGATAGTTGCCGATGCCTGGCCAGGAGAAGATGGTCTCGATCATCACCGAGCCTTCGAGCAGGCCGGCATAGGAAAGTCCGATGACGGTGATCAGCGGCACGCGGATCGGCCGGAACGCGTGGCGCCAGATGACCAGCCGCTCCGGAACACCCTTGACCCGGGCGGTGGTGACATATTCCTGGCTCAACTGGTCGAGCATGAACGAGCGCGTCATGCGGGCGATATAGGCCAACGAGAAAAAGCCGAGGCAGGAGGCCGGCAATATCAGATGCCAGACGGCGTTGCCGAAGACCTCCCAATCGCCGGCGATGATGCTGTCGATCAGCAGGAGGCCGGTCACCGGCTGCACGATGCCATCGAGGAAGATCTCGACGCGACCGGGACCTCCCACCCAGTTGAGCCGGGCATAGAACACCGCGAGCCCGACAAGGCCAAGCCAAAAGGCCGGAACGGAATAGCCGAGCAGGCCGACGACGCGGATTGCCTGGTCGAGCCATGAGCCGCGCCGGCTTGCGGCAATGACGCCGAGGGGGACGCCGAGCAGGACGCCGATGACGATGCCGAGCGTTGCCATCTCGAGCGTTGCCGGGAAGACGCGGGCAAGATCCTCGAGAACCGGCCTGCCGGTGGAAACCGACGTGCCGAAATTGCCGGTCAGCACGTCGCCGACATAGCTTACGAACTGTGTCGTCAAGGGGCGATCGAGCCCCATTTCCACGCGCACGCGCTCATATACCGCGGCGGGGGCGCGGTCGCCGACGACCGCGAGCACCGGATCGATCGGCACGATCCGGCCGATGAAGAACGTGATCGCGAGAAGTCCGAGGAACGTTACGGCCAGCGTGACGAGAAAGCCGGCAGGTGCGATGAGCCGACGGTGGCCCGAGCCGATCGCCCCACGGCGGCGTGCCGGTTCGGCGACGGTGGTCGTGCTGTCATTTGCCACGGCGGCTCCATCCCTCATTGCCCTGCATTGGGCCACGCCCATAGCGCGACAATTCGCTTGGAGTATATAAATAAATTTGCTTAAATCAAAAAAATTTTACTGGGAGGGGAGTCGGTCGTGACCGCATCGGACGATGCACGCGCCGCACAAGGGAGCGCAAATTCCGCGTCGCAGCCAAGGATCGGCGCGCTCGTCCGTGCGCGCCGGCGGCAGATGCACATGACGCTCCAGGAATTGAGCGACGCAGCCGGTGTTTCGGTCGGCTATCTCAGCCAGGTCGAACGGGATCTCGCCATGCCCTCGCTCGGCACGCTCGCCCAGATCGCACGCGGGCTCGACACCGAGATCAGCCATTTCATCCTGGCCCCGGCAATCGACACCGGTCTCTCGCGCGCTGAAGATCGAATGGTCTTTTCCGTTGGTGGCTCGCCGGTCGCCTACGAGCGCATCGGCGCAGACTTTGCCGGCAACCAGCTTTCGAGCTTCGTCATCACCATCCCGCCGGGCCACCGGTCGGAAGTGTTCAGCCATGAAGGGGAGGAGATCGTCTTCATCCTCGATGGTGAGATCCTCTTCGGCCTCGATGGCGAGCAGACGACGCTGACGAACGGCGACGGGCTGCATTTCAGGGGCGTCCAGCCGCATTACTGGTGGAACACGACCGACAAGGCGGCGCGCATCCTCTGGACCGGAACGCTGCCGCTTTTTAGGCCCCGAACCGCCGCATCGAAGGAACCAGGCGGTGCCGAGACCACGGGAACACCGGCACTGCCTGCAAAAACCAAGCCTCATCGAAAACAGGAGAAGCG
The DNA here is from genome assembly GCF_013488225.1 of Sinorhizobium mexicanum. NCBI lineage: Bacteria > Pseudomonadati > Pseudomonadota > Alphaproteobacteria > Hyphomicrobiales > Rhizobiaceae > Sinorhizobium > Sinorhizobium mexicanum. The sequence continues at coordinate 1,386,082 of NZ_CP041241.1, read as the reverse complement.
ATGATGAAAATCTTCAAGGCCGCGGTGTTCGCGGCATCACTGGCGCTCAGCGTCTCGCCGGCAGCATTCGCCGAAACGCCGGCGGATGTCCTGGTTGTCGCCCAGAACATCGACGACATCGTCAGCATCGATCCGGCCGAGGCTTACGAGTTCTCGTCGGGCGAATATGTCACGCAAACCTATGACCGTCTGGTGCAGTATGACGCTCCCGACGTTCAGAAACTCGCGCCCGGCCTCGCCAGCGAGTGGACAGCGGATGATGCCTCCAAGACGATCACCTTCACCTTGCGTGACGGCGTGACCTTTTCGTCCGGCAATCCGCTGCGCGCGGAAGACATCGTCTACTCGTTCAAGCGCGTCGTGGCGCTGAACAAGGCGCCGGCCTTCATCCTGACGCAGCTCGGCTGGACGCCGGAAAACATCGACAAGATGGTGACCGCCGACGGCAACAAGGTCGTCGTCAAGTACGAGGGTGACTTCTCGTCCGCCTTCGTGCTCAACGTTCTCGCCGCCCGCCCGGCATCGGTCGTCGATGCCGAGACGGTCAAGGCGAACGAGCAGAACGGCGACTTCGGCAATGCCTGGCTCAAGGCCAACTCGGCCGGAACCGGGCCCTTCGTGCTGCGCGCCTTCCGCGCCGGCGAACTCCTGAACCTCCAGAGCAATCCGAACTATTTCGGCGGCGCTCCGGCGATCAAGGGCGTGATCATCCGGCATGTGGCGGAAGCGGCGACCCAGCAGCTTCTGCTGGAGACCGGTGACGTCGACATGGCGAAGAACCTGACGCCCGACCAGGTCGCCGGCATCACCGGCAAGGAAAACATGAAGGTCGAGTCCTATCCGCAGGCGGCCGTTCACTTCCTCTCCTTCAACCAGAAGACCACCGCCCTGCAGCCGGAAGCCGTTTGGGAGGCCGCGCGCTATCTCGTCGACTACAAGGGCATGACCGAGAGCTTCCTCAAGGGACAGATGGAAGTGCACCAGGCCTTCTGGCCGAAAGGCTTCCCCGGCTCGCTCGACGAGACGCCCTATGGCTATGATGTCGAGAAGGCGAAGAAAATTCTTGCCGACGCCGGCATCAAGACGCCGATCAAGGTGACGCTCGATGTCATCAACTCGACGCCCTTCACCGACATGGCGCAGTCGTTGCAGGCATCGTTCGCTGAAGCCGGCATCAATTTCGAAATCATTCCGGGGACCGGGAGCCAGGTGATCACCAAGTACCGGGCCCGCACCCATGAAGCGATGCTGCTCTATTGGGGTCCCGATTTCATGGATCCGGATTCCAATGCCGCAGCCTTCGCCTTCAACGAGGACAACTCCGACGATCACTACCAGTCGACGACGACCTGGCGGAATGGCTGGGCCGCGCCGGCCGAGCTCAACGCGGCCACCAAGGCAGCGAAAGCCGAGGCGGATCCCGCCAAGCGGAACGCGATGTATGTCGACCTGCAGAAGAAGGTGCAGGAGAAGTCGCCGATCGTGATCATGTTCCAGGCGGCGACGCAGGTGGCGATGAACAACAATGTCGCCGGCTACGTCAACGGCGCCACGTCCGACTTCGTTTTCTATCGCCTGGTGAAGAAGAACTGAGCGACGCGCGGATCGCTATGCGATCTACGTCCATTTCTGGTAACAAATCCCGCCGCGGGCCTAATAAGGTCCGCGGCGTTGTTGCAGGAGCGGAGCTTTGGCTTGCTATTGCGCCGGTCGCGTGCGGCGGCGAGAAGGGGATGGTGAATGGCTGAATTGAAGGTAAGGACGAGGGAGACGGGCGCGACTGCCGTCGTCGGGCGGACGGGCTTTCCGCACGTGATGTCGGTCACCGGCGGCGAACTCGATATCGTCACCGGTCCGTCACAGCCGGGTTATGGCCCGCTTGATCTTCTCTATGCTTCGCTGGCGAGTTGCCTGGTGCTCAGCGCCCGCATCGCGGCAAGCCGCTTCGGTGTGCTTGACAGGCTGACGGAAGTCTCCGCGAAGGTCACTGGCGAGAAAGCTCATGACGAGCCGTCGCGTGTTGCACGCTTCGACATCGAATTTTCCATCAAGGGCGATTTCGATGATACCGTTCGCCAAGCGATCGCGGAGGCTGCGGAAAACGAGATCTGCACCGTCAGCAACACGCTGCGCGGCAATCCCGCTTTCACGAGCAGAGTATCGCATTGACACCGCGGCCAGTGCTGGCCTCGTCAGGCTGATGACGCGTCCGCGTAAGGCAGCAGTTCCGGGTCGAAATCGACTTCGACGACATTGTTGAACAACGCGGTTGCAACCATGATGCCGGCAAAGGCGACGAGGTTGACGAGCGTGGCGCTGTCATAGCGCGCCTTCAACCCGTCCCAGATCGCAGCGGGAACATTGTTGGAATCCGCAACGACCGCCCGGCCGAACGCAATCAGGCGCTCTTCGTCCTCGCTAGGCGCAATCGACTTGAAATCAATCCCGGCATTGGCAAAGGCGCGGCGAAAGAACCCCATCGCGATGCGCGAACGCATGGCCTCGGAGATTGCGTGGCAGAGCAGCCAGACGGCACGGTCGTTGAGCGCAGGCCGCAATTCCTCTCGCAGCGTGAACCATTCTGCGTAGATGCGGTGTGCCGTCGGCGAATGAAGCAGCGTGCGCTTCATGTTCGTCATTCGCCCGCGAACGCGGATCTCCTCATCGTGCGCCGTGCGGATTGCCTCGGACGCGGTGTCATAATCAATCTGCGGAATATGGCTCACGATATTTTCCAGTTGCTGTGAGGAGGACTGGCGGCGCCGCACCCCAGATGAGGCCGACTGACGTGTGGTCGCGATGTTACCGCGCGCTTACACTTCGGCTCGAATTTAACTTCCGCGCCGAGCGCTCGCAACCAGTGAACCGCTTTACAGCTTTCCTCGCCAGGCTTTAGAAACGGTTGGTCCAAACCAAAGGATGCAAAGAATGCCGCAGCCACGCCCCGCCTACGAATTCAACTCCATTATTGTCCGCACGCCGTCGCAGTCCGTCGTCAACGGCCTGCGCGCTGACGATCGCGGCAACCCGACCTTTGAGGGCGTGAAGGCCGAGCATGACGCCTACATCGGCGCCATGCGCGAAGCTGGCGTCAAGGTGACCGTTCTGCCGGCACTCGAAGCCTTTCCGGACTCGATCTTCGTCGAGGACCCGGCGCTGGTCTTCACCGAAGGCGCGATCGTTCTGCGTCCGGGCGCGGCGACCCGCGTCAAGGAGACCGCGGAAATCGAGCCGACGCTGCGAGAAATGTTCGAGACAGTTCTCGGCCTGCCGGGTGCCGGCTATGCCGATGGAGGCGACGTGCTGACAACGCGCGAAAGCGTGATGATCGGTCTCTCTGCGCGCACAGACAAGGCGGGCGCCGAAGCGCTTCAGGACTGCCTCGAAAGGCTCGGCCGCAAGAGCGAGATCGTCGCGACGCCTGAAGGGGTCTTGCATTTCAAGACCGATTGCTCGCTGCTCGACGACGAAACCGTGCTCTCCACCAACCGCCTGGCGCGCTCGGGTGTCTTCAGGAAATTCAAGCAGGTGATCATTCCGGAGGGCGAGGAGGCGGCCGCCAATGCGCTCCGCGTCAATGACGTCGTCATGGTCGGCTCCGACTTCCCGCGCACGATCGAGATGCTCGACAAGGCGGGCTTCAGGGTCGTACCGCTGAAGACGACGGAAATCGGCAAGATCGATGCAGGGCTCTCGTGCATGTCGCTGAGGTGGTTTCGGGACGCGCCATAAGCATCTGCGCCCCATCCTGAATTTGCCCCTCTCCTCGGGTTTAACCCGAGGACTAACCCTCTCCCCGCACGCGGGGCGAGGGGACGTGCCCGATACCGGCCCTCCTATTTCAGGCTTGTAGGGCGTGAGCGTTGCCGCTCGTCCCTTCTCCCCGCCTGCGGGGAGAAGGTGGCCGGCAGGCCGGATGAGGGCAACGCCTGCCTACTCTACGCAGGCGACAAATCTCCGAACACCGTCGGTATCAGTTCCGACACTGTCGGGTGAATGTGCACGGCGCGCGTGATCGTCGTATAGGGCCTTTTCGCATACATGACGTCGAGAATGCTCTGGATCGCCTCGTCGCCGCCGGTGCCGAGGATCGATGCGCCGAGGATTTCCTCAGTGTCCGCGTCGACGAGCACCTTGATGAAGCCTTGCGTTTCGCCCTTCTCGACCGCGCGCCCGACCCGCGTCATCGGTCGTGTGCCAATCATGAGCTTGCGGCCGGACTTGCGGGCGTCGCTTTCGGTCATCCCTGCGCGACCGAGCGGCGGGTCGATATAAAGCGCGTAGGTCGGGATCCGGTCGGTCACCCGGCGCGGATCGTTATCGAGGAGGTTGGCGGCAACGATCTCGAAATCGTTGTAGGCGGTATGGGTGAAGGCCCCGCGGCCGTTGCAGTCGCCCATCGCAAAGATATGCGGAACGCTCGATCGCAGAAAATCATCGACCTCGATATTGCCCCGCGCGTCGGTCTTGACGCCAGCCTTGTCGAGCCCGAGATCGTCGGTGTTCGGCCGGCGGCCTGTGGCGAGCAGCACATGCGAACCGATGACCTCCGGAGCCCCTGACGTGCAATCGACGCCGGCGGCGACTCCGTCCTTGTGCCTGGCGAAACGGATGCATTCGGCACTGAGGCGGATATGGACACCTTCCTTTTCGAGAATGTCACGGATCGCATCGGAGACGTCAGGATCTTCGCGCCCGATCAGGCGCTGCGCCTTCTCGATGACCGTGACTTCCGAACCGAAGCGACGGAACATCTGGGCGAATTCGAGCCCGATATAGCTGCCGCCTATGATGACGAGATGCTCCGGGAGTTCGCTGAGGTCCATCACCGAAGTATTGGTGAGATAGGGAACCTCGTCGACGCCCGGAAAATCCGGAACGGCGGCACGTCCGCCGGTGTTGATGAAAATCTCATCGCCGGAAATCAGTTGATCGCCGACGCGGACCTCCGTCGGGCTCTCGAAGCGCGCATGGCCTTCGAAGACCGTGCAGTTCTTCATGCTCTTGAGCCAGCTTTCCACGCCCGAGCGCGCATCGAGCCGAACCTTTTCCTTGCGCGCCATGACGCGGGCGAAGTCGACGGAAACGGCGCCGGTCACCATGCCGTATTCGGCGCCGCGGCGGGCTGTGTGGATTGCGTAGGCGCTGGCAACCATCGCCTTGGTCGGCATGCAGCCGGTATTGACGCAGGTGCCGCCGAAGAGTTTGCGTTCGATGAGCGCAACGGTTTTGCCGGCAGCGGTCAGCCGCCCGGCGAGCGATGGTCCCGCTTGGCCGGCGCCGATGATGATTGCGTCGAAGTGCTTGCTCATGACACGGAGGACACCACCCAGAAGGCTAGCAGAACTGCTATCAGGTCTTCGAGAAGGGCGGCCGGAAGGTCCTTGCCAATGGCAAGGCCAAGTCGCTTTCGCGCCTCGTAGCCGCCGAGCGTGCCGATGACGGCCCCGATCACGCCGGCGACGACGCCGCCTATGGGTGATCCGGCCGCAGTGCCGATCACCGCGCCGCAGAAACCGCCGCTGACGATGCGCGCGCCGAACTGCTGCGGCACCTTGCGGCTCGGCGTGCTCGGAAGCTGGTCGGTGACATATTCGACGAGAGCGAGCAGGCCAAAGATATAGGGTGTGAACCGGAAGCCCATGAAAGCCGCCCAGCTATTGGCGGCAGGTAGCCAGCCGGCGGCCGCGGCGATGCTGACGGCGGCGGGCGCGGTCATGGCCCGAAGCCCCGCCACCAAACCGATCAAAAGCGCGAGAATATAGACGGACATGTTTCCCCCGAAACAATTCCATGCGCAGACCGAAGAGTGGCTGAGAATGGCATCGATTGCAATGTCCAATAGAAGGGTGCGCGCGCCGGAGAATTCAACCGCAGGTACGGTCGCCCAACTCGCTCTATTTTTCGCCGAACCCTGACATATATGGAATGGCTTACCCCGACGCGGCGGAGAATCCGTGATCAAACTGCGAGACCAATCCGAGGGAGACAATCATGCGCCTGATCAAGACTGTTATCGGTACCGCCTTTGCCATTGTGCTCACCGCAGCCGCGGCTGAGGCCGATGTCGTCGTTTCCTCAAAGATCGACACGGAAGGGGGCGTGCTCGGCAATATCATTCTCGCCGTGCTCAATGCCAACGGCATCAAGACCACGGATCGTGTTCAGCTTGGCGCAACACCCGTCGTGCGCAAGGCGATTACCGCCGGGGAGATCGACATCTATCCGGAATACACCGGCAACGCGGCCTTCTTCTTCGAGAAGGCGGACGACCCGGCCTGGAAGGATGCTGCCAAGGCCTATGAGCAGGCAAAGAAGCTCGACTACGACGCCAACAAGATCGTTTGGCTGACGCCATCGCCCGCCAACAACACCTGGGCGATTGCATTGCGCAAGGATGTCGTGGAGGCCAACAAGCTCAAGACACTCTCCGACTTCGGCAAATATGTCTCTGGCGGTGGCGAGGTCAAACTTGCGGCTTCATCCGAATTCGTCAACTCGGCCGCAGCACTACCGGCGTTCCAGACGACCTATTCTTTCAAGCTGAAGCCGGAACAACTGATCACGCTTTCCGGCGGTGATACGGCGGCGACGATTGCCGCGGCTGCAAACCAGACGAATGGCGCCAACGCCGCGATGGTCTATGGCACCGATGGCGGCATCGCGCCCTCGGGCCTTGTCGTGCTCGAAGACGACAAGAACGTGCAGCCGGTCTATCAGCCGTCGCCGATCATCCGCGAGGCTGTGCTCAAGGAAAATCCGCAGATCGAAGAACTCCTGAAACCGGTGTTCGAAAAGCTCGACCTGGTGACGCTGCAGGAGCTTAATGGCCGCGTGCAAGTTGGCGGCGAACCGGCAAAGGCCGTTGCCGAGGACTTCTTGAAGAAGAACGGCTTTCTGAAATGATGTGAGGAGGGGCGCTTGCTCGGACAGGCGCCCCCTCGTCCATCCGGTCGGACGGGCAACTCCTGAAACGCCATGGGTGATGGCATGATCCAAGGAAAGGAACGCGTGCCCTTCCGCCTCGACAAGCTCGGCGTCGTCATTGCCGCGCTTGCTGTCTACGGCGCGCTTCTCGCGCCATTTGCAACGTTTCGGGCCAACCGGATCGTCCAGGGTGAAGCGAAGGCAATTCTGGAGGCCTTGCCGCCATCGCTCGGATACGCCCTTCTCGCCCTCGTCGCATTGGCTGCCGCAATTGCCTTCTTCAAGACGCCGAACCTGGTGCGAATGATGGTGGCTTTTGCCGCTCTCGTCGCGCTTGGCGTTCTGATCGGAGTGGCCGCCAATCATCTGACGCCGCCGGAAAACACCTATGCCCGCGTTTCGCCGGCCTCCGGCTTCTGGGTCATGGTTTTTGCCTTCGCGCTTCTGGTTGCCGATGCGCTGACACGCATGAACCCCGGGCCGGTCATCCGACTCCTCTTCCTTGTCGCTGTTCTTGCAGCCGCCGGTGCGATGCTGATCGCCGGCGGCTGGGACGGGCTTTCCATGCTGAAGGAATATGCGAGCCGCGCCGACACCTTCTGGAAGGAGGCGGGGCGGCACGTAACGCTCGCGCTCGGGTCGCTCGCAGCGGCGACCGTGATCGGCTTGCCGCTTGGCGTGCTTTGCCATCGGGTGGAGCCGTTGCGTGCCGGCGTGTTGAACGTCCTCAACGCTATCCAGACAATTCCGTCGATTGCGCTTTTCGGCATTCTGATCGCGCCGCTCGGCTGGATCGCGATGCACGTGCCGGGCGCAGCGGCAATCGGCATTCGCGGCATCGGCGTCGCGCCCGCTTTTGTTGCGCTGTTTCTCTATTCGCTGCTGCCCGTCGTCGCCAATACGGTGGTCGGGCTCGCCGGCGTTCCGCGCGACGCCAACGACGCGGCGCGCGGCATCGGCATGACAGACTGGCAGCGACTTGCCGGCATCGAGTTTCCGCTCGCCTTTCCGGTGATCCTCACCGGCATCCGCATCGTGCTCGTCCAGAATATCGGGCTCGCAACGATCGCGGCCCTCATCGGCGGCGGCGGCTTCGGTGTTTTCGTCTTTCAGGGCATAGGCCAGACGGCGATGGACCTCGTGCTGTTGGGCGCCGTGCCGACCGTCGTCCTGGCTTTCGCGGCGGCGATTGTCCTCGACGCCTTGATCGAAATGACCGTAACGGACCGCAACCAGGGCAATGCCGCATGATCGAAATCGAACACGTTACCAAGCGCTATGGCAACACGACCGTTGTCGATGACGTGTCGCTGACAGTCGAACCGCATACGATCACGGTGATCGTCGGCACCTCCGGCTCGGGCAAGACGACGCTGATCAGAATGGTTAACCGGCTGGTCGAGCCGACCTCGGGCACGATCAGGATCGATGGGCAGGATAACCGCGCCCTGCCGGATTTCGAGCTTCGGCGGAGGATCGGCTACGCCATCCAGGGCCACGGGCTGTTTCCGCACCGCACGGTCGCCCAGAACATCGCCACCGTGCCGACGCTCCTCGGCTGGGACAGGAGGCGCATCGACGCTAAGGTCGAGGAACTGCTGACGCTTTTCCAGCTCGAGCCCGCGGCCTTCGGCCCGCGCTATCCGCATGAGCTTTCGGGCGGCCAGCAGCAGCGGGTCGGCGTTGCCCGCGCGCTCGCCGCCGAGCCGAACGTGCTGTTGATGGACGAACCTTTCGGTGCTCTCGATCCGATCATCCGCTCCAAGGCGCAGGACGATCTCGTCGCCATCCAGAGACATTTTGGCACCACGATCATCCTCGTCACCCATGACATGGAGGAGGCCTTTCATCTCGCTGACCGGATCGCGGTGATGGACAAGGGAGAGGTCGTGCAATACGCGACACCGGCCGAGATGCTGGTCAAACCCGCGACACCCTTCGTCGAAACGCTGATCGGCACCAGCGAGCGGCCGTTCCGGCTGCTCGCGATCGACACGGCCGCAGACGCGGTCGAGCCTGGTGTGGCCGAAGGTGCGCCGATACCGGCGACGCTCAGCCAGCGCGAGGCGCTCTCCGAACTCCTGTGGTCCGGGCGGGCCGCGCTGCCGGTTGCCGCGCCGGATGGCGCGATCCTCGGCAAGGTAAGCCTTGAAGGCTTGGCGAAACGCGCGGCGAGGCCACGGTGATGGCGTGGCTTCCCAAGCTCGCCCGGATGGCGGTCCTGGTGCTGTTGCTCGCCTTCCTGCTGCAGCCCTCCTGGTTCGAACCCTTGTTGAGGCCGCTGGTGCAGCAAAATGCGCCGGCGATCTATAATCAGGGCAGCCTGTTCTGGCTGACGGTGCTGCATCTCAGGACGGTTTTTGTCGCAACGCTTGCCGCGGCGATCGTCGCTGTGGCACTGGCCATCCTCGTGACGCGGAGGGCCGGGGCCGAGTTTCTCCCGCTTTCGCGTAGCCTCGTGAACATCGGCCAGACCTTCCCGCCGGTGGCCGTTCTGGCGCTGGCGGTGCCGATTTTCGGCTTCGGGGAGAAGCCGACGCTGATCGCGCTCTTCCTCTACGGCCTGCTGCCGATCTTCGAAAATGCGCTGACAGGCTTGACGACCCTGCCACCCGCCGTGATGGAGGCTGCACGTGGCGCGGGTATGACGGAGCGCCAGCGGCTCTTCAACATTGAGCTTCCCCTGGCGCTGCCCGTCATCCTGACGGGCATCCGATTGTCCGTCGTCATCAGTCTCGCGACCGCAACGATCGGTTCGACGGTTGCGGCCAAGACACTCGGAGAAGTCATCATCGCCGGCCTGCAGTCGAACAACCTCGCCTTCGTGCTTCAGGGTGGCCTCATTGTCGCCGCGCTGGCCGTCCTCATCCATGATGCGCTTCAGGCACTGGAACGCTTCCTTTCCGGCAGGGTGCGCGCCTAGCCGTCCCGGCGGCTTTCCACTGCTCGCAGAAGTCGGGGCAGCAGCATTCCAAAAGGCAAGCTGAAGCCGTTTGGCGCAAGTGTGAAAATGAATTTCACAATTTGCCGGATTGACCGATTTTTTGTTGACGCCCTGAAAATTCTATCTCAGTCTGCGAAAATAAATTACGCCAAAAGGCAAGGGAACAGCGCGAGCATGAAAGTCGGTATAATCGGACTCGGATTCCGTCTTGGCTATCTGGGCTACGTTTTCAAGGCGATCGACGAAAGCTTCGAGATTGCAGGCTATGTCGATCCTGCGCCTGCCGGGCTTGCGACCCTTATCGAAAAAGACATATCCGCCGGCAAAGCCTATGCCTCGCCTAAGGAACTGATCGCCAGCGAGAAGCTCGATCTTCTGATGATCGGCTCGCCGAACCACATGCATCTCGATCATATCCGCATCGGCCTCGAGGCCGGCCTCAAGATTTTCTGCGAGAAGCCGATCGTCAGCACGATCGAGCAGAGCCTGGAGCTTGCAGGGCTTCTGGCAAAGCACGGTCACGACCGTCTGATGGTTGGCCTCGTGCTGCGCTACGCGCCGATATATCGCGACCTTCGCGCCGCCCAGGATGCGGGATTGCTCGGCCAAGTCGTCTCGATCGAGGCTGCGGAACATATCGAACCCTATCATGGCGCATTTTTCATGCGCGACTGGCGCCGCTATGGACGCTACGCCGGCAGTTTCATGCTCGAAAAATGCTGCCATGACCTCGATCTCTATAACGGCGTCGTCGGCGCACGGCCCGAGCGGGTCGCAAGCTTCGGCGGTCGCAAGAGCTTCATCCCCGCCAACGATCCCGCCCGCGAGGGCATCAACGATCTGCAGCTCTTCCACCGCAAGCCGAGCGGGTGGCTCGGATCGGACAAGGTCTTCGACAGCGACGGCGACATCATTGATTATCAGGTTGCGATCATCGAATACGCCAACGGGGTCGCGATGAATTTCCACACCAACCTGAACGTGCCGGACCAGTTCCGCCGCTTCTGTGTGATGGGGTCGCGCGGCATGGCGGAAGGCGACTTCATCCGCGGCTATCTCGACGTCCACGAAATGCTTTCCGGCAAGAAGGTCGTCGAGCAGCGCTATGCGGCGACGGTGCTTTCGCAGCATTACGGCGCCGACGAGCAGATGGCGGCCGAAATCATTGCCCACGTCAGGGACGAGGGGGCGCTGCCGGTCTCACCGCTCGATGCTCTGGAGGCCGGCATCCTGGCGCTTTCGATGGACGAGGCGCGGATGAAGAGGGCGGTCGTCGATCTAAGACCGCTCTGGGACCGCTTCGACGAAGCGCTTCACGTCCGCGCGGCCTGAGAGGGGGCGGGAGGATGAGCGTTCGGCGCAGCACCATCATCTTCGCCTGGATCCTGCTTCTTCCCGCCTTGCTCTATGTGTCGGTCATCGTCGCCTATCCGCTGGTGGACACTTTCATCCTGTCGTTTACGGATGCTTCACTGAAGAAGACGACGAAGTGGGTCGGCACGCTCAACTACGACAAGATCTTCAACGGCACTTTCGCGGAGGTGATCATCCGAACCTTCGTTTGGACCTTCTTTTCGGTCTCGATCAAGATGATCATCGGCACCTTCGGCGCCGTCATGTTGAACGCCGCCGTACCGGGGCGCGCGCTGTTTCGCGTGCTCACCATGCCGCCATGGATCGTGCCGATGGCGATCGGCATCTTCATGTGGGGCTGGATGTACAACGGCCAGTTCGGGATGATCTCCGGCGTGCTGCAGAACATGGGCCTTGTCGACGGCCCGATCGCCTTCCTCGCCCATGGTTCAACGGCATTCTGGGCAACGATCATCACCGATGTCTGGATCGGCGTGCCGCTGGTGACGCTCTATCTTCTGGCCTCGATCCAGGCGATTCCGCAGGATCTTTACGAGGCGGCATGGACGGACGGGGCCGGCCGCTTCTACCGCTTTCGCCGCATCACGCTCCCGCTTCTCGTGCCGGCGATGATCACCATGTCGATGCTGTCGCTGATCGCCACCTTCAACTCCTTCGACATCATCTGGATTCTTACGCAAGGCGGGCCGAACGGTGACACAACGACGATGATCATCGACACCTATCGAACGGCCATCGGCTCGAAGAAATACGGCGAAGGTGCTGCGCGCGCCGTGGTGATCTGCATCTTTCTGTCGATTTTCTGCCTGCTCTACTTCCGCGTCACCCACCGCCTCGCCTCGGGAGAAAGCCGATGAGCCAACCGGCCCTGATCAATCGCTATCGCTGGTACGAACTCATCGGTATCTATGCGGGGATCTTGGTTTTCCTGAGCTTCATTCTCGCCCCCTTTGTCGAAGGCTTCCTGGTGTCGCTGAAGCCGCTCAGCCTGCTCTTTTCATCGCCCTATCGCTTTTGGCCCGAGAATGGGTCGTTTGCCGCCTACAGAACCATGTGGGTGAGCGTGCCGGGCTTTGCCCGCTATATCTTCAATTCGTTCTTCGTTTCCACCATCGTCACCGCGGTCGTGCTGGCGCTGGTGGTGCCGGCTGCCTATGCCTTTGCACGCTTCAGGTTCCACGGCAGCGGGCCGCTGCTTGCGGCCTTCCTCGCGGTCAACATGTTCTCCGGCGCGGTGCTTTTGATCCCGCTCTTCCGGCTGATGCGCAGCTTCGGCGTGCTCAACACCTACTTCGCCATGATCGTGCCGGGTGTCGCCTTCCTCATTCCCTCGGCGATCTGGCTCTTGCGCACCTATATGATGCGCATTCCGCGCGAATTGGACGAGGCAGCCTTCGTCGACGGCGCCAGTCACTTCTACACGCTTCGCCGGGTGATCCTGCCGATTGCCATGCCAGGCATCACTGTCGTCGCGATCACCACCTTCATCGGGTCCTATGCCCAGCAGTTCATCTTCGCGCTGACCTTCAATTCCAAGACCGAGTACATGCCGCTGCCCGTAGGCCTCTTCGCCTATTTCGGCCGGCAGGAAGTGGTCTGGAACGAACTGATGGCCGCAAGCTTCGTAGGCATCGCGCCGGCCGTCATCGTGATTTTCTTCCTGCAACGTTATCTCGTCAGCGGTCTGACCGCCGGCGCGGTAAAACAATAAGCAACCACCAGAGAAGGGGAGTTCCATCGTGACCATTGCTTACAAGACTGCTTTTCTAACGCTTGCCTTGCTCGGTTCGACCGCGCTCGGGAGCGTTGCCGCGCAGGCCGCCGACCAGGAGATCAGTTGGATCTACTGTGGCGACAAGATCGATCCGATTCATGAGAAATACATCAAGGAATGGGAAGGCAAGAACGCCGGCTGGAAGGTGGTGCCGGAAGTCGTCGGCTGGGCGCAGTGCCAGGACAAGGCGACGACGCTTGCCGCGGCCGGTACGCCGGTCGGCATGGCCTATGTGGGGTCCCGCACACTCAAGGAGTTCGCCGAGAACGATATGATCGTTCCGGTCCCGATGACCGAGGAAGAGAAGAAGAGCTACTATCCGAACATCGTCGACACCGTGACCTTCGATGACACCCAGTGGGGCGTCCCGGTGGCTTTCTCGACCAAGGCGCTCTATTGGAACAAGGACCTCTTCAAGCAGGCGGGCCTCGACCCAGAAACGCCGCCGAAGACCTGGGCCGAAGAAATCGCCTTTGCGAAGCAGATCAAGGAAAAGACCGGCATTGCGGGCTATGGTCTGCCGGCCAAGACCTTCGACAACACGATGCACCAGTTCATGCACTGGGTTTACACCAACAACGGCAAGGTGATCGATGGCGATAAGATCGTCATGGATAGCCCGGAAGTGCTGGCGGCGCTACAGGCCTACAAGGACATCACGCCCTATTCGGTCGAAGGGGCAACCGCTTACGAGCAGAACGAAATTCGTGCCATCTTCCTTGACGGCAAGGCTGGCATGATCCAGTCGGGCTCCGGGGCGGCTTCGCTGCTCAAGGAAACGAAGATCAACTGGGGCATCGCGCCGCTGCCGCTCGGTCCCTCGGCCAAGGGTGAAGGGACGTTGCTGATCACCGACAGCTTGGCGATCTTCAAGGGGACTGGCGTCGAGGAAAAGGCGATCGAATTCGCGAAGTTTATCACCTCCCCGGGTCCGCAGGGCGAGTACGAACTGCAGGGCGGTGCAGGCCTGACGCCGCTGCGCCCGTCTCCGAAGGTCGATGAATTCGTCAAGGCCGACGCGTCCTGGAAGCCGTTGATCGACGGCATCGCCTATGGTGGCCCAGAGCCGCTCTTTAAGGACTACAAAGGATTCCAGAATGCGATGATCGATATGGTCCAGTCCGTCGTCACCGGCAAAGCCGAACCCGGCGACGCGCTGAAGAAAGCGGCTGGCGAACTCGAGCAGTACAAGTAAGCCCGACGGAGACCGCGGAGCGCCAGCCCGCGGTCTCCCCATGTTCTGGCGGCAAAGCCGCCTCGCCCTAGAGCATCCCGCTTTCAAGTGGAATCACTGAAAGCGGATGAGATGCTCTAGAATCAAAGTGCTAGAGCGTCCTTTGTGCGTGCACTTGAACGCACGGCGCTCTAGCGGCCGGAGACAGATTTTTGGGACAGCTCAATCTAAAAAAGGTTCAGAAATTCTACGGCACGTACGAAGTGCTGAAGGGTGTCGAACTCGAAGTCAGGAACGGCGAGTTCGTGGTCTTCGTCGGCCCGTCGGGCTGCGGCAAGTCCACGCTGCTCAGAATGATCGCTGGCCTTGACGAGACGACGGCGGGCGACATCGTCATCGACGGCAAGCGTGTCAACGACCTGCCGCCGGTCAAGCGCGGAATCGCCATGGTCTTCCAGTCCTACGCGCTCTATCCGCACATGACCGTGTTCGAGAACATCGCCTTCCCACTGCGCGTGGAAAAGGTGCCGGAGGAGAAGCTCAAGGCCAAGGTCGAGCACGCGGCGCGCATTCTCCATCTCGATCAGCGGCTGCAGCAGAAGCCCGGCATGCTCTCCGGCGGCCAGCGCCAGCGTGTCGCGATCGGCCGCGCCATCGTGCGCGAGCCGAAGATCTTTCTGTTCGACGAGCCGTTGTCGAACCTTGACGCGGCTTTGCGTGCCGACATGCGCATCGAACTGGCGAAACTGCACCGGCAACTGAAGGCAACGATGATCTACGTCACGCACGACCAGGTCGAAGCGATGACGATGGCGGACCGGATCGTCGTGCTGAACGCCGGAGAGATCGCCCAGACGGGCGCGCCGCTTGAACTTTACCATAAGCCGGCCAATACCTTCGTGGCCGGCTTCATCGGCAATCCGAAGATGAACTTCCTGCCGGTGACCTGCAGGAGTGTCAGCGAGGCCGGCGTAGAGGTCGAATACAAGGGGCAGGCGGTGATCATTCCGGTCAAGCCGCGCAGCGGCATGGCCGGTGCGATCTTGACCCTTGGTGTGCGCCCCGAACATATCCAGATCGGTTCCGGAGACCTGACGTTGACGGTCAGACCCTCAGTCATCGAGCGTCTCGGCGCGCATACCGTTGCCTATGCGTCGCTCGGGGGCGAGGGGGAGAACTATTGCGCAATGCTGCCGGGCACCGTTGCGATCCGGGCGGACGAAGAGGTCAGGACCGGCTTTCGTGCCGCCGATTGTCACCTGTTCGATGAAAGCGGTATCGCCTTCGAGCGTCGTGTCGAGATGACCGATATCGACATGGCGCTTTTCGATCCAGCGGCGGCCTGACGGCCGGCGGTGCCGGGTTGTCACCGGAAGCTCTTGGCTGCGGTTTTGGTCGTGCGCGGCGGAAGATTTCTCTTCCTTGATCGTTGGCGTAGAATGCGAACGTCATTCTGGCTCGTGGAACTCACATTGGGAGGCAGGAATGTCGGAAGTAACCGTCAACGTGCGTTACATGGTCGATGACGTCGAGGCCGCCATCGAGTGGTACACGAAGCACCTCGGATTTTCGCTTCTCTCCAACCACGCTCCGGCCTTCGCGGACGTCAAGCGGGGGGCATTGCGGCTATTGCTTAGCGGCCCCTTGAGCTCTGCGGGACGCCCGATGCCCGACGGCGAACGTCCGGCGCCCGGCGGCTGGAATCGGATCCACCTCATTGTCGATGATCTCGCTGCCGAAGTCGCCCGACTGCAAGCCGCCGGCGCTAAGTTCCGCAACGACATGGTGACCGGACCCGGCGGATCGCAAATCCTGTTGATTGACCCATCGGGCAATTTTGTCGAGCTGTTCCAGCCCGCCGGTCGCTGACTGGTGATGGCGAACCAGCAAAGGCGCGAACGCTTGCGGAGCGCCGTAGAGACAGCGCTCCGCCCGATTGAAAGACCGGAATTCAGGCCGTTATTTGCTGCCGAGGACTTCGGAGACGGCGCCGGCTGCCGCCTTCACGACGATGTCAGCCTCATCGCGCGTCAGGCAGAGTGGCGGTGCAAAGCCCAGGATGTCACCCTGCGGCATCGCCCGGCCGAGGACACCGCGCTCCGCCAGCGCCGTAGCCACTCTTGGCCCGACCTTCTGCGCCGGATCGAAGAACGTCCGATCGTCACGGTCTTCAACGAACTCGATCGCCGCCATCAGGCCGTCTCCGCGTACCTCGCCGACATGCCGGTGCCCCGCGAGTGGCTTTGCAAGTTCGGACCGGAAATAGGCTCCGGTCGAACCGGCATTCTCGACAATGCCCCGTTCGTCGATCAGTTCGAGATTGGTGATGCCGGCCGCTGCGCAGATCGGATGGGCGGAATAGGTTCAGCCGTGGCCGATCGGACCGAGTTCGTCCGAACCCTGCACCAGCACTTGCCACATCTTTGCCCAGCATGTCTCAGATCCGGCAGGGGAGGGGCGGCAATCCGGTCCTATGAGCGACCGCCCGTCGCAGGGTCAGTTCGGAACGACGACGAGTTTGCCGACGAAGTTCTTCGCCATGAAGTCTGTCTGCGCTCGATGAAATTCCGACAGAGGATAGGTCCCCCCGACGAGCGGGCGGATCTTTCTCTCTTCGATATAGCGCACCAGACGCCGGAAATCGGCGCGGCTGCCCTGGCTCGATCCGTGCAGTTCCAATTGCTTCAGATACATCGTCCTGAGATCGAGCTTAACGACGGGGCCGGCGATGGCGCCCGCGGTGGTATAGCGGCCTTCCGGGCGCAGGATCTTCAGAAGATCGTTGAAGAGCGGGCCGCCGACGAGATCGGCGACGACGTCGATCGGCTGGCCGCCGCTTACTGCGTGCACGGCCTCGGTAAGGTCGCCCTCCCCGCGGGTGACCACGGCTTCGGCGCCGATCTCGCGAATCGCGGCTTCCTTGCCGCGGCCGGCGACGGCGATCGGAATAGCGCCGCGGGCGCGGGCGAGCTGGATGATCGCCGAGCCGACGCCTCCGGAAGCGCCGGTCACCAGGACCAGCTCGCCGGCCGCGAGCCTCGCCCTTTCGAGCATGCGTTCGCCGGTCAGATAGGCGCAGCAAAAGGTCGCAAGTTCGACGTCGGTCAGGTCGGTCGCGACCACATGGGCGTTTTCGGCTGGAAGCGCCATATATTCGGCGTAACCGCCGTCGCGGCCGTGGCCCATGTAATCGATGTCGGCGAGGCTATCGTCGTCGCGATTGTAGATCGAGAAGTCGACCATGACGCGCTCGCCGATGCGCGCCTCATCGACGCCGTCGCCGACGGCGACGACGTGGCCGACCGTGTCCGTGCCCTGGATGCGCGGGAACGTCAGCGTGTTGCCGTGGCGCCGCCACGTCGAGACGGCGGAGGGATCGTCCTCGGTGCCGTAGGCACCTTCGCGCACCCAGACATCGGTGTTGTTCATGCCGCAGGCGGTGACCTTGATCAGCACCTCGCCCGGGGCTGGTGCCGGGACGGGGACGTCCCGGCTGTAGACGAGCTTGTCCAAACCGCCATGCCCGGTGAGTTGTACGGCCGCCATGGTCCTCGGAACCGAATGCATCATCCGTATTCCCCTCAACGGCCGAGGACTTCGGAGATGGCGCCGACTGCCGCCTTCACGACGATGTCAGCCTCATCGCGCGTCAGGCAGAGTGGTGGTGCAAAGCCCAGGATGTCACCCTGCGGCATCGCCCGGCCGAGGACACCGCGCTCCGCCAGAGCCGTAGCCACTCTTGGGCCGACCTTCTGCGCCGGATCGAAGAACTTCCGATCATCGCGGTCCTCAACGAACTCGACCGCCGCCATAAGGCCGTCTCCGCGCACTTCGCCGACGTGCCTGTGCTCCGAGAGCGCCTTTGCAAGTTCGGACCGGAAATAGGCTCCGGTCGAACCGGCATTCTCGACGATGCCGAGTTCGTCGATCAGTTCGAGATTGGCGATGCCGGCTGCAGCGCAGATCGGGTGGGCGGAATAGGTCCAGCCGTGACCGATCGGGCCGAGTTCATCCGAACCCTGCACCAGCACCTGCCACATCTTTTCCGAGACGATGCTGCCGGAAAGCGGCGCGTAGGCCGACGTCAAACCCTTGGCGATGGTGATGAGGTCCGGCTTCATGCCATAGTGGTCGGAGCCGAACATTGTCCCCAGGCGGCCGAAGCCGGTTACGACCTCGTCTGCGACGAGCAGGATGTCGTATTTCTCAAGCACCGTCTGGATCTTCTGCCAGTAACCCTTCGGCGGCGGCACGATGCCGCCCGTACCAAGGATCGGCTCCCCGATGAAGGCTGCGATCGTGTCCGGCCCTTCGGCGAGAATCATCTCCTCCAGCTTGTCGGCGCAATATTGCGAGAACTGCTCTTCGTTCATCGAGCGGTCCGGACGGCGGAAATAGTACGGCGCCTCGGTGTGCAGGATCGGTGCGCGCGGCAGATCGAAAGCATTGTGGAAAAGCTGCAGGCCGGTCAGCGAGCCCGTCATCACGCCGGAACCGTGATAGCCGCGCCAGCGGGAAATGATCTTCTTCTTCTCGGGCCTGCCGAGAATGTTGTTGTAGTACCAGATGAGCTTGATGTTGGTCTCGTTGGCGTCCGAACCGGAAAGGCCGAAATAGACGCGGCTCATGCCTTCCGGCGCGCGATCGATGATCATCTTGGAGAGCCGGATCGACGCCTCGGTGCCGTGGCCGACATAGGCGTGGTAGTAGGCGAGGTTCTTCGCCTGTTCAGCGATCGCCTCGGCAATCTTCTGCCGGCCATAGCCGACATTGACGCAGTAGAGACCGGCGAAGGCGTCGAGGCTGCGCTTGCCGGCAATGTCGGTGATGTAAGCGCCTTCGCCGCCGCCGATGACCCGCGTCGGGGTTTCACCGCGCGCATGCATGCCCATATGCGTGGACGGATGGAAGAAATGGTCGCGGTCCCAGGCGGTGAGTTCGTTGCTTTTTTCGAGCATGGTGTTTCCTTTCATGAAATCCGTTCAGGCGGCGGTATCGATGCAGAGATATTTGAGTTCGGTGAAGGCCTCCATGCCATGGCGTGAGCCTTCGCGTGCGAGGCCGGACTGCTTCCAGCCGCCGAAGGGGATCGGTCCGCCGGTGATCTTCACCCGGTTGATTGCCACCATGCCATACTCGAGGGCTCGTGCGAGCCGCAGCTGGCGAGCGCCGTTTTCGGTGACGACGTAGGCCACGAGGCCATATTCGGTGTCGTTCGCCCGGGTGATGACTTCATCTTCGCTGTCGAATGCGGTGACGGCGGCCACGGGGCCGAATGTCTCCTCGCGCATGATCAGGGCGTCGTCCGCTACGTCGGTGAGCACGGTCGGTTGGAAGAACAGCGGTCCCGCGGCGTGCCGCTTGCCGCCGATCGCGACTTTCGCGCCGCGCTTCAACGCGTCGGTTACCTGCTCCTCGACCTTGGCGATGGCGCGCTCATGCATGAGCGGTCCGATGTCGGTGTCTTGTGCCAGCCCCGCGCCGACTTTGAGGCGGGAAACGCGTGCGGCGAAGGCCTCGTTGAAGGCTTTGAGGATCGGTCGCTCGACATAGATCCGGTTTGCTGCGAGGCAGTCCTGACCGGAGGTCGCGAATTTTGCGGCGATCGCGATATCCGCCGCCTTCTCCACATCGGCATCGGCGAACACGATGAGCGGCGCATGGCCGCCAAGTTCCATCACCAGCCGCTTCATCGTCGGAGCGCACTGGCCGGCGATCAGCCTACCAATCTCGGTCGATCCGGTAAAGCTCATGGCGCGGACACGGGGCTCTTCGCACAGGCGGCCGACGATGGTCGCAGCATCACCGGTGACGACGTTGAACACACCGGCCGGAAGACCGGCGCGTTCGCCAAGCTCTGCGAGCGCCAGGGCAGAAAGCGGCGTCTCGGAGGAGGGGTGAGCAACGACCGTGCAGCCGGCGGCGAGTGCAGCGGCCGCCTTTCGGGTGATCATCGCCGAGGGGAAGTTCCAGGGCGTGACGACACCGACGACCCCGAGCGCCTCGCGGCGTACGATCATCTCCGCGCCCGGCAGATGGCTCGTCACGCTCTCGGCGTTGAGCCGCTTGCCTTCTTCGGCATACCACTCGATGAAGGAGGCGGCGTAGTCGATTTCTCCGCGGGATTCCGCAAGCGGTTTGCCCTGCTCGAGCGTCATCAGCAGGGCGAGATCCTCCTTGGCGGCAAGCATCAGTTCGTACCATTTGCGCAGAATGCCTGCGCGCGCTTGCGGCAGCATGCTACGCCATGCCGGAAAAGCCTTGGCAGCGGCATCGACGGCTTCCGAAGCCTGGGTGGCCTCGAGCGAGGCGACCCAGGCAAGCGTCGCGCCCGTTGCCGGATCTGAGACCTCGAAGGCCTTGCCATCACGCCCGGCAACCCACCGCCCTCCAACATAAGCGAGCTCCCGCAGGAGCTGCCGATCATTCAGGTGGTTCAATGCGTCGTGGAAGGTCGTGCGCGCGAAAACAGCAGTCATATCCGATCTCCTCTCTTGTTGCGGGTAGTCTGGACCGCAAAGGGGAGAGAAGTTGTCTATTCCGGGCACATGCGGCAGAGAGTTGGACTAAATAACCGGGACAGGAGAGCCGGATTGTCTATGATGTCCCGGTCTACAGCGTATCAGGGAGCAAGCTGGTCAGCGGGAGCAGAGTTTCTTCCTTGACCGTCTTGGTGACGATGTAGGTGAAATAGCGGTCGATGCCCAATTCGCGATCCAGCAGGCTGTCGATGAGCCGCTGGTAGGCGTCGACGTCGGCTGTCATGATCTTCAGAATGTAATCGACGCCGCCGCCGACCGACCAGCAGGCGACGATTTCCGGGATCGAGGCGACCACGCGTTCGAAGCGTTCGAAGTCGGTCTGGCGGTGGTTGCCGAGCGTGATCTCGGTGAGAACGCTTGTGACCGGGGTGACCCGGCGCATCGCGAGCCGCGCATGATAGCCCGTCACGATGCCGGCCTTTTCCAGCTTCCTCAGTCTGAGCCAGCAGGGTGTTGGCGACAGTCCCGCCTTCTCGGCAAGCGCGAGCTTGGTAATTCTTCCATCCTTCTGGATCGCTTCCAGGATGCGCAAATCAATGGCGTCAAGCTTGATCATGCCTTGGTGGGCTCTTCGGACCGTTCCGACCTCTCGGCGTAGGCCATCATGCGGTGGAAGCTCATGGAGATGTGGGCCCGCCGAATGTATCCGATCGCCTCCCAGTCGCCGATTTCGGCGGCAGACAGGACGGCCTGCATCTCGTTGCGAAAGGCCGAGTACTCTTCCGCCAATCCCAGCTTCGGCATCATCTTCAACACGACGCGAACGACCTGGTAGTACAACCGCTCGCTGATCTCCCGCAGCGGGAGGTTTCCGGTGAATGCCCTGATTTCGGTAAAGAACGCCATATTCAGGTGCAGGAACGCCCTTTGTGTCGGATTTTTCATCTCCTCGTCGCAGCGGGCTATGAGCGCCCTGATCCGTTCCAGATCCTCCGCGCTGCGTGGGATCGGAGAAAGCTTGCCGACCAGAAGCGCAAGTTCCATGCGCAAATGATAGATCTGCACCAATTCGCCGATATCGGGGTCGGTCACGATCGTCCCGACACCATGCACCGATTCCACCAGCCCCTCGGACTCCAGCCTTGCCAGCACACGCCTCACAGGCGTGCGGCTGGTGGAGAATTCTTTCGCCAGCTCTTCCTCGGACAGGCGGCTGCTCGGCGCGTACTCGAGCATGCAGATGCGGTCCCTGAGAGTGTGGTATATCCGGTCGAACCTCTCTCGGGCCGATGCGGGCTGTAAGGCGCCGCTGGTTTCGACTTTACCAGGCAATTCGGGGTGCAAGGTTATCCTGCTTCCAAGACAGCGTTGAGAAACTGTCTTGTCCTTTCGTTCTTGGGGTTTCCAAAGATTTCCGCGGGAGCGCCCTGTTCGCAAATCTTGCCTTGATAGAAGAAGCACACCCTGTCCGAAAACTCCTTGGCGAAACCCATCTGGTGGGTAACCATGAGCATGGTAAGGTCGTGCTCGTGGCCGATCTTCCTTATAACCTGCAGCACTTCGCCCACAAGTTCCGGATCGAGCGCCGACGTTACTTCGTCGAACAGCATGATCTTCGGCCGCATTGCAAGCGCACGCGCGATTGCCACGCGCTGCTGCTGACCGCCCGACAGTTGCGACGGATAGTGATCCTTCTTGGCGGACAGGCCGACCATGTCCAGGAGCTCCGCCGCGCGCTCCTCAGCCTCCGAGCGCTTCATTCCGAGTACGGTTATCGGAGCTTCGATGCAGTTTCCCATCGCAGTCATGTGCGGGAACAGGTTGAAGGACTGGAACACCATGCCGATTTTTGCACGGATCCGGCGTATGTGCTTGGTGGTCGCGGGCACAAGCTTGCCGTTCTGCATCATGTGCGTCATGGGTTCGCCATCGACCCAGAGGACACCATCGTTGATGGCCTCGAGCGTCATGAGCATGCGCAGCACGGTGGTCTTGCCGGAGCCCGAGGGACCGATGATCGATACCTTCTCGCCGCGGCCGATATCGAGGTTGAGATTGTCGAGAACGGTGAGCGCGCCGTAGCGTTTTGAAACGTTCTCGAAGCGTACCATTGGCATGTCGTTCATCTTCTATCTCCGCTGCAACCACGATTCGAGTATCCGGACGATGCCCGCTGAAACGAGACTCATAACCAGGAAGAACACCCCGACGAGCGTGACGGGCTCGGTGTAGCGGAATGTCTCAGATCCGATGTTTTTCGCGGTCTGCATGAGTTCGAGGACGGCAATGGCCGAGAGCAAGGGCGTCTCTTTGAAAAGCGCAATCAGGTAGTTTCCGAGCGCAGGAACGACCGGAGGCAGCGCCTGAGGCAGGATTATGTCCTTGAAGGTATTCCACGGAGACAGGTTGAGAGCGATCGATGCCTCCCATTGGCCCCTCGGAACGTTCTCGAATCCCGCGCGGTAGACCTCGGAGCAATAGGCGGCGTAGTGAACGCCTATGGCTGCCACGCCCGCCGTAAACGCATCCAGCACGATTCCTGCCTTCGGCAAGACGAAGTAGAGGAAGAATATTTGGATGAGCAGGGGCGTCGACCGGATGAGTTCCACCAACACCGTAACCACGACGCCGGCGGTCGGAAAGGCCAGCCTGATGGAGGCGAGCACGAGCCCGAGTGTCGCCGCTATGACGAAACCGAGAGCGGTCGCTTCGACTGTCATGATCGCCGCCCTAGCAAGCACCGGCAGAATCTCGAATGTGAATGTCCAATCCCACATCAGGCGACCCTTCCGCGTGTCAGTCCCTTCGACGCACGCTGTTCAAGCAGGCGCATGGCAATGGTGACGGTTAGAGAAATGGCCAGATAGATCAGCAGCACGAGGGTAAACACAGGTACCGTCTTCAGCGTTGACTGGTTCATTTGCTGGGCCTTGAAAGTGAGGTCCGCCAGCGTAATCAGGGAAACGAGCGAGGTAGACTTCACCAGTTCGATAAAGAGGTTGCCCCAGGGAGGAATCATGGCCGTAAACGCCTGAGGCAGAATGATCCGACGCAGCATTTGTGCTCTCGACATGTTGAGGGCGATTGAAGCCTCCCACTGTCCGCGCGCCACGGAAACGATGGCGCCTCGGACAACCTCCGCCCCGTAGGCCCCAATGTTCAGGCCGAGCGCCAGAACCGCCACCAGGAAGGCGTCAAGGAAGATGCCGAATTGCGGCAGGACGAAATAGAGCCAGAAAAGCTGCACCAGCGCGGAAGTCCCGCGGAAGATCTCAATGTAGGTCGTCGAAAGCCACCTTATCGGCAGAGGGCCATAGAGCTTTGCGAGCGCCGCTATCAGCGCCATGAACACGGCGAGCACGGCTCCCAAGACCGTAATCTCCGCCGTCAGCACGGCGCCTTCTAACAAACCTGGCATGAAGAGCCGGTATTCAGCGTTGGCTGAAAGCAAGGCGATCAGCAGCAACGTTGCCGCGAGCATCGCGACGAGCATACGAATCCACATCTGGGTCCCTCATGAACGCAGGGATTGGAAGTGCGGCGCTTTCGCGCCGCCGGCCAGAAGGCGTTACTCGCCTGCGCAAAGCTGCGCGGTCGTCTTGTTCGGCAGATAGCCCTTGCCAAAGCCCAGCGGTTCGACGAGGGCGAGATGCTCCGGGGTGCCCAGGAAGGCGGTGAGCTCCTTGTTGAAGGCCTCGACGAGATCCTTGTCTTCCTTGCGGAAGCCGAAGCCGCCGTGACCCTTGACTGACTTTCCGGCAACTTCACCGAAGGGCTCGGTCGACTCCACGCCTTCCGCCTTTTTGGCCATTTCGGCGATCGACAGTGCGGTGAGGGCTGCCGCATCGGCGCGGCCGGCTTGGACGGCAGCGACAAGGCTGGACTGATCGGGCAGTGAGATGACCTGCTCGGCGGAGAGGCCCGCATCCTTCGCGTAGCCACTTTCCACGGCACCCGCCATTACGGCGAGCTTCAGATCCTTGTTGGATGCGAAGGTGGAATAGTCTTTGACGCCCTTGGGGTTGCCCTTCGCGACCAGCATGGCCTGCCCGATGCCGTAGGAGGGCTCGGAGAAGGCGATCTCGGCGCAACGCTTGGGATTGATGAACATGCCCGCCGCGATGATGTCGAAGCGGCCGGCCTTCAGGCCGGGAATGAGCGAGCCGAATTCGGTCAGCACGCCGTCTACCTCTGCGATGCCCATTTTCTTGAGTACGGCCTTGGCGACTTCCGGAGCCTCTCCGGTGAGCTTTCCGTCCGGAGTGGCGAATCCGAAGGGCGCCTCATTGGCAAACCCGATGCGAATATAGCCGGCGGCCTTTGCTTTCTCGAGGGTCGATTCTGCATGGGCGTAGCCGCAGAAGGATACGGCGGCGACTGTGAGGGCTGCGGCCCTCAGTGCATTCCTGCGGGAAATGAGAGATTTGAACATGGGTTCCCCTTTTTTTGAAGCTGGTGTTCGCCTCGCACAGCTTGGATGCCTCGCGAGACGGTAGAAGTATACATCTGACTCTCGTTTTTACAAGATGGCCTGCTATAAATACGAAAATTTCGATACACAGTTGCGTGCTGTAGAAAATGATGTACACATCTATGACGTCGTACACGATGGAGGAGATGTCGTGAGCAGGTCGGCTGTTTTTACCGCGGCGGAGTATTCCCGCCGGATCCGTGATGTGAAGAAACGCATGGAGCGGGCGGGCTTCGACCTCATTATCTGTCAGGATCCTGCGAACATGGGCTGGCTCACCGGCTACGACGGCTGGTCGTTCTATGTGCCGCAATGTGTTCTCGTGCACGTCGACGAGGAGCGGCCGATCTGGTTCGGTCGGGCGCAGGACGAGAAGAGCGCCCTTCTGACGACCGGGTTGCCTCAAGGCAACGTCGTGCCGTTTTCGGAGTATCTGGTGCAGAACCCGGAAGGCCACCCCTTCGATGAGCTTGCCGAACTGGTCCGCGCCCGTGGCTGGGGGAAGGCGCGCATCGGTGTGGAGATGGATGCGCATTACTACACGGCGCGCTGCCATGCCCATCTCGTCCAAGGGCTTCCGGAGGCCAGCTTTTCCAACAACGGCGACCTGGTCAATTGGGCGCGCCTGATCAAATCCGAGCCCGAACTCGCCTTGATGCGCGAAGCCGGCGCCATTTGCTCACATGCGATGGAGCGGGCCATCTCGAAGATGAGCCCCGGGGTGCCGCAGAACGAAGTCATCGCCGAGCTCTATCACGCTCAGATCATGGGCGTGGGTGGTCTTGGCGGCGACTATGCCGCGATCTGCCCGCTGATGCCCGTCGGCGAGGGTACTGCCACGCCGCATCTGACCTGGACCGAGGATCCTCTGCCGCAGTCCGGCCTCGCGATTCTCGAAATTGCCGGCGCGAGGCGGCGTTACCATGCGGCGCTTACCCGCACGGTGCACTTTGGCCGGCCGCCGCAGACCTACGTCGACATCGCCAAGGCCATTGTCGATGGTGTGGATGCCGGGCTCGAGAAGGCGCGGTCCGGCAACACCGCCGAAGAGGTCGAGGCCGCATGGCAGGCGGTTCTGCGCAGCCGGGGACTGAAGAAGGAAAGCCGCGTCGGTTATCCGATCGGCCTCGCCTATCCGCCGGACTGGGGCGAGCGCACGGTCAGTCTCCGGCCGGGCGACCGGACCGAGCTGCAGCCGGGCATGTGCTTTCACATGATGGCGGGTGTCTGGCTTGGCGATTTCGGCCTGGCGATATCCGAGTCCTTCGTCGTCACGGACAAGGGCGGGGAGAAGCTTTGCACGTCGCCCCGGAAACTGATCGCCGTCGAATAGACGCCCGTTGATATCCATTCGAAGCGCCGCCGACTGAGGGCGGAAGACAAGAGAGAGACCATGGACGGTAATCCCTTTACCGATGGCGAGATCGCGCGCCGTCTTGATGCTGTAAGAGCTGGGCTCGTCGATCGCGGACTTGACGCGGCGGTTTTCGCGTCGCCGGAAAACATCTTTTATCTGACGGGCCTCGATCACTGGGGCTACTTTGCACCCCATCTTCTCATCGTCCCGCTCCAGGGCAAACCGACGCTCGTCACCCGTGCGATGGAGCGCGTGACGATCGAAAATCATGTCCGTGCCGCCGAGTTCCGCGGTCACAGCGACAGCGAGACCGCGGCCGACCTTGCGTCGCGCATTCTCAATGATCAGGGTTTTGCGGGAAAGCGGCTTGGGCTTGAGCAATGGACATCCGGGCTGAGCCATGGGCTTGCGCGGCGGCTGGAGTCGCTTGTGTCCGCCGAGTGGAACGATGTCTCCAATCTCGTGGACCACCTGAGATTGGTGAAGAGCGCCGAGGAGCAAGTCCTCATGCGGCGGGCCGCTGCGGTTACCGACGCGGCAGCCGGCGCCGCAATCGGGATGATCGCCGACGGTGCGCGGGAGTGCGACGTTGCTGCCGAATGCATCGCGGCGATGACCCGGGCGGGAGGTCATGTGCCGGGCTTCGGCCCGTTCATCCGTCCGGCCTCCCGGCTGGGCGAAGAGCACACGACATGGGGATCCGGAAACTACCGCCAGGGGGAGCCGGTCTTCATCGAGCTTTCCGGATGTATTTCACGCTATCACGCGCCGCTGGGTCGTCTGATCCGGCTTGGCGGCATCAGCGACGCCGATGCGCGCATGGCGGAAGTGACGGCTGCGGCCTTTAATGCCGTCGTCGGGGCGCTCAGACCCGGCGCGCGCGCCCGTGATGTCTACGCCGCCTGGCAGGCTGTCGTCGATGATGCGGGTCTTTCCCATTACCGCCGCCATCACTGCGGCTACTGCGTGGGCGTCGGTCAGCCTCCGTCGTGGACCGGGGGAAATACGGTGACCGGTCTTAGACACGATTCCGATCTCGAGATCCGCACGGGGATGAGCTTCCACATCCTTTCCTGGCTGATGGGGACCGGCAAGGGGGACGATTTCGTCTCCAATACCGTGTTGCTGACGGGGACCGGACCCGAGGTGCTGACGCGCACGCCGCTCGGCCCGATCGTTCGATAGGACCTTTGTCATGAGCCGGTATTCGGTCTTCTCGCTGCTACGCCACGCAGCCACAGGCAATCGGGGATGGCAACGCGCCTGGCGCGCAGCCAGTCCAAAGGCCTCCTACGACGTCGTCATCATCGGCGGCGGCGGGCACGGCCTCGCAACCGCCTTCTATCTCGCCGAGAACCACGGCGTCCGCAACGTCGCGGTGCTGGAGAAGGGCTATATCGGCGGCGGCAATGTGGGCCGGAATACCACGGTCATCCGGTCGAACTACCTGCTCGACGGCAATACCCAGTTCTACGAGTTCTCGATGAAGCTCTGGGAGGGAATGTCGGCGGCGCTCAACTTCAACGTCATGTTCTCGCAGCGCGGCCAGCTGGTGACGGCACATTCGGCGGATCAACTCGATACGTTCACTCACCGCGCCAATGTCATGCGCTCGAACGGCATCGACGCGGAGATTCTCGACCGGGACTCCGTGCGCAAGCTTGTACCCTATCTCGACTTCTCCGACACCGCCCGGTTTCCGATCCATGGCGCGATCTTCCAGGGGCGAGCCGGCACGGCCCGCCACGATGCGGTGGCGTGGGGTTATGCGCGGGCCGCAAGCGGCCACGGCGTGGACATCATCGAGGGCTGCGAGGTGACCGACTTTGTCCGGCAGGGCGATCGGATCGTCGGCGTTGAAACCACCCGCGGCCGTATCGGTGCCGGCCGGGTCGGTCTCGCGGTGGCCGGCCATACGTCCGTCCTTGCCCAGAAAGCTGGGCTCGAACTGCCGATCGAGAGCCATCTGCTGCAGGCCTTCGTGACGGAGCCGGTCAAGCCGTTGGTCGACCATGTCGTCGCCTACGGGGCGGACCACTTCTATCTCAGCCAGTCGGACAAGGGTGGGCTCGTCTTTGGCGGCAACCTCGACGGCTACAACTCCTACTCCCAGCGCGGCAACACCGGCGTGCTGCGCGAGGTCTGCGAGGCCGCAATTGCGCTGATGCCGAACATCTCGCGCCTGCGCCTGCTGCGCCATTGGGGCGGCATCATGGACATGACGCCGGACGCAAGTCCGATCATCTCGCTGACGCCCGTCGATGGCCTCTATTTGAATGGTGGCTGGTGTTACGGCGGGTTCAAGGCGACCCCGGCATCCGGCTGGTGCTTCGCCGAGATGCTGGCGACCGGCGAGACACCCGCCCTTGTCCGCGGTTACGGGTTGGGGCGCTTCCGCAGCGGGCACATGATCGATGAAGCGGGCGCCGGCCCCTTCGCCTGGCTTCAATAGGAGAGCGAGATGCTTCGTATCGACTGCCCCTGCTGCGGCGTGCGTGACCACAGCGAATTCCGTTACGGCGGCGATGCCACCGCCGAGCGGCCCGCTCACGACAATCCGGATCTCGATGCCTGGTACCACTATGTCTACGTGCGGGCCAATCCCAAGGGGCTGCATCGCGAATTTTGGCAGCACGTTCTCGGCTGCCGCCAATGGCTCGTTGTCGAGCGCGACACGGTCACGCATTCGATCCATTCGGTCAGTTTTTCAAGAAGGCGACGGGCATGACACCCACCCAAAAGCGCCTTGCGTCAGGCGGCTATCTGGACCGCTCGCAAGTTCTCAAGTTTACGTTCGATGGCCGTCAGTACGCCGGGTTCAAGGGAGACACGCTCGCTTCCGCCCTGCTCGCAAGCGGAGTCTCGCTGGTCGGCAGGAGTTTCAAGTATCATCGCCCTCGCGGCATTCTCTCTGCCGGCGCGGAAGAGCCGAACGCGTTGGTGACGGTCGGCACGGGCGCGCGCCGGGAACCGAACTTGCCGGCCACGATGTTGGAACTGACATCGGGTCTGGACGCGGCAAGCCAGAACAACTGGCCGTCGTTGCGTTTCGATGTCCAGAGCGTCAACAGCCTGTTCAGTCCGCTTCTTTCCTCCGGGTTCTATTACAAGACCTTCATGGGACCGAGCCGCCGGGCGTGGATGTTCTATGAGCACTTCATCCGCAAGGCTGCGGGTCTCGGCAAAGCGACAATGATGCCGGACCCAGATGTGTACGACTCCCGTGACGATTTCACGGACGTGGCGGTCGTTGGCAGTGGAGCGGCCGGACTTTCTGCCGCCCGGGCCGCCGCGCACGCCGGCGCGCGTGTGCTGCTGATCGAGCAGGACTTCGAAATCGGCGGCCGCCTGCTTTCCGAGCCGGCCGCAGCGGCATGGCTCAGCGCGATGCGGGCAGAGCTTGAGGAAATGGCGAACGTGCGCATCATGCGCCGCACGACCGCCTTCGGGCTCTATGACGGGAACACGCTCGCACTGATCGAGGATGCGGATCCCTTCGCTGGTCCCGCGATGGATGCGGCGCGGAAAACATTCACGTTGCTGCACGCCCGCAGCATCGTCCTTGCGACCGGCGCGATCGAGCGGCCGATGGTCTTCTCGAACAATGACCGGCCCAGCGTCATGCTGAACTCGGCGATCAGGACGTATGTCAATCGCTACGCGGTTCTGCCCGGCAGGAATGTCGTGATCGCGACCGCCGACGACAGCGCTTATCTCACCGCTTTCGATCTCCTTGCCCACGGCGCACGCGTCACTATCGCCGATGCAAGGCCGATGGCGGAGCCGACGCTGTTGACGAGAGCCAAGCAAATGGGCGCCGAGGTTCATCTCGCGACGAATGTGGCGAACGTGAAAGGCAAATATGCGGTAGAGGGCGTCGTCCTCGCCGGGATGGCAGGCACGACCGGCGTCAGCTGCGATCTGGTCGGCATGTCCGCCGGCTGGTCTCCGGTGCTGCATCTGACGTCGCACCAGGGAGTGAAGCCGGTTTACCGTCCAGACATCGACGCCTTTGTTCCGGGACTGCTCCCTGAAACCCAGTTCGTCGCCGGTGCGGCGACCAGAAGCTCGGGTGTCTCGGCGGCGATCGCCGAGGGTGCCGGCGTCGGCCGTGCGGCGGCCGCCGTCGCTGGAAAGGTGGGCGCGGTAGCCGAAGCGCCCGCGTTGGAGATCGAGGAAACGGCCGGCCCGACGACCGTCTACAAGCCGATCTTCGGTCAGCGAAAGGCATTCGTCGATTTCCAGATGGACGTGACGCTCGACGACATCCAGCTGGCCCAGCGGGAAGGCTACGAGTCGGTCGAACATCTCAAGCGCTATACGACGCTCGGGATGGGAACGGACCAGGGCAAGACCAGCAATATCAACGCCTTGAAGGCGATGGCCAAATTGCGCGGGATTTCGATCCCGGAGGCCGGAACGACAACGTTCCGGCCACCTTACACGCCGGTGGCGATCGGAGCGGTTGCCGGACGTGCTACAGGTCACCACTTCCGTCCCTACCGTCTCACGCCGATCCACGACTGGCACACGGCAAATGGCGCGCAAATGCTCGAAGTCGGGCTCTGGATGCGGCCGTGGTTCTTCGAGGCCTCCGGCAAGGACGTGAATGCGGCTTACGTCAACGAAATGCGCCACGTGCGGTCCGCGGCGGGGATCATGGATATCTCGACGCTCGGCAAGATCGACATCCAGGGACCGGACGCGGCCACCTTTCTCGACAGGGTCTACGCCAATGGCTTCGCCAGCCTCAAGGTCGGGCGCGCGCGTTACGGCGTCATGCTGCGCGACGACGGCATCGTCTTCGATGATGGAACGACGACACGCGTGGGGCCAGATTGTTTCTTCATGACGACGTCAACCGCCAAGGCGGCGGACGTCCTTTCCTGGCTGGAATTCCTGCTGGATACCGCGTGGCCCGACCTGCGCGTCTCCGTTTCGTCGGTCAGCGACGAATGGGCGGGCATGTCGGTCGCCGGACCCGAGAGCGGAAAAATACTCGCGGCCGCGTTTCCGGATATCGGTTTCTCCAACGAAGCTTTGCCGCATATGGGGCTGGCCGAGGGAGCGTTCAGGGACAGTCCGCTGAGGATCATACGCCTTAGCTACTCTGGCGAGCGCGCCTATGAGATCTATGTCGGAGCCTCGAATGGTGAAGCCGCCTGGCGGCATCTCATCGACGTCGGCGCACCCCACGGCTTGAAACCCTATGGCGTCGAGGCGCTCGGTGCGCTGCGCGTCGAAAAGGGCCACGTGGCTGGCCCTGAAATCGACGGCAGAACGACCCTCTCGGACCTCGGCATGGGACGTATGGTCGCCAAGCGCAGCGGCTATGTTGGCGAGGCCCTGAGTCGGCGCGAGGCGTTTACGGCTGCAAATCGCCAGCGGCTGGTCGGCCTGAAATGCATCGAGGCCGGCAAACGCCTTCGCGGTGGGGCGCTTTTGTTTGCGCCCGGCGAGCCGCTGGAGGGCCACGGCCACGGCCGCATGACGTCGATCACCTACAGTCCGGAACTGGACTGCTACGTCGGCCTCGGCCTCCTCGCCGCGGACTTCGAGGGCGACGAGGTGATTGCTTCCTATCCCATGAAAAATGAAGTGGTGCGGGCGCGCGTCGTTTCGCCCGTCTTCCTCGATCCTGCCGGAGAACGCATGCATGGTTGAGACGTTACCCGCCGAGCGCATGGTGCTGAAGCAACTGCCATGCCCGCTCATTCAATGTGATGCATGGGAGGGCGCACTTGCGGCGTTCGAGCCGGCGCTTGCCCGTGAGATCGGCGGTCCCCTGCCGACGCAGGTCGGGGAGATTGCCGGCCGCGACGGCCTGAGGGTCGTCCGTGCAGGACCACGCCGCTTCTGGGTCTTCCCGGCAGAGCGCGCGTCGGCGATTGCTTCCGGCATTCCGCCCGAATTGGGCTGCAGGCTCGACCTCAGCGAAGGGCGGATACGCATCGAGGTGACCTCGCCTGATCTGCGAGACCTCGTGTCCAAGTGTCTGGCGATCGACTGGGAACGGACGCTCGGCGTTGCGACCTTTTCCTCGCTGCACCGTATCCCGGTCATGTTCACGCGTTCCTCCGAGCGCGATGGCGCGTTCGTCGTACCGCGAAGTTTCGCCAGAAGCATCTCTGAATGGCTGGAGGGATGTCAGTGATGGAGCTCGATACTATCCTGGCTGCCCGCCAACGCATCGCCGGCCGAGTCCTGCGCACGCCGTTCGTGCTTTCCGCGGTGCTGTCCGAGCGCTGCGGCGTGCCTGTCGGCCTGAAGCTCGAACACCACCAGACGACCGGCAGCTTCAAGCTGCGCGGCGCCACCAACGCCGTGCTGTCGCTGAGCCCTGAGGAGCGGGCCCGCGGCGTCGTGGCGGCCTCGACGGGAAATCACGGCCGGGCGCTCGCCCATGCGGCGAAAGCGGAAGGATCGAGCGCGACGATCTGCATGTCGCGGCTGGTGCCGGAGAACAAGGTCTCGGAGATCCGGCGCCTCGGCGCGAATGTGAGGATCGTCGGCAGATCGCAAGACGAGGCCCAGCAGGAGGTCGACCGCCTGGTCAGCGACGAGGGGCTGGTTATGGTGCCGCCGTTCGACCATCCGGCAATCGTTGCGGGCCAGGGTACCTTGGGGCTGGAGATTGTCGACGACATGCCGGACGTGTCGACGGTGCTGGTGCCGCTGTCGGGCGGCGGGCTCGCGGCCGGCGTCGCCGCCGCGGTCAAGGCGCGCCGACCGAAGGCGCGCGTGATCGGGCTGACGATGGAGCGCGGTGCGGCGATGAAGGCGAGCCTCGAGGCCGGCCGGCCGGTGCAAATCGAGGAAGAGCCAAGCCTTGCGGATTCGCTCGGCGGGGGGGTCGGGCTCGACAACCGGGTCACATTCGCCATGTGCCGCGACCTTCTCGATGACGTCGTGCTGCTTTCCGAGGACGAGATCGCCGCCGGCATTCGGCACGCCTACGAACAGGAGCGCGAGATCGTCGAGGGGGCGGGGGCCGTCGGCATCGCGGCGCTTTTGGCCGGCAAGATCAAGAACATCGAGGGCCCGATCGCGGTCATTCTTTCCGGCCGCAACATCGACATGGGGCTGCATTTGCGCGTGATCAACGGCGAAACGGATCCGTTCCGCGAGGAGGCGGCATGACACGGATGACGATTTTGACCGAGGCGGAGCTGCGTCGGATCGTGCCGCTCGATCGCGAGGCGGTCGATTGCGTTGAGGGCGCGTTCCATGCGCTTGCCACCAAGGCCGTGGCGATGCCGCCCATCCTCAGGCTCGACATTCCGGAATACCGCGGCGAGGTCGACGTCAAGACCGCCTATGTTCCCGGGATCGAAGGCTTTGCGATCAAGATCAGCCCTGGTTTCTTCGACAATCCGAAGATCGGGTTGCCGAGCACCAACGGCATGATGGTGCTCCTGTCCAGCCGCACCGGTCTCGTAGAGGCGCTGCTGCTCGACAACGGCTATCTGACCGACGTGCGTACGGCCGCCGCCGGCGCGGTGGCGGCGAAGCATCTGTCGCGGGCGGATTCCTCGGTGGCCGCGATCTTCGGTGCCGGGATGCAGGCAAGGCTGCAGCTTCAGGCGCTCGCGCTGGTGCGGCCGATCCGGGAAGCGCGCATCTGGGCGCGCGACGCAGCGAAGGCCGAAGCGACGGCGAAAGCGCTTGCCGAAAAGCTCGGCTTCCCGGTCAAGGCAGCAATCGACCCGAAGGCAGCCGTCACCGGCGCCGACATCGTCGTCACCACCACACCGTCGGAAGCGCCGATTCTCAAGGCCGAATGGCTGCAGCCGGGGCAGCATGTCACCGCCATGGGCTCGGACGCCGAGCACAAGAACGAGATCGAGCCGCGGGCGATCGCCGAGACAACCTATGTCGCCGACAGCCTCAGGCAGACACGCCGGCTCGGCGAACTGCACCACGCGATTGCGGCCGGGCTTGTTGCAGCCGACGCCGAATTCGCGGAGCTCGGGCAGGTGATCGCCGGGCTGAAGCCCGGCCGGACCGGGACGGAAGAGATCACGATAGCGGATCTCACCGGCACCGGCATTCAGGACACGGCAATCGCCACGCTCGCCTTTACGCGAGCCAATGCGGCAGACGCCGGAACCACGTTCGAGAGTTAAGGCCGGCACGGCCGGAAAACGAGGGAAGAAGCATGACCCAACCCAACCTCAAATTTTCTCTTGCAGAATACGAAACGCGGCTGAAGAAGACGCGCCAGTCGATGGAGGCGAAGGGCATCGATCTCTTGATCGTCAGCGACCCCTCGAACATGGCCTGGCTGACCGGCTATGACGGCTGGTCGTTCTACGTGCACCAGGCGGTGATCGTACCGCCGTCGGGCGAACCGATCTGGTATGGCCGCGGTCAGGACGCCAACGGCGCGAAGCTGACCGCCTATCTCAAGCACGAGAACATCATTGGCTATCCCGATCACTATGTGCAGTCGACCGAGCGCCACCCGATGGACTATCTCTCCGGCATCCTTGCCGACCGTGGCTGGGGTTCGCTCAGGACCGGCGTCGAGATGGACAACTACTGGTTCTCCGCCGCCGCCTTCGCCGCGCTGCAAAAGCACCTGCCGAATGCCCGCTTTGTCGACGCGACGGCGCTCGTCAACTGGCAGCGCGCGGTCAAGAGCGAGACCGAGATCAAGTATATGCGCAACGCGGCCCGCATCGTCGAGGGCATGCATCGCCGCATCTTCGACAAGATCGAGGTCGGCATGCGCAAATGCGATCTCGTCGCCGAGATCTATGATGCCGGCACGCGCGGGGTCGACGGTATCGGCGGCGACTACCCGGCGATCGTCCCGCTGCTGCCTTCGGGCGTAGAAGCCTCCGCGCCGCACCTGACCTGGGACGATCGGCCGATGAAGAGCGGCGAGGGCACCTTCTTCGAGATCGCCGGCTGCTACAACCGCTATCACCTGCCGCTGTCGCGCACGGTCTTCCTCGGCAAGCCGACCCAGGCCTTCCTCGACGCGGAAAAGGCGACGCTCGAGGGCATGGAGGCGGGACTTGCCGTCGCCAGGCCGGGCAACACCTGCGAGGACATCGCCAAAGCCTTCTTCGCGGTCCTGAAGAAATACGGCATCGTCAAGGACAACCGCACCGGCTATCCGATCGGGCTTTCCTATCCGCCGGACTGGGGCGAGCGCACCATGAGCCTGCGTCCCGGGGACAGGACGGAACTCAAGCCGGGCATGACCTTCCACTTCATGACCGGGCTTTGGCTCGAGGACATGGGCTTCGAGACCACCGAAAGCATTCTCATCACCGAAACGGGTGTCGAGTGCCTGGCCTCCGTACCCCGCAAGCTGATGATCAAGGACTGAGACATGAGCGAGCAGCATCTGCGGCCGTCGCCGATCAGCGCGACGGTCGACTTCGAAGCCGAGGGCGTGCAGCACGGTTTCCTGCGGTTGCCTTACAGCCGCGATGACTCCGCCTGGGGATCGGTGATGATCCCGATCACCGTCATCAAGAACGGGGAGGGTCCGACGGCGCTTCTTACCGGCGGCAACCACGGCGACGAATACGAAGGGCCGATCGCGCTCTTCGATCTCGCCCGGACACTCGGGCCGGATGCGATGACGGGACGGGTCATCATCGTGCCGGCGATGAACTACCCGGCCTTTACCGCCGGCACCCGTACCTCGCCGATCGACAAGGGCAACATGAACCGCAGCTTTCCGGGAAGGCCGGACGGCACGGTGACTGAGAAGATCGCCGACTATTTCCAACGGGTTCTTCTGCCGCTCGCCGACATCGTGCTCGACTTCCACTCGGGCGGAAAGACGCTTGACTTCCTGCCGTTCTGCGCCGCGCACATCCTGCCCGACAAGGAGCAGGAGGCAAGGGCGTTCGAACTGGTCAAGGCGTTCGGCGCGCCCTGGTCGATGAAGATGCTGGAGATCGACGCCGTCGGAATGTACGACACCGCGGCCGAGGAGATGGGCAAGGTGTTCATCACCACCGAGCTTGGCGGCGGCGGAACGGCAACCGCCAGGAGCGCCGGCATTGCCAAACGCGGCGTCAGGAACGTGCTTCGCGCCGCCGGCATCCTCAAAGGTGCAGTCGAGACATCGAAGACCGAATGGCTCGACATGCCGGACGGCGACTGCTTCTCCTTCGCGGAAGATGGAGGCCTGATCGAGCCACTCGTGGATCTGGGGGACAAAGTACGCAAGGACGATCTGGTCGCCCGCATTTACCCCATCGGGCGCACCGGCGCCGAACCTGTCGCGATAAAGGCGAAGATGGACGGCCTGCTGGCCGCCCGGCACTTTCCGGGCCTGGTCAAACAGGGCGACTGTGTTGCCGTCGTCGCGGTTTAGCTCACGTCCCAAGGAAGATAGTCGTGAAATCGCACATCCTTACAATTACGTGCCGGTCGACGACCGGCATCATCGCGGCAGTTTCGGGCTTTCTCGCCGAGAAGGGCTGCAACATCACCGACAGCTCGCAGTTCGACGATCTCGAAACGGGCCTGTTCTTCATGCGGTTGGTCTTCATCAGCGAGGAAGGCGTGAAGCTTGACGAATTGCGTGAGGGCTTCCAGCCGGTCGCTGAACGGTTCGCGATGACGGCGGAGATCCGCGCCTCCGAAGAGCGCGTGAAGGTGCTTTTAATGGTGTCGCGTTTCGGCCATTGCCTGAACGACCTGCTCTACCGCTGGAAGATCGGCGCGTTGCCGATCGACATCGTCGGCGTCGTCTCCAACCACTTCGACTACCAGAAGGTGGTCGTCAACCACGACATCCCGTTCCACTGCATCAAGGTGACGAAGGAGAACAAGCCGAAGGCGGAAGCCCAGCTGATGGAACTCGTCGAGCAGACCGGCGCCGAGCTGATCGTGCTGGCCCGCTACATGCAGGTCTTGTCCGATGCGCTCTGCAAGAAGATGTCGGGCAAGATCATCAACATCCACCACTCGTTCCTGCCGAGCTTCAAGGGCGCCAACCCCTACAAGCAGGCCTATGAGCGCGGCGTGAAACTGATCGGCGCGACGGCGC
The DNA here is from genome assembly GCF_013488225.1 of Sinorhizobium mexicanum. Taxonomy (NCBI): domain Bacteria; kingdom Pseudomonadati; phylum Pseudomonadota; class Alphaproteobacteria; order Hyphomicrobiales; family Rhizobiaceae; genus Sinorhizobium; species Sinorhizobium mexicanum. Next base: position 1,348,559 of record NZ_CP041241.1, on the reverse strand, counting down.
ATTACGTCACCGCCGACCTCGACGAGGGTCCGATCATCGAGCAGGACATTGCCCGCATCACCCATGCGCAAAGCGCCGAGGACTATGTCTCGATCGGCCGCGACGTCGAAAGCCAGGTGCTGGCCCGCGCCGTCCACGCCCATATCCACCACCGCTGCTTCATCAACGGCAACCGCGTCGTCGTCTTCCCGCCGAGCCCGGGAAGCTATGCCTCGGAGCGGATGGGGTGATCCAACAGGTGAAAAGATAGCTGCGTGAGGTGTCGATCAAGGGATGCGCGCCCGATACAGCCAGAAATGGACCACATTTAGAAGAAGGGAACGAGCGCCTTCTTCGCCGAACTCGAAAAATTGAGGATGGAGTTTTGAGTTCACCTCCCAGTGGGGCCGCCTGGCCGCCTTGATCAAGAATGGTCAGGGCGGCTTTTTTGGGGACGCACTCAGTGCTCCGAAGAAATCAATGGTTCCTGGGCGGAGCCTAGCGACCAGCTCGTCAGGTTGTCAATTTAGTCGAACTACGGCGCGCAATCCTAAAAGGCCTTGTTTCACCACCACCCCAAATTCCGCGATCCGTTGTGCGTTCACTTGAACGCACCGTGCACTAGTATCCGCCTGACATGACCAGGGTTTCGCTGGTCATGAAGCTGCAGGCGTCCGAGGCGAGGAGGAGCGCGGCGCCCACCATTTCATCGGGGGGCCGCCAGCGCGGCCCATCCAGTTGAGGGTGCGGACGTAGTGTGCCCAACCCTTTGGATCTTCGCACGGCGGGCAGCGTTGCGATCGGTATCGACTAGGCCGGCGGCAAGCGTGTTGAGCAACACGCCGCGAGGCGCGTAGTCGCGGGCAAGACTCCTGATGCGGAGATCTGGCGATAATGAGGTTGACTCGACTGCCGTGGCGAGTATCTTGGCTAAAATTGGTATGACCACTTGGCCACCTGACTGCGAGTCGATATCGAGGAGCACGATGTTTTCTGCCGTGGAATCGCGCCGCCTGTACCGGCAAGTCGCGGACCAAATGCGGGGCCTGATAAAGCGGGGCGACTTGGCGCCCGGTTCGAGGCTTCCGTCCGAGCGGGAGCTCGCGCAGAAGCTCGGTGTTTCGCGCCCCACCATCCGGGAAGCATTGATCGTGCTCGAGGTCGAGGGCTTCATCGATATCCGGATGGGATCAGGCATCTATGTCACGGCACGGCAGGTGCCGGCGTCCGACACGCCGCCAGAGGATTTCGAAGGTCCATTCGAATTGTTGAGGGCGAGGGCGGTGGTTGAATGCGCGATTGCCGAGGAGGCAGCGCGATTGGCGCGCCCCGAGCATATCGCCATTATCGATGACAATCTAAAGCGAATGGCTGCGGCGCTCGAGGATCGTCGCCAGGCGCTCGCGCTTGATCGTGAGTTCCATGTCATCGTCTCCAGTATCATCGCCAATCAGACGTTGAACCGCTTCGTCGGCAGCATCCACGACATGCGCATGACGCCCTATTTCGAGAAGCTGGCGAGCTATTTCGAAAATACCGAGACCTGGCGCGCCGCGATGGAGGAGCATCGCGTCATCCGCGACGCGATCGCTGCCGGAGATCCAGCGGCAGCGCGTGCCGCGATGCGTGCACATCTCGATCAATCCCAGCTTCGTTTGTCGGCCAGCTTCGGGGAGGAGCCGACCGACAGCGCGATACCAGCTGCGTGGAGGCGCGTCGAGGACAACTGACACTGACGGGTTGAAAGTGGGATGTGATCCCGCTTTGAGCAATCACTTCACTTTGGAGGAGGAACAAGATGAAGTCCAAACTGTTGATGCTACTGGGTGCGACTGCGACTATCCTGGCTTCAGCGCTCGCCGCTCAAGCTCAGACGGCGCTTAAATGGGCGCATGTCTATGAGACTTCGGAGCCGTTCCACACCGAGTCCGTCTGGGCAGCCGAAGAGATCGCCAAGCGCACTGAGGGGCGCTACAAGATCGACGTCTTCCCGGCCTCGCAACTCGGTAAGGAGGCCGATCTCAACCAAGGCCTGAAACTCGGCACCGTCGACATCATCATCTCCGGTTCGAGCTTTGCCGCGCGTGAATACGCGCCGATCGGGGTCACCTATTTCCCGTATACGTTCCGCGACCCGGCGCATTTGATCGCCTATACGAAAAGCGACGTGTTCAAGCAGTTGGCCAAGGGCTACGAGGAAGCTTCGGGCAACCACATCACCGCCGTCACCTATTACGGCACGCGCCATACGACCTCGAACAAGCCGATCGCCAAATGCTCCGACATGCAGGGGCTGAAGATGCGCGTCCCGGATGTTCCGGCGTACCTCGCCATGCCGCGCGCCTGTGGCGCCAACACGACGCCGATCGCCTTTGCGGAAGTCTACCTCGCATTGCAGAACGGCACGGTGGAAGCCCAGGAAAACCCGCTGACGACAATCGAGGCGAAGAAGTTCTTCGAAGTGCAGAAGCATATCGTTCTGACCGGCCACATCGTCGATCACCTGAACACGGTTGTGTCGAAGAACCTGTGGTCGCAACTCTCCGATGCCGACAAGCAGATCTTCACCGAGGTGATGCAGGAGGCCGCCGAGCGTGCCACCAAGATCATTGAAGAACGTGAGCAGAAGCTCGTTCAGACGTTCCAGGAGCGCGGCGTCGAAGTGACCGAAATCGACAAGGCCGATTTCGAGGCGACCGTGATGGACAAGGTGGCGCTCGAAGACTTTGGCTATAAGAAGGAAGACTGGGAGGCCATCCGCGCCGTCAAGTGAATCGTTGACGCCGGCCGCCCGTCAGCGGCCGGCACTCCGCCCACCGTTTGCCGGATGATCGCCATGTCACAGGAAGTCCATTTGCAAGTGACGCCGGAGGAAATTGCCCATTCCTTCGACGAAGCCCCGCCAGCCGCGGATGTCTCGAGTTATGCCTTCGAGGACTGGGTCACGCTCGCCATTTTCTGGGTGATGACGGGGTGCGTGTTCCTGCAGTTCTTCACCCGCTATGTGCTCAACGATTCCTATGCCTGGACGGAGGAGATCGCCACCAACTGCCTGATCGGCGTGGTGTTCCTCGGTTCTGTCATGTGCGTCAGGGTTTCGCGGCACATCCAGGTCGACGTGCTCTATCACTATCTGCCGCGGCCGGTGGCGCGAGGCATGGCGATCTTCGTCGATCTCGTCCGTATCGGCTTCTTTACCTATGCCTGCTGGCTGATGTGGCGCTATGTGGCGATCGTCGCCAACGAACGTATGGTGACGGTCGACCTGCCGCGCAACATCGTCTTCTACAGCGTGATGGCCGGCTTCGTGCTGATGCTCGTTCGCTCCGTCCAGGTGTTTATCGCCAATCAGCGCCGCGGTTATTCGGTTCTCGAAAAGCCCGAGGAATTCCAAAAGGTTGAGGGCTGATCCATGCTGCTGCTCGTCGGTTCGTTTCTTCTCCTGATGCTGGTGGGTGTGCCGGTCGCCATCTCGATGGCCGTGGCATCCGTCCTCTATCTGGTCTTCTACAATGTCGCGCCCGACATCATCGCTGCACAGCGAATGATCGCCGGTGTCGAGAGTTTTCCGCTGCTCGCCGTGCCGTTCTTCATTCTAGCCGGCAACCTGATGAATTCCGCAGGCGTCACCGGCCGCATCTATTCCTTCGCCGTAGCGCTCGTCGGCTGGATGAAAGGGGGATTGGCACAGGTCAACATCATCGGCTCGGTGATCTTTTCCGGCATGTCCGGCACGGCGCTCGCCGATGCCGCCGGCATCGGTACGATCGAAATCAAGGCGATGAAGGATCACGGCTATCCGGTCGAGGCCGCCGTCGGCGTCACCGCCGCCTCGGCGACGCTCGGGCCAATCTTTCCACCCTCGTTGCCCTTCGTCATCTACGGCATGATGGCGAACGTCTCGATCGGCGCGCTGTTCATGGCCGGCATCGTGCCGGGCGTGGTGATGACGGTGCTGATGATGCTGACGGTCGCGATCTTTGCTTATAAGCGCGGTTGGGGCTCGGACACGCCTTTCGAGATGAAGCGGTTGCTCTCGGCGTCGCTCGAAGTCGTCGTTGTGTTGTCCGTACCGATCATCGTTTATCTCCTGATGTCGGCGGGGTTGTCGATGAATGCCGCCGCCGGCATTGCCCTCCTGGTGTTGCTGGCCCTTGACTGGTATTTCGACTTCTCGGCCGTCATGGCGCTGATGACCCCGGTCATTCTAATCGGCGGCATGACGATGGGCTGGTTTACGCCGACGGAAGCGGCCGTCGCCGCTGTTCTCTGGTCGCTGTTCCTCGGGCTGGTGCGCTACCGGACGATGACCATGTCGACGCTGGCGCGGGCGACGTTCGACACCATCGAGACGACCGCTTCGGTGCTCTTCATCGTCACGGCCGCCTCCATTTTCGCGTGGCTGTTGACGGTCAGCCAGGCCGCCCAGATGCTCTCCGGCGCGATTCTGACGATCACCGAGAACAAATGGGTCTTCCTGATCCTGGTAAACCTCTTGATGTTGTTCGTCGGCTGCTTCCTGGACACGATCGCCGCGATCACCATCCTGGTGCCGATCCTGCTGCCTTTGTCGGCCCAATTCGGGATCGATCCGGTTCACTTTGGCCTGATCATGACGCTTAACCTGATGATCGGCCTCCTGCATCCCCCGCTTGGTATGGTGCTCTTCGTCCTGTCGCGCGTGGCGAAGCTTTCGGTGGAGCGAACCACGATGGCGATCCTGCCTTGGCTCCTGCCGCTCTTCATCGCGCTCATCCTCATCACTTTCGTTCCGGCGATCACGCTGTGGCTGCCGAGTGCAGTCGGGTTGATCCGCTGATGGCAGGTGCGCTCATCCGCACGCGTCTCACGCGGCTCTACGGTCAACGCGATCTCAGGCTGGAGGCTGAGGATGTTGCGCAACCGGGCGAAGGCGAGGTCCTCTTGAAAATGGCGGCCGGGGGGATCTGCGGCTCGGACCTCCACTATTACCAGGACGGCGGCTTCGGTCCCATCCGGGTACGAGAGCCGATCATTCCGGGCCATGAAGGCTCCGGATATGTCGCCGCCCTCGGCGCCGGCGTCTCCGGACTTGCGATCGGCGACCTCGTCGCGCTCAATCCGAGCCAACCCTGCGGCTCCTGCCGCTTTTGTGACGCGGGGCTGCCCATTCATTGCCTGAACATGCGATTCATGGGGAGCGCCATGCGTTTTCCTCATACGCAGGGCATGTTCCGCGACTGGCTCGTCGTTGCGGCCGGCCAATGTTTCGCGGCGGGGGCGCTGGTGAGCGCTGGCGAGGCCGCCTGCGCCGAACCGCTGGCAGTCTGCCTTCACGCGGTTGCCCAAGCCGGGGATCTCAAGGGCAAGCATGTGCTTGTTACAGGAGTTGGGCCGATCGGCGCGCTCGTGGTCGCGGCCGCTCGCCATCGAGGGGCCGAGGCGATCGTGGTGACGGACCTTGCCGACGCGGCGCTCGAGCGCGCAATGGCGATGGGTGCTGCGCTCGCTGTCAATGTGCGCCGCGATCCGGCGCCTTTGGCTGCATACGAGGCAGACAAAGGGCAGTTTGATGTCGTCTTCGAATGCGCCGCAGCCGAGCAGGCGCTGCGCAGTGCGATCGCCACTGTCAGACCGCGAGGCCTGATCGTGCAAGTCGGCGTGACGGGCGACATCACCCTTCCGATCAATGCGCTCGTCGGCAAGGAATTGCGGCTCATCGGATCGCAGCGCTTCAACAGCGAGTTCGCCCTTGCCGTCGACCTCATTGCTCGCCGCCGGATCGATGTCCGGCCGATCATTTCCCATGCGTTTCCGGTCGATCAGGCGGTCAAGGCCTTCGAGCAAGCCGGCGACCGTTCCGTTGCCTGCAAGGTGCAACTGACATTCCTGCCTTGAAAGTGTCGGCACATGAAGAGATAGCCTGGAATAGGAGATGATGGAAAGCGCGCGTGAAGGCGCTGGAGAGGCGGCGAGACGAGGATGCGCCAGCTGAGGTGGCGGCGATCTCTAAGCGGAGCTCGCTTCCGATGCTTTCCATGAGCGATAGCGCTAAATGCGATGTTCAGTGTGTCTTCGCCGAAGACGTACTCGGTCAAATCGCGGCCATTACCCTCGTGACGCGAAGGTCTACCGCAATTTTTGCGCCGAATATGATGGACCGCAGCAAGGGTACCTCGTGAATTTCCGCGAATACGCCGAGAACGTGCGCCCCGGCGCCTCTCTGGAAAAGGGAACCACTGCGATTACGAGAAGGTGATCGTCAAACCACAACATCCCTTTCCGCTGCGTCAATGAAGCTGCGCGCCCCCAAAAAGAAAGCCCCGCTTGCCGGCCGGGTCAGACTTCTGATCTCGGATACAGGTATAGCAAGTGCGTCCGGCGATATTTGGAGACGTTACGTCACTTTGCGCGTGACGAATCCGGCTTCATCCAGCCATTGCAGCGCGCTCGGCGCTGAGTTCTTGTCGGTGTGGAGATTGGGTGTGTAAGGATCAGTGCTCATGCTTGAGCGGACCGACGATGCTGATCCCTTCGCTCCGTGCGGCGGCCGGTCGCAAGGGGCATTTCACTTGATTTTGCCAGTGCAACGTAGCTCGCGTCGTAGCCCGGGAGGCCATGCTTAAGGGCAAGATCAACGACGGACACGTCATTGCCGATGCCTCCGTCTTGCAAGGGCAAACCGCGCAGACTCAAGGTCATGGCAAGCGCTGTTCCGGGGTTCACGCGACCACGCCGCTCCGCCATGATGAACAGATTGCGGATCTCGAACCATACATTGACGGCACGAGAACCGGCGCAACTCCAAGTGCCGCAATGAGCGGCTCGGCGGCTTCACTTTGCTTGTCGGCCAGGAACCAGCTGGCAGCAATCGAGGCGTCGAGGACGAACGCCATCGTCAGGCCCGGCCTGATCGCGCCAGGCGCGGGTCTCGTCCTGGGTGACGGGTTTGGCGAGCGCCCGCATCGCCCGGATCTCGGCGATCGCGGTCTCGATGCTGGTCTCCTTGCGAATGCGCCAAAGCACCGCAATGATGATCTCCTCGCCGGCTTCGACGCGCGCCACCAACGGCTGCGAACTCCAACGCTTCCTCGGGGGCAGGCAGAATCAGCTTGCCCTGCCGTGCCATCATCCGCCAGGTGGATAGGTGGTTCGGCTTCAGGCCATGTCGCTCTGCGACTTCATTCACCAACGCTCCGGGCCGAAGGCTCTCCGAAACGATCTGCGCCTTGATCTCGTCCGGCCAATGCCGATGAACCTCACGTCCAGACTTCCTGGTCGTGAGAACCTCCAATGTACTCTCCATGGAGAAACTCCTGTTGCTCGTTCATGGAAAGGCGATCACAGATCAGGGCGGCGACGACAACGTGGGAGCAGAACACCGCTTACGAATAAAACGCGACAACGCGCGTCTGTGTTCTGTGTTCATGTTTAAGGTGAGAAGCCGAAACAAGTTGGTAAACCGGTCGACATCTTGCAAGCCGGAGGACCTTTACCTGAGAAAGTGATTGTTATGGGCTTGCCGAGGGTCGCCATTTGCGCCGTTGGCGGGTTCGGTCCGACGATGAACGTCAATGGAACGCACGTCGTCTGCCTCGATCGACTTTGCCGGTCGGAGTGCACGCTAGTTTTTGCGCCGGTCGAATTGGTGCAGATGGTTTCCAGGAGCTTGATCGTCATTGCCTGAGCGACGCGGGGAACATCGGAGAAGTGTTGGCGGTACAGAAGTCTCGCCATGATAGCCTCAGCGACTGCGGGTTCATCTGGCGAGCGACTTCCAGCGCCGCATCGCATTTGTCCCGGAACGGCGTTAGGGCCTCCTTGAGATACTCCACGCCATGAGTTTTCACGACGCAGGCGATTTCGAACATGTCGCGAGGCTGCATCGCAGCGCCACGGTAGTATATCTTCTTTGCGATGATCTCCGCCGGGGTCTCAAGCAGAACGTCTCGGCTGCGCACGTCCGTTTTCAACGTCGGGTTGTCGGTCAGGCTGGGGGCACAGATAAAGTAGATCTCGCCGACATGTTCAAAGACGATCTTCAACGTCCGCGATTCGTCGGATTCATAGCTGTGAGGGTTGATGTCGAGCGCGTAGCCCTGTGTCTTCGGATTCAGACATGGCAGTAGCTGCGGATCGTCGAGGAAGATGTCGACATCAAAACTCTCGCGGTGATCAGTCTGGAGCATCAGGGCCGCGCCATCTCCAAAAGTCCAGCTGTCGATTAATGTGTGAGTTTGGAGTTTGCTTGATCGATGATGCGGGCGGCCTGGTGAAACAAATCACCCCATCTGCTAGCCGGGTGTTCGACCAACTAAGCCGCCCGCGCCAAAGGAAGCGGATAGCCGACACGTGCCGAGATTTTCCGTGCCAGGTCGGCGGCGGTCGATGGATCAACGTGCATTCGTCCAGGAACGAGACCTGACGATTCTCGTCTACCTCGGAAAAAAGGAGAATGCAGATGGATCGAAAGAGACCGCACTGGCAGGATCGGACATCTTGGATGCCAACTGGACAAAACCTTTACGGCAACAATCGACATCGTTTGAGACCACAGAATTCTTGGAGTTCTATATGCCGCGACGGTCTTAGAATCACTATGGATACTCGGTCCGACCGGCGGGGCGGTTTCCAAGGATTTCGGGAGCTACCAAGATGCCGCCATGTGCGGACGTGATAACGGCCGGCCGTGGCAAGGAACGGCGCTGCTTGGGGCTGGCGGTCGTCGCCAAGCTTGAGCATGGAACGTTGTCTGGGCGTGACGGGCGCGGGGTGCATTGTCATGCCGTCCCTATATCTGTTCGCGAGAAATCATCGCCTTTATAGAGCAGCGGTTCGTTGCGCGTCCTCGCCAGCGCATAGGAGAAACAGTCCCCATAGTTCAGACCGGCCGGATGTCGGCCCTTGCCGTAGCTGCGCCAGGCTCGCCTTGCGACGGCGATCTGTTCCGCGTCGACGGCGACGATTTCGACACCCGCCTTGTAAAGCCACAGATCAAGCTCTGCCGCACCTGCCTCGCCGAGGCGCGATTCGATGACGATGGCGAGTTCAAGGACCGTCGCGGCCGAGATGAAGCGCCGCGGAGCGTCGACGACTTTTTGTTCGTAGGTTTCTGCTTCCGGCTCGTTGAATGCGATCGCGACGATGGCGGACGTGTCGATGACCATCAGCCGGGGAGCCCATTTTCGTCGTACCCCAAAATCTCATCGGCGGAGCGGTTGTCGTGAACCGGCAGCTTTGCCCAACGTCTGCGGCTGGCGGCAAGCTCCTCGAGAAGAACATCGCGATTTTCCGCGTTTGCGAGGCGCCGTAGCCGTTCTTCCAGTGCCCGGCGGGTCGCCATGGTGATGGTTTCACCAGTTTTCTCGGCCAGCGCCTTGGCGAGACGTTCCGTCTCTAGATCTTTAATGCTGAGCGCCATTCCTGGTCCCTAGGTTCCTAGTCATCTATATTCTACCTTGTCCCGGCGTCGGCGCAAGCGCCTGGACCTCGTATCTGGTCGAAACTGAGCCCCCGAGCGCAAATCGGACCCGGTCGTCCACGGTGTTCGCTTCCGTCTTCGTTGTGATTTGGGGCGAATCTAGGCGATTTGCGACTCCAGATCCATCACTGTCGATACTGGATCCCTAAAACGAGATGGCCGTGATCACGGCCGGTCCATCGAACTTCGTCGGAGTGCCGTTGGAGCTCCCTTGCAGACAGAAGCCCCTAAGCATCCCAACTGAAAATCCTTTGACCACCTCTGCGGAGGTCGGGCGTCGTGTGCCTGCGATCAATCGATGTATCAGCCAACACAAAGGGAACGAACGATCATGATTTACTCTGTCAAGAACCAACTCAAAACACTCAAAGCAGGCGCATTGGCGGTCGCGACGATGGTGACCGTCGGGTCATTGTCCTGATCGACCGTGTCGGCTGTAACCCCGCAGAAATCAAAAGTCGCGATACATTGATTGTCGGTTCGTTGCCGAAGCACGCTCGGAGGCGCGGACAGGCTTTCATCCTACAAGCGCTGGAACGCACAGGCCTTTGGCGACGACACTGAGCATGCAGTCGGGTCGCCGAACAAGCGTTGCGCCTGGGTTATCTTACATACGTTTAGAGAGCCTTTCGAGTTTTGCAACGCTGTCGCTGGTCGCCTCGCGCAAACTCGCGAATACGATCGCCGAGGAGGCGAGACCGATGGTAGCCGGCTCTATCGTCGCTCGGTACCTCCAGACAGCTTTGCAGGTCGGTGGGACAATTCCGTGCGTTGGCGCCCGCCATCGGAATTCAGAAGGGCATCTTGTTCTCGAATTTCGAACAGGTCGACAAGATAATCTCATTTTAATGAACTGCAGCGGTCCTTTATTGTGCAGATCGCGGTTGGTTCAACGCCGCATTTTCGGTGAACTCGGGGAGGAGGAGCACCATGCTTAGGAGGATAGCGCACTCCGGTGCCATTGTTTTGGTATCGCTCGCTGGCAGTGTCGCAAACGCACAGGATTCGGATCTCGTCGCAGCCGCAGAGGCAGAAGGAAAGCTCGTCTGGTACACAACGGTAAATGTGCGCCAGTTCGTGCGGCCGATGGTTGAGGCCTTTGAAAATCGCTACAAAATCACAGTCGAATTCGTTTCGGGCGGCTCGCGTGATGTCGCGACCCGACTGACAAATGAAGCTCAAGCTGGGAAGGTCTATGGTGACGTCTGGGACGGCTCCACAGCCTTCTCTACCCTCGGCCCGGCGGGGCTGGCCGAGCCCTATAAGGTGGCGGCCTGGGCTGATTTTCCCGAGGCGCTGAAGGATAAGGAAGGTCGTTGGACGGCGCAGTACATTCAGGTCATCACCGCGGCGGTCAACACCGACTTGGTCCCGGCAGCCGATATTCCCAAGACATATGAGGACCTTCTGGATCCGAAATGGAAGGGCAAGATGGCGTGGAATGCCGATGGCGGCCCGACCAGCCCCGAAGGCTTTATCGGCAATATCCTTATATCGATGGGCGAAGAAAAGGGCATGGGGTACCTGCGCAAACTCGCAGACCAGGACGTTGCCAATGTTGCTGCCAACCAGCGCGCTATCTTGGATCAGACGATCAACGGAGAATACGCGATTTCGATCCTGACCGAGAACCATCATGCCTCGATCAGCGCCGCCAAGGGCGCACCCGTCAAATGGGTGCCAATCGAGCCGGCAATAATGTCGTTCAGCCGGGTTGGCATCGTCAAGGGTGCGCCGCATCCGAACGCGGCCAAGCTCTTTCTCGAGTTCCTGTTGTCGGAAGAAGGGCAGGCGATCTACCGCGAGGCCGATTATCTGCCGGCCAATCCGAAGGTCGCGGCCAAAGAGCCTGGCCTGCGGCCGGGGGCCGGCGGTTTTACGGCAAATGTGATCTCGCTCGAGACTTACACCGAGAACAAGGAAAAGTGGGCGGGCATCTACAAGGAACTCTTCGAGTAAATACTGACGCCCCCTCGGCCAGCATGACGCGGGGGGCTTTCATTTAAGGAGAAAGAGATGGACGATTCCGAACGGAAGGCCATGTTGATGGTCATGCTCGAATGCGAGCAGGGCTGGGAAGACGAATTCAACCAATGGTACGATGAAGAGCACCTTCCCGAGCGCTTGGCGTGTCCGGGATTCCTGTCCGCGCGGCGGTACAGAGCGATCGAGGGAAAGCCGCGCTTTCTGGCAACCTACGAGCTCGAGTCACTCGCTGCGCTGCAGACGGAGCAGTACCTTGCGCTGAAGGAAGGCACTGCGTGGACGAAGAGAATGCGTCCCCACAAAGGGGGATTGGTACGCCATGTCTATGTGGATATTACCACGCCACTGAGACCCTTCCTCGGCCCCCGCAAGTTCTAGGCGCGCCGATGGCAGAGCGACACAGTTTTGAACCTCATCAGCAAAACATTTCGGCGGGTGGCAGAACCCTTGGCCTTGATCCGATCTGTGCCGACTTTGAACTGGAGCGTTTTGCGCATGTGCCGGGCGCACGCCTGGAGGGGCCGGTCTTCGACACGGAAGGCAACCTCTGGGTTGTCGGGCTTAATACCAGGAAGGTGTATCGCATTGACGGCGCGGGCGCTGCAACCGCCGTTGCGGAAACCCCGGGACCGAACGGGCTCGCAATCGGGCCAGACGGCAACATCTACGGTGCCGATCATGTCATGGGTCTGTTTCGCCTCGACCAATCGACGGGCGTCGTGGCGTGGCTGGCAGGGAAAGGCGGCCATGGCAACTTCCGCGGTCTCAATGATCTGACTTTCGATGCCTCAGGCGGTCTCTACCTCACGGACCCACGTGGATCGGGCGAATTCAGACGGTGTGGCGGGCTCTACTATCGCGCCGCTGACGGAGCGTTGACGCGGCTGGTCGACAATATGGCCTACCCGAACGGCGTGGCATTGTCGCCGGCGCAAGACATGCTTTATGTCGCCGAGACCGCCGCCAACCGGGTCGTCCAGTTCAAGATCAAGGCGCCGGGTACCATCGATCTAGAAGACGGTCGCGTCTTTGCGTGGCTGAATGGGGGGCGCGGTCCTGACGGGCTCACGGTCGATGCGGGCGGCAATGTCTATGTCGCGCACCATTCGGCCGGAGAGGTGCTCGTCTTCAGTTCGCTCGGGTTCTACTATGGCGCGATCCTCATGCCAGACGATGCCATGGTGGCAAACAATGTGCAGATCCACCGTGGTTATCTCTACATCACGGAGGCTGATGGCCATTCCGTCTGGCGGATCAGAACACGCATCCCGGCAATCGGCGAAGACACCAAACAGAACTGGCCGGAGTACAAATGACACGCAGCGCATCGTTGGGGTAGGGAAAGGCCGTGACCAACAGTAAGGGTGCGTTGCATGGGATGAGGGTCGTCGACTTCGGCCAATACATGGCTGGCCCCATGGCTGCGATGTACCTGGCCGATGACGGAGCGGATGTGATCCGCGTTGAGCATCCCGCCGGGCCTCTATGGGATATTGCGGCCAATGCGGTTTGGAATCGCGGCAAGCGGAGCATCCGGCTTGATTTGAAAACAGCCGAAGGGCTGCGGGTCGCCAGGCGATTGATAGAGTGTGCCGACGTCTTGATAGAGAATTTCCGTCCGGGCGTCATGGAGCGTCTGGGTCTCGGTTCGGCAGAGATGCTCCGACTGAACCCGCGTCTCATCTACCTGTGCTTGCCGGGTTTCGGCCGCCGGGACGATCGCTCCGGAAATCGCGCATGGGAGGGGGTTCTGGGTGCCGCGACCGGCGCTTTTCGCCCGGCCGAAAGAGGGCAGCCCGTCTACACGGCAATCCCGTATTCCTCGGCATTCGGCTCGTTTCTGGGAGTGGCTGCCGTTGCTGCGGCCCTTTTCGAGCGAGAGAGATCCGATCTGGGGCAGGTCATCGAGGTGCCTCTGTTCGACGCGACCTTCACGGCCATCGGCTTGAAGGGAATGAAAATTCATAGTCATCCCACCGAACATGCCGCCTTCAACTGGACACGGCAGGCAAGGACTGCCGACGGCCGCTGGTTCATGTACATGGGCTCCAACAAACGGGCAGGGGCGTTCTTGAAGGAGACAGGGCTGGACCACCGGGCCGATCCGGCTGCGCCTGACGATCTTGCCCGGGAATTCGACGCTCTTTTCGCCACTCGAAGCGCGGCAGAGTGGGAGCAGATCTGTGAAGCGATCGGAACCGAAGGGGTAACTTGCCTTATCAGTGCGGAATGGATGCAGCATCCGCAAGCCCGGCAATCCGGAGCGATCATCACCCTGGACGACCCGCAACTCGGCATGGTCACGATGCCGGGTCTTCACACGCTGCTTTCGCGTACACCTGGGTCAATCCGTGGGCCAAGGCCACTAGCAGACCAGGACCGCGAGTCGGTATTGGCGGAACTCGAGACCATGCCGCCACCGGCACACGACCGCCCGAAGGCGATACCCGCAACCGCGGCGGCTCTCGAGGGCATCCGAGTTCTGGACCTTTGCATCATCTTGGCCGGTCCCGCGTGTGGTCGGACGCTTGCCGAGTTCGGCGCCGAAGTCATCAAGATCGACAGCCCGCACCACGACTTTGTGAAACTGCACAATGACATCAACCGCGGCAAACGCAGTCTTCTACTCGACCTGAAAAGCCCCGATGGGATGGAAATCTTCTTGAAGCTGGTCGATCGTTCGGATGTGGTCTTACAGAATTTCCGCCCCGGCGTGGCAGAAGCCCTGGGGATCGACTACGCGCGCGTTCACAGACGCAAACCCGATATCGTTTACTGCTCGCTCAACACCTACGGGCAGGTGGGTCCCTATGCAGAACGGCCGGGGCACGAGCAGATCGCACAGGCCGTCACCGGGATGCAGCTTCGCTATGGCGGCGGGCGCCCCGTGCTCGCGCCCTTTGCGGCGAATGACTACGGCACCGGCGTGATGGCCGCCTACGCGGTCATGCTGGCGCTCTACCATCGCAAAAGAACCGGAGAGGGCCAGCTTGTGACAAGTTCGCTGATCCAAACCGCGACGCTGTTGCAGTCGCACCTGCTGGTGGACTTCGCGGGCAAGTGCTGGGACGAACCATCGGGCCAGCAGGCTCTCGGTGCAGGCGCGCTCTGCCGGGCCTATCGTTGCGCGGATGCTTGGATCTTCCTTCAGGGCCGGCCCGAAGAGGCGGTCAAATTAGCCGAGTTGTGCGACGCGATGGAAGACGAACGCGCGATGGAACAGGTCTTCGTCACCCGAACGGCACGGGAATGGTGCGTGCTTCTGACTGCCGCAGGACTAGGGGCTCATGAGGTCGAATTCGACATGGACGCTCTGATGGAGGACGCGCGGGTCAGACGCTTCGGCCTCAGCCTGACACGCGAGCACGATGGCATCGGGCCGGTCACGACGACAGGGCCTGCCATTAGTCTGTCGCGCTCGCCAATTCGTGCGGGCGAGCCGGCGCCGATGCCGGGGCGCGACGGGCCTGCAATCCTACAGGAACTGGGCTTCGCCGACAGGCTGGAAGATCTCGTCACCCGCCGCGTCGTCGCCATTGACGGCGTGCGCTCGATCTAGCGGGCCGCTTCGGCGCCAAAGTTCGTAGGCGGTCTGCGGCGCCTCAATCAGGCGAACCATGGATTGTCCCGGAAATGCCGTTCTTCGAAGGAGCGGATCTCATCCGCGCTTTCGAGCGTCATGCGCACGGCATCTAATCCGCGCACGATCGCATCCTTTCGCAGGGGGTCAATATCGAAGGAAACCTGTGTATCCCCCGTGCGCATGGTTTGCCCGGGAAGGTCGATAGTGAACCTGTTCGCACCAGGGGTCTCAGCAAGATCGGCAAGCTTTGCGACCGTCTCGGGTTCCAATGAAATGGTCAGAAGCCCGTTGCGCTGACAGTTGTCGTTGAAGATCCCTGCGAAGCTCGTACCGATCAAGGCACGGATGCCAAGCTGCATCAGGCCCCAGACCGCATGCTCGCGGCTGGAGCCGCAACCGAAATTCGGGCCTACAACCAGGAAGGCTGCCTCTTGCCAGGGCGCCTGGTTGAGAATGAACTCCGGGCGGACTGCACCGCTCTCATCGAAACGAAGCGCGTGAAAGACGCCGACATCAAGTCCTTGGCGATCCACGCCCTTCAGGAACTGCTTGGGCATGATTACATCGGTATCGACATTGGGCAGCATAAACGGGGCAGCCTCGCCGGTCACTGTGGTGAATGTAGGCATGTCGTTTCCTTATCCTAAAGTCCGCACATCAGTGAGATGACCTGCCACGGCGGCGGCGGCCACCATCGCCGGGCTCATCAGATGGGTGCGTGCACCTGGACCCTGACGCCCTTCGAAATTGCGGTTGGTACTGGAAGCGCAACGGTCGCCGGCCTCTAGAATGTCGTCATTCATTGCAAGACACATCGAGCAGCCCGATTGCCGCCATTCGAAGCCTGCATCCAGAAATATGCGGTCGAGTCCCTCCGCCTCAGCTTGGGCACGCACCTGCGTGGAGCCGGGCACAATGATGGCGCGCACGCCGTCGGCTACCTTGCGGTCCTTGAGAACCCGTGCGGCATCGCGCAGGTCCTCGATCCGCGAATTTGTGCAGGAGCCGATGAAGGCGTGGCTTATTGGAACGCTGTCCATCGGCGTTCCGGGAGTCAGTCCCATATAGTCCAACGCACGCTGCATCGCCTTGCGCTTGATCGGGTCGTTAATGTCCTCGATCGAGGGGATTGCGGCGGTCACCGGGCAGGCCTGATCGGGGCTCGTTCCCCACGTCACCATCGGCACCGCCTCGTTGGCGTTCAGCACCACTTCCCGATCAAAGCGGGCGTCGGGATCGGATCTGAGATTCAACCAGTCTGCACAGGCCCGGTCCCATAGCTTGCCCTTCACCATGCGTGGCCGATCCCTGAGATAGTCGATCACCTTGTGGTCCGCGCCAATGACCGCCCCGCGGGCGCCTGCTTCGACGATCATCGTACAGACGGTCATACGCGCCTCGACCGACATTTCGAAAATCGCATCGCCTGCGAATTCTACCGCGTAGCCGGTTGCCCCGTCGGCGCCGATCCGCCGGATCAGTTCGATTACCAGGTCCTTCGAGGTCACGCCCAGCGGGAGCTTTCCGTTGACTGTTACGCGCATGGTTTTCAGGCGACGATAGACCAGCGTCTGCGTTGCCAGATAATGTTCTATATCGGAGGTGCCGATACCGAAGCCAAGCGCCCCCAAGGCACCATAGGCCGTGGTGTGACTGTCGCCTGCAGCAATCACCATCCCAGGCATGACAAGACCTTGTTCCGGTGCGACGACGTGTTCGATGCCCTGGCGCGGATCAAGAATATCCAGGAGCTCTATTCCGAAATCGCGGGCATTCTCATGAAAATACGAGACCTGCCGCGCCGCACCAGGGTCCGGCATTTCGCGGGTGCGACGGGCCGCTGTTGGGTTCACATGGTCGACGACCATAAGAGAGGCCGAGGGCCGCCATGCTTTGAGCCCCTTTTCCCGCAAGCCGGAAAAGGCCTGCGGGCTGGTGTACTCGTTCATGACCGTGCGGTCGACATATAGCAGGAGTTGACCCTGGTCACCCAAGGTTTTCACCGTATGGGCATCGACGATCTTGTCGTAAAGGGTTGTCTGTTCCATGGGCGTAACTCTCGAGTTGTCCTGTAGTTTTGTCGGCCAGGCGATATATTCAGAGCTTTGCGGTGAGTTCGGGCAGGATTTCGAAGAGGTCTCCGACGACGCCATAATCTGCGACTTGGAAGATGGGGGCCTCTTCGTCCTTGTTGATGGCGACGATGATCTTCGAATCTTTCATGCCCGCTAGATGCTGGATGGCACCCGAGATGCCGACGGCGACGTAAAGCTGTGGCGCGACGACCTTGCCGGTCTGGCCCACCTGCCAGTCGTTCGGGGCATAGCCGGCGTCCACGGCCGCTCGGCTGGCACCCACTGCGGCGTCAAGCTTGTCGGCCAATTGCTCGATCAGGGAAAAGTCGGCCTGTGACCCGACGCCGCGCCCGCCGGAGACGACGATCTTAGCGCTCGTCAGATCCGGACGGTCCGAAGCCACGACTGTGTCTTCGACCCAAGCCGACAGCCCCTCGGCCGCGGGCCCGCTAACCGTCTCGATTTCAGCTGAGCCACCCGCGCCAGCGGCGGCAAAAGCGGCGGTGCGCACCGTGAAAACCTTGGTCGCATCGCCGGACCTCACCGTCTGGATCGCATTGCCGGCGTAGACCGGTCGCTCGAACGTATCGGCATCGATGACCGCCGCCACATCGGAGATTACCATTACATCCAAGAGAGCGGCGACACGGGGTATGATGTTCTTGCAGAAGGCCGTCGAGGCGCCGCAGACATGACTGTAATTGCCTGCAAGGCTGACGATCAGGGCCGCAATCGGCTCGGCAAGGCCGTGGCTATAGGCGTGATCGCCGGCGAGCAGCACCTTTGCCACCCCGTCAAGCTTCGCCGCCTCGGCCGCGGCGCCATCACCGTCTTGACCGGTCACCAGCACATGCACCTCGCCAAGCGGCTTCACCGCGGTCAACGCCCGGGCGACCGTTTCCGTCGCAAGTCGCCCACCGCTCACCTCGGCTAGAAGAAGGACAGCCATCAGATCACCCTCGCTTCGTCTCTGAGTTTCGCGATCAGTTCGTCGACCGATCCCATTTTCGCGCCAGCCTTGCGACGCGCGGGTTCCGCTGTCCTCACCACAGTCAAGCGCCGAGTGACGTCCACGCCGTAATCCGCGGGAGTTTTAATAGCCAATGGCTTCGCCTTGGCCTTCATGATGTTCGGCAGCGAAGCGTAGCGTGGCTCGTTCAGCCGAAGGTCTACGGTGATGACCGCCGGAAGCTTGATCTTGATTGTTTGCAGTCCACCATCCACCTCGCGCGACACGGTGGCGCTGTCGCCATCCGCCGTCACCTCGCTGGCGAAGGTTGCCTGCGACCATCCAAGGAGGGCAGAAAGCATCTGGCCTGTCGCGTTCATGTCATTGTCTATGGCCTGCTTGCCCCCGAGGATCAGGCCGGGGGCCTCCTCCTTCGCCAGGCTTGCGAGCAGCTTGGCCACTGCGAGCGGTTCGATGACGGTGTCAACGTTTGCCGCCGCCTCGATCAGGATCGCGCGGTCTGCCCCCATGGCGAGCGCCGTCCGCAGCGTCTCCTGCGCCTGCTTCACGCCCACGGAAACAACCACGACCTCGCTCGCAATGCCTTTTTCCTTCAATCGGATAGCTTCTTCGACAGCGATCTCGTCAAAGGGGTTCATCGACATCTTCACGTTCGCAAGATCTACGCCGCTCCCATCCGAGTGCACACGAACTTTCACATTGTAGTCGATCACCCGTTTGACCGGGACGAGCACTTTCATTCGCCTTCCTCCAAAGAAGTTGTGCTGCGCAGGATCGCTGTCGCCCGGTCGATCACCGGGCGGTCGATCAACGCGCCATCCAGTTGAAATGCGCCTTTGTGTCCGGCGGATTCGGCGGCCGCAAGGACGCGCCGCGCCCAGGCAATCTCCGCTTCTCCCGGGAGAAAGAGACGGTTTACCTCGGACACTTGTCTGGGGTGGATGCAAAGCTTGCCCCGGAAACCAAGCTTGCGGGCATGTCTGATGTCGGCCTGCAGCGCCTCGGCGTCGTCCACCTTCAGGGTGACACCGTCGATTGGTGCGACTTTGTGCGACATGGCGGAAGCCAGAACCAGGCGACTGCGGGCGTGAAGCATGGCCTCATGATCTTGAGCGATGCCTGTTTCGGCCTCCAAGTCGACCGAGCCGAACGCTATCCGGGCGGTCCCTGCTGCTCGCGCGATCTCCCCTGCATTCCAAATCCCGAGCGCTGTTTCGATTAGGGCAATGATCGGAATTTCACCATCGAGAACTGCGGCGAGACGATCGATCTGATCGCCGGTTTCTGTCTTGGGCAACATGACCGCGGCAGGTCTGACGCGTGCAATCAATGCACAATCGACCGAGTGTTCATCGCTACCAACCGCGTTGATCCGCACCGCTGCCCTTCGTCCGTCGGCGAGCCAATGTTCCACGGCGGCACGAGCCTCGGCCTTTCTGCCAGGCAGGACGGCATCCTCGAGGTCGAGCACAACGACATCGGCCCCGCTTACTTCAGCTTTGTCGAACCGCTCCGGCCGGTCACCCGGAACAAACAGGAACGAACGTTGCATCATCGGTCTCCATCAGCGGGCGTCCGGAGCGTCGCTTCGGCCTGCATGCAATCGTCACCGTCTGGTCCGCGCGCTGCCAGCATCACCCGGTCCGGGCCGCTCTCCCCGCAGATCAGGAACGGGGCGATGTCGAAGACAGGACGTCTGGCACGAAAGCTGAAGCTGGCGAGACGGTTGCCGGTCCGACGTTCCGCGAGATTGGCCAGCAGCGTCGCTAACAATGGACCATGCACCACAAGGCCGGGATAGCCCTCTTCTGCGGTCGCATAGCTGCGGTCATAGTGGATACGATGGCTGTTGCTGGTGGCGGCAGAGTAGCGGAACAACTGCACGGGAGAGGGAGCGACCGCTTCCGTCCACGCCATCGATGGCGCGGGGGAAACGCTGCCGGCCGGTGCCCTCGGCGTCTCGTGCCCGCGATAGACGATATCCTGCCGCTCCTCGATGACGAGACGGTCGGCAACGGACAGCCGATGTTCGACGGTCACGAAGCACAGAGGACCACTGCGGCCCTCCTTCATGACGACGTCGGCGATGGTCGACTTGCGCGTCACCTCATCACCAAAGCACAGGTCGCGGTGAAAGCTCACCGCACCACCTGCCCACATACGGCGCGGCAAATCGACCGGAGGTAAGAATCCCCCCCGCATTGGATGGCCGTCCACATCATTCAGTGCGAGGGGCACGATCTGCGGGAATAGCAGCCAATGCCACAGGGCAGGCATGACGTCGGCGTCTCCTCCCGGTACGCATTGCGGAAGGATCGAGGCCAGCATCCGCGCGGCGCTCGAGTCGGCGCACAGTCGGTCGGTGGATTCGATGCTACGGCCGATCCATTCGGCGAATTGCTCTCTGCCTTCAGACATGGGGAACCCCTATGATGGTTCGGCTGCGTCGGGTCCGGCGACGATGCCCTTTTCGTGCAATCGCCCGATCTCGGAGGAAGAAAGGCCCAGTACCTCGGCCAGAACTGTGTCGGTGTCCGCTCCGAGCTTAGCCGCAGGGTGGACAGGCGCGCGCTCGTCCCCGACAATGCGTACCGCGGCGCCGGCGGAGAGATGGGCGCCTACGCCTTCAGTTCGAACTCGCTCAAAGACCGGGTTCGAGGCCGACAGGCGCGGGTCGTTGGCCAGCGCCTCGCGCGTCGTGGCATAGCGCCCCCAGCACACACCCGCACGATCGAAGGCGAGCGCAATCTCGGCCAGAGTGCGGCTTCGGCACCATTGCTTGACGAGGGCCGCGATCAGATCACGCCCCTCGAAGCGATCGGTCTCTTTCTTGAAGTCCATGGCAGTTGTACGTTCTATCGCGGCGATGGCATCGGCCATGTCGCAAGCCTCCACCAAAGCCTGCCATTGGCGCAGGGAAATGGCGGCGACCATCAGCCGCTGATGGTCGGCGGTGCCGAAATCACGGCCGAAGGCCCCGTAGATGTCATTGCCGATGGCCGTCCGCGGGTCGGGCAAAAGCTCAGCCTCGGTCAGGATGCCAAGATGCGAGAGAAGGCTGAAGGCAGTGTCGGCCAGTGCCAGCCGCATCTGCGCCCCTTGGCCCGTTTGTTTTCGCCGGACCAGAGCTGAGGCTATGGCCGTCGATGCCTGGAGTGCACAGGCCAGATCCCACGCGGGCAGCGCCTGATTGACAGGGCGATCGACTGAGCCATCGCCCGTGATCGCGGGAATGCCCGTGGCGCAGTTGACCGTGTAATCTACCGCAGTCGTGCCGTCGGGGTTCCCTTCGATCAGACAGGAGATCAAGTCAGGGCGCATTTTCGCCAGCGCGGCCGGATCAAGCCATTTCGCGGGAATGTTGCTCAACAGTATGCCGCCACCATCACCTGGGGCGGTGACGAGGTCCGCCACCAACTCGCGGCCCTCCGCTCGCTTCAAGTCGATGGCAATCGAGCGCTTGTTCTTGTTCAGGCTGGTCCAGTAGATGCTGCGGCCCTCGGGCATCAGCGGCAGACGGCGATAGTCGATGCCGCCGCCGATGGCGTCCACCCGGATCACGTCTGCGCCCATTTGTGCCAGTGTCAGTCCACCCAGTGGCGCGGCGATGAAAGCCGAGCTTTCGATAATCCTCGTGCCGGAAAGGAGATCGTAGGTCATGCCGCACCCCAATTGCGTTGCGTGATGCGGTCCAACAGGCCGCGGCCAATGACATGAGCCTGGATCTCGGCCGATCCTTCGAAAACGCTGAGGATGCGGGCATCGCACAGCACGCGGCTGATCGGCGTTTCCAAGGCATAGCCAATGCCACCATGAATCTGCATCGCGGCATCGGCATTGGCCCATGCCACGCGCGCAGCCAACAGTTTTGCCATGCCCGCCTCGATATCACTGCGATCACCCCGGTCCTTCACGCGGGCGGCGCGATAAGTCAGTTCGCGCACGAAAAGCGTGTCTGCTGCCATCTGCGCGATCTTGTCGGAGACGCGCGGAAATGTAGCAAGCGGCTTGCCGAACTGCATGCGTTCGGTTGCATAGCGGGCGCCAAGTTCCATCGCATTGCGCGCCACCCCCACGGCGCGGGCGGCCGTCTGGATGCGCGCGCCTTCAAAAGTCTGCATCAGTTGCCGGAAGCCTTGTCCGCGCTCGCCACCCAGAAGCGCGTCAGGGCCGACTTGAAACCCCGTGAATGCGAGGTCGTATTCGCGCATACCGCGGTAGCCCAGAACGCGGATTTCGCTGCCGGTCAGGCCCGCGTCGGGGAATGGGGCATCTTCGGTGCCGCGGGTCTTGGCTGCAAGAAACATCGACAGGCCGCGATGGCCTGCCACATCTGGTTCGGTGCGGGCCAGAACAGTCATCAGGTCGGAACGGCTGGCGTGGGTGATCCAGGTCTTCGCGCCGGTGATCGTCCAGCTGCCATCTTCGCCTTGGCGCGCGCGCGCGGTCAGCGAGCCGAGGTCCGAGCCCGTGTCAGGCTCGGTGAACACGGCGGTTGGCAGCACCGCCCCCGAGGCGAGGCGTGGTAGCCAGGTTGCCTTCTGGGCGTCGGTCCCCGCGGCGGCGATGAGGTCTCCCGCGATTTCCGACCGGGTACCAAGGGATCCAGCTGCGATCCAGGCGCGGCTGAGCTCTTCCGTCACGACGCACATGGCAAGCTTCCCCAGGCCAAGGCCGCCATGGGTCTCGGGGATGCAAATCCCGAACACGCCCAGCTCGGCCAGCTGCGCCACTACCGTGTCCGGGATAAGGGCATCAGCCAGATGCCACTGATGGGCATGAGGCGAGATATGATCCTCGGCAAAACGGCGGATCATGTCGCGCATCGCGTCGAGTTCGTCGTCCAACCGGTCATCAAGCCATTCGCCTGCCGCGATATGCTTGGCCAGCGTTGCACGTAGCGAGGCCCCGGCATCCTCGCCCAGCAGAGCGGCTGCTGTCCGGGCCATTTCGGGGTTGGGCTCAACGCCAAGCTCAAAGGCCCGGAAGGTTTCCACTTGGCTCATAGCAAGGCCTGAGGCGAGCTGGTACAGGGCTTCGGCGACGGCAAGCCGGGCGGCCGCTAACTCTGGCGGGGTGCTGCGTTCGCGTGCCCAGTCGGCCACGGCTGCAACGCCTTCGGCAAGAGTAGCCGTCCAGGCAACGCCATGGGCTAGCCTCTGTTTCGCATTCAGTTTTTGGCTTGCATTACCGGAATCGTTCTGGAGGTGGGTCAAGAGACCTGCAAGGCAGGCGTCCGAGTGCGCGCCTGCAAGACGCTTCGCGGCGTCGAATAGCGCGTCAGGCGCGGTGTTCGAAAGGAATGAAACGTTCTCGATCGTCATTTCTTGACTTCCTCCAGTCAGGCGGTTGCTGCCAAGGTGCGGCCATCGGCAATGACTGTGCCGGGAGGGGGTTCGTGCCCGTCGAGAATCGCCACAACGGCGCGGGCGGCCACCATGTTGGTACGCGCCAGCCCTTCCATCGACGATGCACCGGCATGCGGCGTGGTCACCACGTCAGGTCGAGCAATAAGCGCTTCGGACACCGGCTTCAGCTCGGGCTGTGCCTCGCTTTCGAATACATCGAGCCCCGCCCCCAATAGCTGCCCCGATTCCAATGCCGACAGCAGCGCGCGGTCGTCCACCAGACCGCCTCGTGCCGTGTTAACTAGGATTGCTCCCGGTTTCATCCGTGCCAGGGTATCGCCGTTGATGATGTGGCGCGTATTCTCGTTCAGGGGGGCATGTAGCGTGAGGACGTCGCTTTCCCGAAGAAGTGTTTCGAAATCGACGAATGTGACATCGGGCGTTTCCACCGGCGAACGCGTGCAGACCAGCACGCGCGCATCAAAGCCGGACAACCGGCGGACTACGCTTTTTGCGATGCGCCCGAAGCCCAGGATACCAACGGTCTTGCCGTTAAGATCATGCGAAGGCAGGATTCGCCAGTCACCCTCTTCCATGCGCCGCTGGCTGTCGCGCAGGCGGCTTCCAACCGAGAGGATCAGGCCTAGCGTATGATCGGCAACCGATGCATCGTTGCCGCCCGCGCCGATAGCGAGAACTCGGCCCAGATCGCGCACGGCCTGAACGTCGACCCGCTCGTAACCAACTCCCCGGCGGGCAATCACCTTCAGATCCGGCAGCCGCTTCAGCAGCGACCGGGTGATCAGCGGATGACCGACAATCCAACCTTGTGCCTCCTGCAGAAGCTCTACGAGCTGGTCCTCGGACAGATTGCGCTCGGCGACACCTTCGGGCAAGGCCGGGCTTTCAAGGCAGCACCCGTGGGACCGTAGAAACGATGTGGTTTCCCCATCCAGATAGTTCTGGGTGAATACGACTTTCCTGTCAGTGGACATACGTCCCTATCCTTCTCTCTATCAAACGTAAGATCCGCGCAAGCGGGCAAAGAGCCCTACCTGGTTAGCCGACCCGCTTGAAAATAGCGGTCAGCCCCTGGCCGCCGCCGATGCACATGGTCTCGAGCCCATAGTTCGCTTCGCGGCGCCGCATTTCCCGTAGCATCGTGGTCAGGATGCGCACTCCGGTGGCGCCGACCGGATGGCCAAGCGAAATCCCCGAACCGTTCACGTTCATGCGTTCAAAATCGACCGCTCCGAAGCCCCATTCGCGGGTGCAGGCCAGAACCTGCGCGGCAAAGGCCTCGTTCAGTTCGATGAGATCGATGTCCTTAAGCGCCAACCGGGCGCGCTCCAGCGCCTTCTTGGTCGAGGGTACCGGTCCGATTCCCATGCGCGACGGATCAACTCCGGCGGCTGCCCAAGTGACCAGTTCCGCATAGGGGTGCAGGCCCAGTCGCTCAGCAGTTTCGATGTCAGTCATCAAACAGACGGCCGCGCCATCGTTCTGGCCACTGGCATTGCCGGCGGTTACGGTCGCTTCGGGGTCCGCGTTCGCCATCACCGGGCGCAGCTTTGAGAGCTTCTCCAACGTTGCGTCGGAGCGCGGATGTTCATCGCGATCGATCACCAGATCGGGTTTTCCGTGCTTGCCGGGTACGATGACTGGTACGATTTCTTCTGCAAAGCGCCCGTCCGCTATCGCCGCGCACGCACGCACGTGTGAGCTCAGCGCGAATTCGTCCTGCTCGGCCCGAGGAATGGCATAGTCGCGCCGCAGGTTTTCAGCCGTTTCCAGCATGCCACCCGAAACCGGATAGCGAAAGCCGCCAGACGTGACACGCCCGCGCGCCAGCCTGTCATGCAACTGAGCAGGGCGCCCCTTGGCTCCCCAACGCATGTCTTCCGTATAGTATTCGGCACGGCTCATGCTTTCAGCGCCGCCCGCCAACACGATATGGGCGACGCCGGTTTGGATGCGCATTGCAGCGTCCAGGACTGCCTGCAGGCCGGAGCCGCAACGCCGGTCAATCTGCAGACCGGGGATGGTGACCGGCAGGCCGGCATCGAGAGCCGCCACCCGCCCGATGGCCGGTGCCTCGCCATTGGGGTAGCATTGGCCGAATATGACATCGTCGATCCGTTCGGGATCGATCTTCGTGCGTGACAGAACGGCTTCGATCACGGTGCGGCCCAAGTGAGTTGCGGGCACATCGACATACATCCCGCCGTAGCCGCCAACCGCGGTGCGCAACGGTTCGCAGATGACCACGCGTTTCATGCTGTTTCCTTTCGCTCAGGGCTGTGGCTTAGGGCCAGAGCCTTTGCCATCTCCCGCAGGTCGGCGGCCTTGATCTTGGCACCATTGACCCCAGCGACAGTCGGCATTTCTTCGATGATGTGAATGGTTTGCGGTACCTTGTAGGCGGCCAGCCCCGATGCGCACCACTGCCGCAGATCTTCCGCAACAACCTGCTGTTCCCCGGCGAGGGTCACAAAGCCGATCGCAACGGTTTCGCCGTCGCTCTGACGCAGGCCGACGATCTTGGCGAGGTCAACGGCACTGTGGGCAAGCAGGCGCTCCTCGATCTCGGTCGGTTCGACCAGGAACCCGCGGAGTCGCAGCGAGTCGCCGATGCGGCAGAGATAGTCGAAGGAGCCGTCGGCAGCGACGATGGCGAGATCTCCGCTGCGGAACCAGCCATCCTCGGTGAACTGCGCTGCGTGAAGGTCCGGCTGGCCAAGATAGGCGTCTACGATGTTTTCGCCTTTGATCTGAAGCTCTCCGGTTTCGCCCGGAGCCTTCAAAGCCCCGGTTTCCGGATCGGCCGCTCGCACTCTGATGTCTTTGCTGACGGGTGTGCCACCGCCTTGCCACCGGCGTGGTAACGCCTCGGTCGGCGGCCTAAGCGCCATCAAGGAAAAGCTTTCGGACGATCCATAGACTGCCCCGGCTTTGAGACCAAAGGTCGTTTCGCCCCATTCGGCCAATTCCTTCGAAAAGCCGTTGAAATCGGCAAACAGCATTCGTCGCCATTTCGGAAGCGGCAGCGGATTGGCATTCCAGGCATCGGCTATGCGGCCGATGATGTCATCGGCCCCGATTACGTGCGTGACGCCAAAGCTTGCCATATGCGCAACGATCCGATCAGCGTCGAAAACCGGTTCGAGAAGGCAAAGACCACCGACGCCAATGCTCGTCATGGCCGGTATGAACGAGAAAACGCCGGTGAGAGGGAGGGCGCACAGGATGACGTCCGTCTCGCGCCAATCGTCGAAAGTGGCGACAGCAAGCATTTGCGCGGCCACCGCGCCGGCGTTATGGGCTGCGAGTTTGGGTTTGCCGGTGGAGCCGGAGGTGGTGAAGGCAACTGCAAGCGCCTCCGGATCGGTCGCGGTCGGAACCGTCCCGGACTGGCGCGATGGAACGAAGGCGCCGGCGCCAACGTCATAGCTTGCCAGGATGTGGACATCCGCCGGGGCCTTGCCCGGGCCTGTCAGCACGGCGACCCTAAATGCCGGGCATGCCGCCTGGGCGAAGGCTGCGTGAAGCCGGTCGCGAAGGTCGAGCTTGTGAAAGCCATGCGCAACGGCAACTGCTTTCGGCCGGGCTTTTTCCAAGACATGGGCGATCTCATCCACATTGTAGCGCGTGTTGATACCCACCACATGTGCGCCAAGCGCGATCGCCGCGAACTGCCAGACCAGGCTGTCCGTCCAGTTGGGAAGCCAGACGGCAAGGCAGTCGCCCTCGCTCACGCCGGACTCGCGCAGTTCTTCGGCGAGCCCGACGGCGCGGCCGAGCAATTCGCCGCGCGATACGAAGATTGGCTCGTCGCCGCCAGCGTCGATAATGGCCGTACGCTCGGCCGCTTCCGTCGCTCGCTGGATCAGGAAATCCAGTGGGGTTGAAGCATCGATACTCATATCGCTCTGTCCTCTGTCATTTCAGTAAACCAGGCGTCGAGGCGTACGGCGATGTCGGGCACTTCCTCCATAGGGTAGTGGCCGATGCCGTTCAGCAGAGTGAAGCGGCCACCCGGAATACGCTCAACCGTTCGCCGTACCGCTGCGGAATCCACCCAGAGATCGTCGGCACCGACCGCGAGATGAATAGGGCAGGCCACTGCATCGAGCCGTGACCAGCGGTCAAAACCGGCCCAACCGATCAGGTCGGAAATCGAAACGAGCGGATCTTCGCGCCGGTGCATCAGGGCAATCATTTCCGCCCGCTCGCGCGGTACCGCCTGCCCGACCACGGCATGAGTGCCCAGGTACGTCCGTTCTGATCGACTGGGCGCGGCGCTGTCTTCCAATTCGCGCCGCAGGCCAGCCGCCATGGCGGCGCCTCGTTGGGGCGCAAGCCCGGCATCCGCCGCCATCGCGACGGCAGCCGACAGACGATGGCCGTGATTGATCGCCAGATCGAGAGTGATCTTGCCGCCAATTGAGCAACCGGTCACGAACGGTCGTTCCAGCCCAAGCGCATCGATCAGCGCCGCGCAGAAAGCCGTATAGCGGCAGAGGTCCGTCACCGGCCCTCCCTGGGCAGGGTCTGATCTGCCGTGTCCGGGCAGGTCGGGTACAATGGCCATATATCCCAGCCGCGCGAGCTCCGGGGCAGCGTAGCGCCACTGAACCCCGCTTTGGCCGGCGGTGTGGATGCACAGAACCGGGCGACCGGAGCCCCACCGTTCGACATAGGCATCTGCGCCGTCAATCCGAATGTAATCGGCAGAAATCACAACTCCGCTCCTTCTTGTGCGAAGTCGCGCATCGCACTCACGACGAGGCTCAGTGCCTTGGTGAAGCGCAGGTATTCGTAGGCGTTACCACGTACTGAGAACGCGCCTTGCATGGCCTCGATCATGAACAGGCCGTCAGCCCCGGTCATCAGACGGCTCCAGGTCGCGCCGTCGGCGTGCACGGCAAAGTCTGTTCCCCTCGGCGGCCGCGTGCCCGCCTCGATGATTCTGCCGCGATAAATGCGAAAGGCGACCTCATCCCTGTTATTGCCAAGTCCGAAAGCGCCGTCCCAAGTGGCCATAGCCGAAACGAAAGCTGCATTTGCGTTCAGCCGTTCAGCCAAGGCTTTGGCCCATTCGCTGGTGAAAAGCTCCTGGCCCAGCCTGCGACGACCGGGTTCACTGCGATACATCAGCGCGCTGTTGCCCTTCTGGACCACGGTGCCGGACTGGTTCAGGACCTCGACGCTGCGCGTCACGATGCCCCGGTCACCCGTCGACGTACGGCGGCAGCCCGTGATGATCATGCGGAAGCTGAGCGTATCGCCCGCGTAGATCGGTCCGACATAGTGCCAGTCGGTATTCAGAAGACCGACGATGTCTGCCCGCGCAAGCGACAAATCAAAGAACCATCCGAAGAACGCCGACAGTCCGAGGGGACCATGCGCGAGCTTCGACGCATATCCCTGTGCTTGGGCGGCGCTGTCGTCTCGGTGCAAGGGGTGGAAATCACCGCCAAGATCGGAAAACCGGGCGATATCTTCCTCCGTTACCCGGCGCGAACCGCCGGCAAACGTCTGGCCGATCCTGAAATCGTCAAAGCTGCAGATGACAGGAGCTTCGCTCATGCCGATTACTCCGCCGCCATAGCGGAATGGCCGTTCAGTGCATACCATTCGCTAAAGTCGACAAGCTCGATCCATTCGTTGAAGGGCATCGACATGTCTTCAAAGCTGTTGCAATCCCCGGTCTCACGGAACTTGCGCGCAGCCACTTCGATGGCTTTCATCATGACGGTCTGGAACGTCGCGCCGACCGTCAGCAAGTGATAGCCGAGCTCAAAATAGTCTTGAGCAGTGCGGACCTTCTCCTTGCGCCCTCCTGACCCCACGCGGCCCTGCGCCCGCTCACCCGCAATCGACTGAGACAGCGGGCAGCTGAATTCGCGGCGCACGCGTGCCAGATGGTCATCGTTGTAAACGCGGGGCCAGATGATGTCGGCGCCGGCCTCTTTCCACATGTGGAAGCGCCGCATGCTTTCCTCGAACGCCGCCTCCTTGTCGGGGAAGGCGATGGACGAGGTAGCGCCACAACGAACCATAATGAGGAAGTCATCGTTATCGCGGCGGTCGCAGATTGCCTTGATCTTGTCTGCAATGCTCTCGGCCGACATCAGCTGTGGAAGATAGGGCGGCAGCCAGGGGCATTTATCATCGCCGTAGTCATCGATGTGGATAGCCGCCGCACCTGCGCGCTCGAACTCGTGCGCCCAGTGCACCGCCGATGCGATGTCGTACTCGCTGCCGTAACCCGATTCGAAATCCACCATCAACGGGATGTCGATGTGATCGCAGATGTTGAATATGCGATCTCGGGTTTCCGCGGCAGACAGCAGGCCGATGTCGGGCAAACCGAGCGAAGCCGCCAGTTGGGATGAACCGAGCTTGACCGCATCGAGACCTGCACGCTCTTCGATGATGGCGGAAAGAGAATCCCATACCCCACCACAAAGTATCATTTCACCATTACGCAGCCTGCGCGCCATATCCCATCTAGCCACCAGTCGATCCTTTCGCGTTGCTGATCGTCCGTCGCGGCAAAGTGCGCACGACGGGCAGCCCGCGGTATCGCGTGCTGCATACCCATGGTTTCAAAGTCCGGAGGATTACGTGCAACCTGGCTGCGGCCAGATCGGGCGGGTGGCTGTTTCACGCCTACCGATGGCATACTGACACGAACCAGCACACATCGAGCGAAGCGCTCAACCGGCCCGTGTCCTTACCCGTCGTGCATCCCGCCTTTTCCAAAGGACTTCGAGTTACCTTGGAAGAAGGTAGCGGCGGGCTTTGCATAAGTATAATGAGAGTTTCTGTATCACGCGATCTAAAAAACAGAACGCATTGACGTCAGCGATACGCTTGAAACGAAAGCCACTTCAGTGCGCGGTCGCATCGGCGATGAGATCGGCTTCCCAGCGTCCATCTTCGACAGCTTTACGGACGAGTTGCACGAGAAGCTTACGCATCATCTCCGTTACGAAGGTCTCTGGTCGCTCGGCCAACTCTACAAGGCAAAGCGTGCGCTTGAATTGCGCGTCGGCAATCGGCCGCATGGCGACGATCCCGCTTTCCACGAGTTCCTGCGTGTACAACTTACTGCCGATAAAGCAGCCATGGCCGACAGAAAGCGCTTGGCCGATCGCCTGGAAGCTGTTTATCCGGACCCGAGCGCGAGCGTTAATCTCTCGCAGCACTGACGCCTCGACGGATGGTGCCGAGAACTGTCGATACATTACGAGGGGCAAACGCAACACCTCGTCCAGCGAGATCGGCTGATCGGTGTCACCAATGAAGGACGGCAGGCCGACACAGACCAGGGGCTCTTCGACGAGTGGTGTGCGTGTCAGTTCACCGAGTGCGGGCGGATTGAACGTCATCGCAATGTCGAGCTCAGTCTGCATCATGTGGAGAAGGGTGCTGCTTGGAACGCTTTCGGTTAGCGATAGGCGCAGTCGCGGATGGTTCTCGAGTGTCGTCCGCATAAGATCTGCGCCGATTACCTTCACCACGGAATAGGCAAGTCCTATCGAGTAGTCGCCGGCCATTTCACCTTGCCGCTGGTGCATCGCCTCCGTCGCGACCGCAAGGTTGCGCAATAGTGGCACGGCGTGCCTGTATAGCAGTTCTCCCGAAGCCGTAGGCTGCATGCCCCAGGTCTCGCGGATGAACAGCTTGGTGCCAAACTCCTCCTCAAGCTTCGTGATCTGCAGGCTAACTGCTGACTGGGAGATGTTACAAAGATCGGCAGCCCGCGACAGGTGGCGTTCCTCGTAGACCTTGACGAAGTAGCGAAGCTGTCGCGTATCCATGGCACCTCGTTCTGTAAAATAGATTGGGGCGTTGCAAACTTCATATTATACAGATGGCCGGACTTTGGCTACGGTCATTCTTGGTCATCGACCCGCTGAATTACGCAGCTCCCGGAGCACGCGGGACAAACACGCGCTTGGGAGAGGAGCCCGGCGTCCGCAAACAACGCAGCTCCAGCCTGCCGGTGCCAGATATTGTGGCCTGTGAGGCGCCGCCGATTGACGCGGCGAAAAGTTGTGTAGGCGGTCTCTGGCCAATCAAGCGCATCGATGCTCGTTATCTGATGCACGAATGAAGGGAGGAGAAGAAATGTTGAAAAGACGCAGCGTGTTGATATCACTGCTTGCGATGACTTGCTTTGCCGGTGCGGCATCGGCAGACGGCGCTGCATTGGTCGAAGCGGCCAAGAAAGAAGGCAAGGTTATCTGGTATTCCAGCGTCAATGTCGACGCGGTTGTCCGGCCCATGGCGGCTGCATTCGAAGCCAGGTACGGCATTCCTGTCGAATATGTCACCGCCGGGGCGACCGATCTTGCCGCGCGTCTAATCAATGAGGCCCAGGTCGGTCAAGTTGGTGGCGATGTCTGGGATGGATCTAGCACGTTCCCAACGCTTGATGCCGCGGGCCTTACGGATGCCTACAAGTCGCCTTCTGCGGCGTCGTTCCCAGCGGAGCTTCGCGCTGCGGATGGCAAATGGTACGCGCAGTCGGTGCAATACTATGGACCGGCAATTAATACCGAGCTCGTTCCGAAAAGTGACTGGCCGAAGACCTACCAAGACCTTCTCAATCCGCGGTGGAATGGCAAGATGGCCTGGCCCGCCGAAACGGGCATGACAAGCCCGGTTGGGCTCATGGTCGTTCTTGCAAACGCCTTGGGAGATGAGCAGGCGAAGGCCTTCATGGAGCAGCTTTCGGCCCAGAAGGTCGCCAATGTCCCGAGCGGCAATCGCGTCGTTCTCGACCAGGCCATCGCAGGTGAATATGAAATCGCGATGATGGCCCAGAACATCGCAGTCGAAAGCAGCAAGGAGAAAGGCGCGCCGATCGAGTTTCTGCGTCTTGACCCTGCCGTAGGCGTGACAAGCCGGATCGGTGTCGTCAAGGGCGGCCCCAATCCGAATGCTGCGCGCCTGTTTCTTGACTTTGTGTTGTCAGAAGACGGTCAGAATGTTTACCGCGACGCGGGGTACATCCCGTCGAACCCCGCGGTGGCGCCCGCAAACCCGGCGCTTGCTCCTGCGACCGGAAACTTCAAAGGCGCCATGCTCGACCTCGAAGATTTCACCGAGAAGAAGGATCACTGGGTCTCGGTTTTCGAGAGCCAGTTCCAGTAGTCGATTGGCAACGGACCAGAGCGCAACGCGTTCTGGTTCAGCCGGTTGAGTTTGATAAGGAAAATCACCGTGACCACGAACGGTAATCTGCCTGCGGCCACAACCTCGTTCAGCGGCCAGTCGTCCATCGCGTTTGGCAGCTTTGGCCGGATGTTCAAGGCCTCACCGCTCAGCATCATCCTGATTGTGATCCTGACGGCGCTTGTCTTTCCGCCGCTCTACATGCTGATCCAGACGAGCGTGCTGGAAGTCCGACCGGATCTCAGCCTGGGTGACTTTACTTTAGAGTATTACCACAGGCTCGTTACCAATCCGCGCCTGTTTGAGGTGGTCACCAACTCGGTCATCTTCGGCATCCTGTCGACCGCGCTGGCATTGATCGTCGGCTCGCTTGTGGCGTGGGTTGTGGAGCGTACCGATGCTCCGTGCAAGTTCCTTATCTACCTGACCTCGATCGTCGCGCTCGGCACGCCCGGCATCCTGAAGGTTTCCGCCTGGCTGTTCCTGTTCGGCCGGTCCGGTCCTTTCAACGAAGCCTATCGCAATCTGACCGGCATGCGGGGCAATCTCATCAACGTCAACTCCATGACGGGAATGGTACTGATCGAGTCGATCATCTGGCTCCCAATGGTGTTTCTGCTGATGTCGGCGACATTCCGCGCTGCGAATGCCGAGATGGAGGAGGCGGCCCGCATGAGTGGCGCGAGCGTGCCGACAACCGTCTGGCGGATCTCACTCAAGCTTGCAATGCCTGCGGTCTTGGCGCTTGCGATGTTCATCTTCATCCGCACGCTCGAGGCATTCGAAGTTCCCGCCTTGGTCGGCATGCCAGGGAAGGTCGATGTTCTGACGACCGAAATCTATCGTTCGATGCACGATCTGCCGCCGCAGACGGGCTATGCGAGCGCTTTCTCGGTCATTCTCCTGTTGGCTCTCTCGGTTCTCCTGGTTTGCTACTCGCGCATTTCCCGCAATGCCGAAAAATATGCGAGCATCACGGGCAAGGGCTACCGCCCCCGTCCATTCCAGCTGGGCCGCTACCGCTGGGCCGGCGCTCTGATGAATATCGCAGTCTTTCTTATCGTCCTGGTCCTGCCATTGGTCGGAATTCTTTGGGTCGCTCTGTCACCTTTCCCCCAGCCGATCCGCATTTCAGGAATGTCGCGCCTGACGATGGACAATTTCGCTCACATCGTGAACTCGGCGTACTATTCCAAGCTTGTCGTCAACACGCTCCTGGTTGCCGCAGGCACGGCAACGGTTGCGATGACCTTCAGCCTCGCCGCCGGTTGGCTGGCCGCACGACGCAAAGCTGGCGGACAAATCATCGACCAGCTGATGACCATTCCTCTGGTTTTTCCGGGACTCGTACTTGGCGTTGCGATGCTGCAAATCGGGCTTCGTTCGCCAGTTCCGATCTATGGCACCCTCTGGCTCATCGGCCTGGCGTTTTTGATCCGCTATATACCGTATGGGATGCGCTATTCCTTCACGGGCGTGCTGCAGATTCATCCGGAACTGGAACAGGCTGCCGGCGCGGCAGGCGCCAACACCTTTGAAACGCTGCGAAAGATCGTTTTTCCGCTTCTTCTGCCGGCGCTGACCTCCGGCTGGATCTTTATCTTCCTGCTTTGCGCCAAGGAAATGTCACTGCCACTGCTGCTGGCGGGTCCAAACTCTCAGACCATTCCGGTGGCCATGTTCAATCTTTGGACGAACGGCCAGGCAGGAGAAGTGGCGGCACTGGGTTTGCTGTGGGCACTCGCCCTGACGATCGTCGCAATTGTGTTCAAGAAGCTCGCCAATCGCGGGGCTGCGGACACGTTCGGCCACTGAGGAGACACCATGAACACCATCAAACACTCAGATTTTGCGCCCGCACCGCGCAGTATGCCGCCTCAGAAGGGAGCCTCCTCCATGGCTGACACGTCACAGAACTTCGAGGTGCGAGACCTCTCAAAAGTCTACTTCTCGGCAGATGGCCTGTCCGGAGGTATCCGGGATGCGAATTTCTCGCTCGCACCTGGAACCTTCTTCACCCTGCTCGGCCCCTCGGGCTGCGGCAAGACGACGACACTTCGCTGTATTGCCGGGCTTGAGCAGCCGAACGAGGGGGTGATCTCTCACGGAGAGGATGTTTACTTTGACGGCGCGCGCAAGATCAACGTCGCCCTCAACCGTCGCAATTTCGGCATGGTGTTCCAGAGC
This sequence comes from Sinorhizobium mexicanum, assembly GCF_013488225.1. NCBI lineage: Bacteria > Pseudomonadati > Pseudomonadota > Alphaproteobacteria > Hyphomicrobiales > Rhizobiaceae > Sinorhizobium > Sinorhizobium mexicanum. Next base: position 1,313,782 of record NZ_CP041241.1, on the reverse strand, counting down.
TATGCGATCTGGCCGCACATGAGCGTGTTCGAGAACGTGGCTTTCCCGCTGCGCGTCTCGAAGTCGCGCAAATATGCTGCGTTCGAAATCCAGAAGATGGTCGGTGAGGCGCTGGAAATCGTCGGCCTCGGGGGCTTCGCACAGCGTGCTGCGACCCGGCTTTCCGGTGGGCAGCAGCAGCGTGTGGCGCTTGCCCGAGCTATCGTCGCCAGGCCGAAGCTACTCCTGCTCGATGAACCACTGTCAAACCTCGACGCGGCGCTCCGGGAAGAAATGCGTGCAGAACTGAAACGGCTGCAGCAGCAGATCGGCGTCACTACGATCTACGTGACACACGACCAGTCGGAAGCCCTTGACATGTCCGACCTGATCGCCGTCATAAACCAGGGCCGTGTCGTGCAGTTCGGGTCGCCCCGGGAAATCTACTTCCGTCCGAGCAGCCGCTTTGTTGCCGGGTTCGTTGGTTCTACCAACCTCATCCGCGGCAAGCTCCTGGAGCCCGCGGAGGACAATGGCATTGCGGCGGTGCGGCTGGAGCAGGGCGACGTCGTGCGCTGTATCTTCCCCCGAGCCGAGGCACGGGACACGGAGATTTCCGTTTCGGTCCGACCCGAGTCGATCTCAATGGGTGACACGGGCACTGAGGCGACCGATCTAAACCGAGTGCAGGGGGTGGTGGAATCGAATGGCTTCCTGGGAAACCTGAACCGCTATGTCGTCAAAGTGGGCTTGACGCCGCTGATCGTGAATACCGGCCCTGAACTGATGTTCGACATCGGATCGACGGTGAACCTGAGCTTCGCTGTCGAAAGCACGCTTGCAGTGCCCGACTGATCAGATCGCCCGCGGTCGCCAGTTCGGCGACGATGCCTACTGCAATCTCTCAAGACGTGAGTCGAGATGGCCGAAAACCGTATCGCAATTCATGCGTCTGAAGGCGCAATTCTTCACAGCTATCTGCTGGACAAGGCTACCGGATCCCTCACCGCCGTGGCAAAAGTCAAGCTGCCTCAGAAGGCGCAGTACGGCTGGTATCACCCGGATGGCCGACATCTTTATGTGGCAAGCTCCGACGGTGGGCCGCGTAGGGCAGGCTGCGATCATGCCCTTTCAACGCTTCGTATTGCCCCGGAGGATGGCCGGCTATCCCACGTAGCCAAGCCGCAACCGCTGCCCGCTCGTTCCGTTGCGATCTGCCTCGACGGCGATGCGAGCAACATCATTTCGATTTCCAACGAACCGACGGGGCTGTCACTCTCGCCGATTGATCAGCAGGGTGTCGCCCAAGCTGGCGTGGCACAGCCGGTTGAAGGCACACTGGGAACGTTTCCCCATCAGGTTCGCGTGGTTCCGGGCGGAGAGCATGTCGTGGTTGTTGCACGTGGTTATCCGAATAGCGGTCCGCGCGGACCGGCGCCCGGCGCCTTATGCCTGTTCCGGCAGGTGGCCGGCCGGATGGAACCGGCAGGGTTTATTGCTCCAAACGGCGGGAGATCATTCGGCGCACGAAACCTGGACTTTCACCCCACATTGCCTGTGGCCTATGTCGGCTTGGAAACCGAAAACCGGCTCATCGCCTTTCCGCTGTCAGATGGCCGCATAACGCCTTCTGCCATCGTCGATCTATCAACGCTGGAGCGTCCAGAAGCCGCAGATCCGCGCCAGATTGCCGGATCGGTAAAGGTCCATCCGCGGGGCAGCTTCGTTTATGCGATCAATCGCGCCGACGGGACCGATGCCGAAGGCGTTTTTCACGGGGGTGAGAACTCCATCGCGGTTTTCCGGCTAGATGGCGACGGATTGCCAAGCCTCACGGGTCATGTGCCGACGGGAGGCATCCATGCCCGGACCTTTGCCATAGATCCTTCGGGTCAATGGATGGTCGTTGCAAATATGAAGCCGCGCCGGATACCCGGTGGAGACATCGTGCCACCCAGCGTCGCCACTTTCCATCTTGGCGAGGATGGTACGCCCGTGCCCTGCCGTACCCACCCTCTGCCTTTCGACAGCATCGACTTGACCAACGCCTACGCGCCGCATTCGGGGCAACGGTCGGTGTTCTGGATGGGTCTGACGGAGTTGCCCTTTGCGGCAGCAGCTAAACCCACCTCGCATTGAAACATCACACCAAGGATCAATGAAGTGTCCAAACTGACTGCTGACGACCACATGGAGATTCTCAACCTCTATGGTCGATATTCCTTTGCCCTCGATACGGGCGATGGTGTGCTGCGCGGGTCCACATTTGCCGAGGATGGCACCTTCGCGACGTACCTTTCCGGCCATCAGCCGGAACATGTCAACGGTTTGATCGCCCGAACCAACGAGATCGGTAATCGGGGTCACAGGCACCTGACATCCAACATCATCATTGAAGCTTCCGATGATGGCGCGATCGGTCAATGCCACGTCCTCGTCCTGGGGCGGCACGCCCCCTACGACGCGTCGACCTATGACGAACCGGGTAATGGCTACACAATGAAAACCGGGTTCTACCGCGATACGCTGGTCAAGACGGCACAAGGCTGGCGCTTCAAGACGCGACACCTCTTCCTTGACCATGAGGCTGACAGCCCGTTCCGGGCCAGGCGCCCTTCGACGTTTCCTACATCCGACTGATTGACGGTCCGTGGCGATCCGGGGCGCAGGCGATGAGTCTGTGAGATACGAAAGGGAGGAAAGACATGCAAAGGCTCATGCTGGCAGCACTCTGCGTTGCGCTCGGCGGTGTTCCGGCATCGGCCCAGGTGACCGATGATCTGGTAAGGGCGGCGAGAGAAGAAGGTAAGATCGTATGGTATACGACCGTTGCCGACGGCCTCACCGTTCTCACACCTCTGGCCGCGCTGTTCAAGGAGAAATACGGCGTAGCCGTCGAATATGCGACCGGCAGCACCGCCGACAATGTATCGAAGATAGTCAACGAGGCCAAGGCGGGCGTGCTGCAAAGCGACCTATGGGATGGCTCGACCGCGTACACGACCATTGCCGCGGCCGATCTGGCTGGGAGCTATCTTCCTTCTTCTGCGGCGTCGCTGCCCGCCGAACTGAAAGACCCGAGTGGACGATGGGTGGCGATGACACTGCAATATTACGGTGCCGCAGCGAATACAGAACTGGTCGGCACCGATGCTCTGCCTAAGTCATATCAGGATCTTCTTCGTCCCGAATTCAAGGGACAGATGGCCTGGAGTACCGGCGGGGGTATCATCAGCCCTCCAGGTATGATCGGTGGTCTCGTGAAAGCCATGGGCGAAGACAACGCGCTGGCTTATCTCGAGGCGCTCTCTACACAAGACGTCGCCAACTCGGCTGAGCGCCAGACCGGACTGCTGGACCAGGTGGTGGCGGGCCAATACAAGATCACTCTGGTTGCCGGGACCCACCATGTCCACGCGCGACAGGCGAAGGGTGCACCGATCACTTTCCTCAAACTCGATCCTGCGATCACCCTGATCAGTCGCGTAGGAATGCTGAAAGGCTCTCCGCACCCAAATGCGGCCCGGCTGTTCCTGGAATTCATATTGTCCAACGAAGCCCAGTCGATCTTCGCGAAGGGTGGCTACATTCCCGCCAATCCCAACATACCGCCGAGCGTGCCTTCGCTGGCTCCGTCAACCGGTGATTTCAATGCCGTGGCCGTTTCACTGGAGGAGTATGAAGCAAGGCAGAAAGAGTGGAAGGCAATCTACGAGCGATTGTTCCAATAACGAGAACGCTGAGGCGTGATCCACATACACAGGAGGAGGATAAAGTGAAGCTGCTTAACGCGATCTGTGTCGCATCACTATTTGCGACGGCTACTGTGCCGGCGATGGCTCAGGACCGGACGTTGATCGACGCCGCGAAAACTGAAGGGGAGGTCGTGTGGTATACCACGCTTGTCGTCGATCAGGTTGTTCGCCCTATCGCCGAGGCCTTTGAAGCCGAGTATGGCATCAAAGTGAATTTTGTATCCGGAAACATGAACGATGTCGTGTCGCGTCTGGTCAACGAAGGCGCAGCGGGAACGATGGTTGGTGACCTTTGGGACGGGTCAACGGCATTTGTTACCCTGCGTGATGCCGGTCTAACGGAAGGCTTCAACGCGCCGGCGGCGGCGAATTTTAAACCGGAACACAAGGATCCGGAAGGCCGCTGGTACGCACAGTTCCTGCAATATCCTAGCGCCGCCATCAACACCGAACTAGTCGCCGCGGAAGAGGCACCCAAGACGTTCGAGGATCTGCTTGGCCCCAAGTGGAAGGGCCGCATCGGCTGGACCAGTAGTCCCGGGGTGAATGGTCCGATAGGCTTCATCGGCAATATTCTGAACACGATGGGCGAGGAGCAGGGGCGGGCCTATCTCGAAAAGCTGGCCCAGCAGGAGATTGCAAACATCCCCTCGAACCAGCGCGTTGTCCTCGATCAGGCGATTGCTGGACAGTATCCCTTGGTGCTGCAGGTCCATAACTACCATGCCGCACTGTCCAAGGCGAAAGGCGCGCCGATTGAGATCGTCTATCTTCCCACCAACGTGGGTAACATGAACACCATTGGTCTAGTGAAGGGTGCTCCCCACCCCAACGCGGCCAAACTGTTGATCGACTTCATTCTTTCCGAAGGAGGCCAAACAATTCTGGTGAATGCGGGCTACATCCCTGCGAACCCGGCGGTTGACGCGGAGTCTCCTGAGCTTCGCCCCGAAACCGGGGGGTTTAAAGCCAATGTCATCGGCTTTGACGAATACATCGAAAAAAAGGATCACTGGACAGCGATCTATAAGGAGCTCTTTGAATAGCATCTCACCGGCGCTCCGAAGCAAGCGAATCGTTCGCTTCGGAGCCGAGCCGTGAGTGCTCTCTTCCAGCCAGAAATTCATTTGCATTCCACGCCAGCCGACAATCGGCCAGTTGCACGGAAACTTGCACGCCAACTGCCTCTACGCTCACGGTGAATGAACGACATGAAATCTTGCATCCAGGATGGCACGAGACTTGCGGCTGTCTATCTGGTCGCCGCCCTCGGTGGATGGCTTATGGCTCGCATCGGGGCACCGTTGCCTTGGATGATTGGAGCATTGATCTTTACTGCGCTCCTCTACCTCACGCAGTTTGCCCGGTTGACTATTCCTGCGCGTACGCGGCCGGTGGGTCAATTGATCGTGGCTATTCAAGTCGGGCTGGCCTTTTCGCCTACTGCCTTCGAACAACTGATATCGCTTGCGCCTTTGCTGGTCGGCCTGGCTGCGGTGACGGCTTTCGCCTCTCTTGCGGTCTCGATAATTCTTAGCCGCATGTCGGGAATGCCGCTGGTTACATCATTTCTTTCGACCATACCGGCCAGCCCGGTTGAAGCAGCGGTCCTGGCCCAGAAATATGGTCTGCAGACTGGACCTATCGTCTTCTCTCAGATCTTGCGGATAGCAAGCGTCGTCATTCTCATTCCGATCGCACTCTATGCGGTCGACGGCTGGCCGGAGCGAAGTCTCACGGTACAGTCAGCGTTGCACGACCCGATGGGAATGCTTACACTGATCATTGCAGGCGTGGTCAGCGCGACAGCCTTCCGGATTTTGGGCATTTCAAACCCGAACTTCCTTGGACCTTTGGCCGCGGCTGCCGTGATGAGTGCATCTGGCGTTCCACCGGCACCTTTTCCGCCCGTGGTGTTGGCTGCCGCCCAAATTGTTCTCGGTACCTGGTTGGGATCCTGCTTTAAGCCGGCTTTGTTTGCGAACGCAGGCCGCTTGGTGGGTTCGGTAATGGTTTCGACCCTATTGTGTCTTGTCCTGACCACAGGCTTTGGTGTGGCCCTTGGCCATTTTATCAACGTACCTTGGGAGGACATGGTGCTCGGTGCGGCACCCGGGGGGATCACGGAACTGTCGCTAACGGCTAAGTTTCTTGCACGCGATGTTCCGTTTGTAGCCGCGTGCCACATCGTCAGAATTTTTCTGATCGTGCCAGCTTTGCCATTTGGCGTCGCCGTTATCCGCCGGTGTATCAATTTCAAGCCCACCTAGAGTTGCACGTCAACTCTCGGAGAACCCAAATCTGGCCACGACTTAATAGGACGATTTGATTGACTGGAACAGTCGTCTCTACCCACGTCCTTCCAGAAAGATACCTTCGACATTTGTGGGATTAGAACAGGACATCGGTCCGATGTACTGTTCAAGCTAGTCAACCGGGCTTCAGTCCATCGTGATGTTCCTGCTTTGTGCTTTGAAAGTCGCATAATGTATCAACCGGAACATCGTCTTTGACGCCGAACGGTGTTGAAGTACTTCAGCGCATCTTCAATTTCGAACTGAAAACAAGAACGCTCAAGCGTAATGTATACCTCCGGTGACGGCCGCCTTGCCGACGTAGGCTGAAGACTGCAAGTCCTAGTGCAAGCACTTCTCTATTCGGCGGTTGCGGTCAAGCGCTTGCGAGCTTTGCGTTCCGGCCGGCGCTAATTTGGATGCTCTTCGCGGGGTCTTGCTTCTCTTCGGGATCGGCACCTTGGCCCTCCCACCATGGGATCGGAAGAATGAAGCGGTCCAATCTAGGAGACGTCCTGACCGCAACTGATGCGACCGGCACAGTGCTTGCAACGAACTCACCTCATCCATCGTCCCGCGAAGGACATCCATACCGCCGGGGGCGGAATATCGTCACCTCCTCTTGTTCGGTCCTCGACGACGTCAGGCTCGGGGCGGAGCCTTCAAACAGCGCAGCGTTGAGCCGGGCCAAGATCGTCTTTTCTGCTCCAGCAAAACTCGGTTTCATCACTCCACATGCGATGCATGATCACCGCCAGCCGGCGGCCAAGCGCGACGACTGCTCGTTTGAGACCACGTCTCCTGGCGACATTCATCGCCCAGGCCTTCAGCCACGACCATTTCTTCACGCGCGTCAAAAGCACCTGGGCTGCTTCATAGAGCAAAGTCCGCAGCATCGCGTCGCCGGCCAGCGAGATATGGCCGATGCGACAGCTTTCGCCCGATTGGTTGAGCACCGGCGTCAGCCCGAGGGCCGGGCCCACCGCCTTGGAGTTTTTGAACCTCGCGGGGATGTCGATGGTGCTCTTGAAGGCTAGCGCCGTCACCGCGCCGACGCCGGGGATCGTCATCAGCCGCCGGCAAACTGCATCGTCGCGCACGATCGACAGCAGTTTGCCACTCAATCTCGTGAACTCCTGACGCAGCTTTCGCCGTGCCGCCAGCAGACAGGCAATGATTTCCTCTAACTCCGGCATGCGCTCGACGAGCTCACGGATGCGGTCCTCGAACTTGATTGCACCGACAGCGCCGACCTTGAGGCCGAAGTTGCGCAGCAGGCCACGGATATCATTCTCAATGGCAATCGCCTTGGTCTGCAAGAGCTTGCGGGCCGAAAGCAACGCCCTGCGGTTCTGACTCTCAAGAGTCTTCACATGCACCGGGCGATAAAGTCCGACCCGGACCATCTGGGCAATGCCACGGGCATCGTTCCGGTCGGACTTGTTCACCTGCGCCTTCAGGAAAGCCTTGGCGTGCCGGGTCTCGATGCAGATCGCTGGTAGGCCGGCACGCCAAAGTCCATCGAACAGCCATTGCGACAACGGTCCCGCTTCAAGGCCGACACGGGCCAGTTGCCAGACCGGGTCCATCAGCGCCCGCGCCAAATCCTCCGGATGGCTGGTGACCTTCAATTCCCGGCAGATCTTGCCCGTCTCATCGACAATGCAGATCGAGGTCTCTTTTACCGACACGTCCAATCCAGCATAGTGTCTCATGCTGCGCTTCCTTTCCTGATGCTTGTGGCTGTTCTCGCAGACCACGTTTTATCATCAGCTCGAAGCGCAGCACCTCTCTTCACCCCACCACAGATGCAGCGCAAGCCGAATACCCCATCTAGGACTAGTCCTATGACGAAGCATCAGATTGAGGTGATCACGTCGGTCGAGCGGCGTCGGCGCTGGTCCCGGGAGGAGAAGGAGCGGCTGGTCGCGGCGACGCTTGAGTCAGGCGCAAGTGTTTCGGAGATTGCTCACTCGGCCGGCATCCATGTGAGCCAGCTCTTCCGCTGGCGCAAGGAGCTCTGCCAGATCTCCGCGCCGTCTGTCCCGCAACTCGTTCCGGTGGAGGTCGTCGAAGCGCTGCCAGCGCCAGCGACCCCGGCCGAGCCGCCGCCGGTCTCCCGGCCGCGCAAGAAGGCAAGCATGGTCATCATCGAGCTTGGCGGCGGCCGTCGCCTGCGGGTCGAGAGTGACATCGACACTGATGCGCTCGGTCGGATCCTTGATGTGCTGGAGCGGCGATGATCCCGGTCCTGAGCGGTGTGAAGGTCTGGCTTGCTACCGGCTATACCGACATGCGGAGAGGCTTTCCCGGCCTGTCGCTGATGGTGCAGGAGACCTTGAAGCGCGATCCGATGAGCGGCCATCTGTTCGTCTTCCGGGGCCGGAGCGGCGGCTTGATCAAGGTGATTTGGCACGATGGCCAGGGTGCCTGCCTGTTCACGAAGAAGCTCGAGCGCGGCCGTTTTATCTGGCCGTCGGCGGCCGACGGCACGGTGGTGATCACGCCCGCCCAGCTCGGCTATTTGCTCGAAGGCATCGACTGGCGAATGCCGCAAAAAACCTGGCGTCCGACGTCGGCAGGATGAGCAAAACCGCTGGCACGGCGGGAGCGAATATGATTCCATCCCGCCATGACCGATGCGGCCGATCAGCTTCCCGACGACCTTGCCAGCGCGCATGCGATGATCCTCGCGGAGCGCGCGGCACGTCGTGAAGCGGAAGCCGTTGCCGCCCGCGCCCAGGCGGTGAACTCGCACTCGGATGCACTGATTGCCCGGCTCCGGCTGGAGATCGAGAAGCTGAAGCGCGACATCCATGGCAGCCGCTCGGAGCGCAAGGCCAGGCTTCTCGAACAGATGGAGTTGCAGCTCGAGGAGCTGGAGGCCGACGCCAGCCAAGACGAACTGGCGGCGGAGATGGCGGCACGTTCCGCCACGGTCAGGGCCTTCGAGCGCAAGCGTCCATCGCGCAAGCCTTTTCCAGAGCATCTGCCGCGCCAACGCGTCGTCATCGCCGCCCCGGCAAACTGCCCGTGCTGCGGATCGGCCAAACTGGCGAAGCTGGGTGAAGACGTCACCGAGACGCTGGAGGTGATCCCGCGTCAGTGGAAGGTGATCCAGACCGTGCGCGAGAAGTTTACCTGCCGCGAATGCGAGAAGATCACCCAGCCGCCGGCACCCTTCCATGTGACGCCGCGCGGCTTTGCCGGGCCGAACCTCTTGGCGATGATCCTGTTCGAGAAGTTCGGTCAGCATCAGCCGCTGAACCGGCAGAGCGAGCGCTATGCCCGCGAGGGCATCGACCTCAGCCTGTCGACGCTGGCCGACCAGGTCGGAGCCTGCGCCGCGGCGCTGAAGCCGGTGCATCGGCTGATCGAGGCGCATGTGCTGGCCGCCGAGCGGCTGCATGGCGACGATACCACCGTGCCGATCCTTGCCCGCGGCAAGACCGATACGGGTCGTATCTGGACCTATGTCAGGGATGACCGGCCGTTCGGCGGAACATCGCCGCCGGCAGCGCTCTACTATGCCTCGCGCGATCGGCGGCAGGAGCATCCCGAGCGCCATCTGAAGAGCTTCACCGTAAGCGCTCATTTCCCCGCACGTTGACGGCCCTTGCAACTGATCGCTTTCAGACGGACGCGTCGGTCAGGCTGCGGCGGCCTTGAGGAAGTTGAAGGGCAGGAGATCGTCGATAGCTACGTTCTGAGGGCGCTGAGGCAGTTCAGTAAGGACGTGGCGTAACCAGGCTAATGGCTCGACGCCACAGGCGCGGCAAGTCAGCATCAGGCTATAGATGACTGCGCTAGCTCTGGCTCCGTCAACGGTATCGCTGAACAGCCAACTCTTTCTGCCGGTTGCAAAAATTCTGATATCGCGCTCCAGAAGATTGTTGTCGATCGGCATCCTGCCGTCCTCGGTGTGGCGCGTCAGATAGTCCCACTGGTTCAGAGTGTAGGACACAGCGTCGCCGAGCTTGCTGTCCGGCAAGACCTTCGGCGCGATGTCGTCGAGCCAAGCCTTGAGTGCGTTCAGGACGGGCACGCTGTGCTGTTGGCGAGAGCGCCGAATGCAGTCGGCCTGCGTTTCACCATCCTCGGGTTTTCTGTCCCTGGCCTGCCTTTCAATCCGGTAGAGCTGTTCGAAGAAGCGGAGTGCCTGCTCCGGTGGTCCGCCACCCTTCTTTCTCGCCTTGAGGGCGTCGACAAAGCGTCGTCTGGAATGGGCCATACACCCAAGATGGGTTGCCCCATCCAGCGTGCGCCAGGCGGAATAGCCATCACTCATCACTATCCCGCGATAATCGCCGAGGAAGGTTTGCGGGTATATCTGGCCGCGGCCCGGCTGATAATCGAGCAGCACGATCGGCTCGTCACTGTCCTCGCCGCTTCGGTAAGCCCACATATATGACGTGCTGGCGGCCTCTCGATCCTTTTCCTTTAGGACCTGAACAGTCGTCTCGTCGCCATGGATGAGGGGCTGCGATCTGAGCCGCAGCTTCAGGGCGTTATAGATGCGGGAGAGATGCTTTTCGCTCGAGCCGATCACCCAGTGGCCCAGAGCGCCACGGCTGACAGGAACACCTGCGCGCTCGAATGCCTGCGCCAAGCGGTAGAGCGGTGTGCCGTCGACATACTTATGAACGAGCGCGAAGGCCAGCGTCGAAGCCGTGGCGATGCTGCCCGGCAAGGGCTGCGCGGGCATCGGCGCGATCACGACCGGGGTGTTGATCCCGGTGCGGTCGCAATGACGGCAAGCATATTTGAACCGCACATTCTGCAGGACCTTCGCCTTCACCTCGATATGAAGTTGCTCGGTAACGGTCTCGCCCATGCGATGCATCTGGTGACGGCAGCATGGACAGGCCTTCTTATCGTCGGGAAGGTCATACTCGACACGCTCGCGCGGCAGGTTTTCCGGCAAGGCCTTGCGGCCGCGCTTCTTTCCCGTCGTGCCGTCGGTCGCCGGCAAGCCCGTGTCCGGCAGAGCAACGACATCGCCATCTTCGTTGTCGGCATCGTCCTCATCCGCGGCCTGTTCGGCTTCATTGAAGAGGCGGTCAATGTGCTTTTCGCTCTTCGGCGCAAAACGATGCAGCCGTGCAAGCGCCAACTCTTCCTCGAGTTTGACGACGCGTTCTGTGAGCTGGCGGTTCTCCGCCTGCAGCGCAGCAATACGCGCCATCAGCTCTTCAACAGTCGGTTCGCCGGATCGATTCATCAGATTCTTGAATCGAAAGCATGCCGCCGCGTCAACCGCGGAGTTCGAGAGCCCTCAACCAGCAACCTGATATTGCCGCACCGGATGGCGGACCATTGCATCGATATCGATGCCGTCGAGGAGCCAGTGCAATTGCTCGGTCGTAAGCTGAACGACCGCCGCCTCCCGGCGAGGCCACCGGAACTTGTCCTCGGTCAGCCGCTTCAGAACCAGCACAAAGCCGGATCGGTCGAAGAACAAGAGCTTCATCCGATCGCGACGGCGATTGCAGAACGCAAAAACCGCCGGCGCAAACGGATCGAGCGCCATCGTCTCCTGAACCAGCACCGCAAGGCTGTTGATGCCGGCCCTGAAGTCGATCGGCTCGCGGTGAAGGTAGACTTGAAGGTCAGCGCCCAGTGTGAACATGACCCAACGCTCCGATGACCGCTGCCAACGCATCCACATCACCGCATTCCAGCGTCAGCTTCACCCCGTTCGGCAGTGACGCGCTCACCTTGGCTGGAGAGGAAAAAGGCGCAGCCCTTTTCGATGCCGACCCACGCACTCCATCGCAAGTCCCCGGCAAATCCACCGCAGCCATGCTGCTCTGTCGCAGCAAGGCCCGATCGGAAGTGCTTTCAATCTGAACCGGGATAAACGACGGTGATGAGGACGGCGGGAGGGACTGGGTCTCCGTGCGCTTCTTTATCCACTTCCGAAGAAGGTTCGCATTGACCCCATGTTCGAGCGCAAGCCTCGATACCGACACGCCAGGCTCAAGGCAGGCCGAGACAAGACGGTTCTTCGATGCGGGGTCGTATCGGCGTCTCCCGTTCCGACCAACAAGCCTTACCTGCAGTTTCTGATCATCTTCTTCCATCACAAGGTGTCCACCTATTTTGGTGGACACCTCATGCATCAGAGCACTCAACAGCAAAAGGTGCGGGGAAATTCGCGCTTACGCTTCACCGGCATTCTGCAGGCGGACGCCTATGGCGGCTACAACCCACTGTTCAAGGTCGATCGCAATCCTGCTCCGCTGACGCAAGCGCTATGCTGGGCCCATTCGCGGCGCAAATTCTTCCTGCTTGCCGACATCGCCAGCAACGCCAAACGCGGCAAGAATGCTGCCGCAATCTCGCCGGTCGCGCTGGAGGCGGTCAAGCGCATCGATGAGCTGTTCGACGTCGAGCGCGAGGTCAACGGCCTTTCAGCCAACGACCGGCTGCAACGACGTCAGATGGACAGCCGTCCCCTCGTTGATGAGCTTCGGACCTGGCTTCGATCTGAGCGAACAAAGTTGTCGCGCAGTTCACCGGTCACTGAGCCGATCGATTACATGCTGAAGCGCTGGGACGGGTTTACGGCCTTCCTTGGTGACGGCCGGGTCTGCCTGACGAATAATGCCGCCGAACGGGCGCTGCGTGGCTTCGCTCTCGGCAGGAAGTCGTGGCTCTTCGCCGGCTCCGATCGTGGTGCCGATCGCGCCGCCTTCATGGCAACACTGATCATGAGTGCCAAGCTCAATGACATCGACCCGCAGGTATGGCTTGCCGATGTTCTCGCTCGCATTGCGGACACGCCGATCACCAGGCTCGAGGACTTGCTCCCTTGGAAGTGGTCGGCCTTGGCAGTGATTGGTGAAAGGCTGCCTGATCAAGGATCGGATCGGGGATGAAATGCTCGTCGAGAACACGATTGCTCTGTCGGGATGGTCTCCGAGGATGGTTGTTTGTTACGACAACGCGGGTCGGTTCTGGTGGCGCAAAGGAATTGGTAGCCCCCAATATGAGCGTCAATGAACCGGCGAATGTCACTATGAAGAGTGTGGAATAATGCGTAGCAGCGACGAGTATATTGGGGGAGAAGCTCTTTCGCGCGCAAAGAGCCTCACTAAAGTTAAAGTTGACTCTGATAATTGGGAGACAGAGTATAGGGACGAAGCAACGGGGGAGATTTGGATTCTCGATTACCCCCACTCTGAACAACATGGTGGCGGAAGTCCCAGGCTGCGAAAAACGCGACCATAATTTGACTAATTCCCCAAACTCTCAATGCCAGCCGCCGCGGTTCTCACCGGAGGCATACAGCGTAATAGCCCCGAACAGAAGGTCTCGCAACTATCAGTCACGCGTGAAGGATCCGGCCGAACTGCGTGAAAATCGACTGATCAGAGAAAAGAGAAGCCCGCGAAGAGGGATGCGGGCTCATTGACGCCATTGGAAGCCCGGTGACCGACGGCCTGCCGAGCACGGGTTACGTTGCTTGGGTGATCGAGCCGCTGGGACTCGCTGTCGGGGTTTCGCGATGCCGCTGGTGGCCTGGTCCCTCGCGAGGTATGTTCCCTCGTGTAACCGCTAGCAATATTGCCACAATCAAGACGGGTTAGAAAGTGGGACCTACAGCGCCGCGCGTCTTTTCAGACGCGCAAAGGACGCTGTAGCACTTTGAATTGCTGCATGTTCTTGTCCTTTAATCGGCTACGATTAGAGGCGACATGCAGTAGGTCCGAAACGGTGCCGAAAAGGCCCTTTGTGTCCCAATCGCGGAACGATCCCTTGAGCACAGCGTTTGGGCTCTGCCGCTGTTAGCGATCCTCTCTCAGGAGGATGCCGGTCTTAGACCGGAGCCGGCAAAGAGCGATGTTGGCCACTGCGAACTCCTGCTGGCATCGCTCACCCGCTCGCTTTGAGGTTATGGATGCGGGACGCTTACGTTCTCAGCTTCATCATTCTGATTGGCGCTCTCACGACCTTTGTTCTCGTGATGGTGGGCTAGCGGGACCGATTCGCGGAAGAGGCGTAAAAGGAGCCCGCCGGAGAGGGAGAGAAAGAGAGCGGGCTCAGTTTGTCGCCAGCAATATTGGCATGCATACGATGCCAGAACCTGTCGAATTGTCGAGTAGACCGATCCGGCTAAATCGAGCCGACGCCCTCTGACCTCGTCACGCGATTGCCGCGGCATTGGTTATCGCCGGGGCAATCTTCTCGGCGGGTGGCTGCACTAGCCCGCAGGGGCCACAGGCTCCCACCAACTACCAGGACATTTTGAGCGACCACAACCACTCGACCGCATGGACGGCGGTCATTTGGTGGTCGCGCGTCTGCCAAACTGCATCAATAGTACGGCGAAATGCACTGCTGACGCGGCCCATAGTAGGGCTGGAATGTGTTGTCGTAGGCACTATACGAACGGTAACGCGAGTAGCACCAGTCAACGTGGGCCGAGTTTGAGTTCGAGTAGGCCGGACGCGGTGGCGACGCAATCGCTCCGCCGATAATCAGTCCTGTTCCAAACGCTGCGAGTGGATACCACCATCCGTCATTGTGCCGATGGTAGCCATGTCGATAGGATCGATAACCCCGGTAGCCATTGTAGTAGCCGTAGCGCGGACCGGCGCTGTATCGCGGGCCGCCGTATCTGCCGTACCCACGCGCGTGCTTCGGGCCGCCACGGTGGCCGGGCTTGTGGTGGATCAAGTCCACGCCCTGAGCGCTCAAATCCGGCACCGTAACCATTGAAACAGGCAGCGCCTGGGCTGGGGCCGCGCCCGCAAATGCCGTAGCCGCCGCGATTAACAATGCACCAATCCTCTTCATCAACATAACCATACTGTTTGCATCCCTGAATTCCTCGGTTTCGTTTTCTTCGCTACCGCGCGGCCCAAGACAAGCGAAAGGCCCGGCGACCGACGGCCTGCCGAGCCCGGGTTACGTTGCTTGGGACATCGGCCTCTGGGACTTCGTCCCGGTCTTGCAGACGATGTCGCTGGTGGCCCTGGTCCCTCGCGATGCCTCCTCCGTAACCGATACCGATATTGCCACGACAGCTAGCAGTCACCCACGGACTAAAGTCCGAGCCAGATGGGCAAAGGTCCTAACCGCCTTCGAGCCTGGAACGATCCAACGAGCATAGAGTTCGCCCCTCAGGGCGCGTGGAGTTCCTGGGGCTGCTTGATGGAACTCCGCCGCCTCGGCTTCCCGCCGAAAGGAACTCGTGATGCATGATAGAGACAATTATGGACATCCGGAACGAAGGGCTTCAACTGGTCTGCCCTTGGGTATAATGCTCCTTTCGATGTTAGCAATTGGCGCTTATCTGCTGGTCGGAGGCGCGCTGTTGGACGACGAAAACCAGGACGTCGTGGTCTACGTCCCCAGGGTATCCGCACCAAATTAATTCAGCATGCGCACTTGCCGATCTGTGGGAGCCAGCGCGCCGCTGACGTACCGGCGTGCAACTCTACAGGTGGCGGGATAATTCGGGACAGCCATTCGGTTGCCGCGAGGAATCGCATGCGCTGAATACGCCGGTTCCCGCTGATCGCTAACGCTTAACTTGCTGCTCTTCTGTCAGATGCGTCCGCTTAGGGGGTGCCGAGTCTCTCCCCTAGACTCTCCGCTCCGGTCGGGAGAAACCGCAAACAGATTTTTTTCAACAAACGGAAAAGATTTCCAGGTGAGGGAAATACCCTGAATCATGACTAACTTGGGCGGCACCAGACTTGAGATGAAGGCGCAACGACATTCGTCTTCGCGCCTCCTGAGCTTTCCCGGCAGCGAAAAAGCGTCATAGGATCCTAGGACGGGCAAGCGAGACTCAAGCTCATGATCGGCCTCACTCTAAATTGTGTCTGAAAGGATTAGGTCCTTGTCGGTGCGTTGTCCGCGGCAACTCCCTGAAAACTAGGGGGATCTCAACTTACATCTATGGGCCTTAAGTCCGATCCTCCATGCCAAAGGTCTTATGGCTGTTGTCGAGTGTTTGTGGCGCAACATATGCTCGGTCAACGCCGAGGAGGGGCGCTATCGATCGACTCAAAAGGGACTACGAGGATTTTCTGTGATGGCATCGAGTTCTAAATGGAAAGATCGCACGACCGATTTCATTTGGGCGGTGTTATCCAGCCCCTCCACGCTCGGTATCTACATCGGCCTTGCCCTGGTGTTTGCCTTTCTTGCGAGCGCAAGGACAGGTGTCCCAGCGTACATATTTATGGCCGTAGGGTTTCTGTTGGTGATATTCGTCGACCCACCGGAGCGATTGGCCAGGTCTAGAGAACGGTGGCGGCGATCGCAGAGCCGCCATTACGATGGATATTCCGGTCCCGATTCTCGGGTGCGGTCGCGGTAGCTATCACATGGCTCCCGCAGAGGTCCCGGGACAGCGAGCCGCCGGGACCTGGGATTCCGCGATATCGCTGGTGACTCTGGTCCCTCGCTATACATGGCCTCCTAGGGCAGTCCAATGCGGATGGGCAAAGATCTCCACACTTCGTTCTCGGTCTCATGCTGCCTCGCGGCGATTCTATGCCCGAAGAACGGAATTCATATGAGAACGTGGCGGGAACTTCGCTTCCCGGAAAACGTTCTACATCAGGTGTTCCTGGAACATCACACATGCATACTCGTCATGTTACTTCGCCCGCTCTCAGGCGGGCGTCTTTTTGCCGGCGCTACTGTCAGTCATCTGGGATCCAACCAAACACTTCGAGGCATCAGCACGGTGGCTGGCAAGCGATTGGGACTCCTGCTTTCCGGCCTCCCAAGCCACCCCTTCGGTTGAACTCTGCTCGTTGACGCACCTCCCGCCGCGCCTTCTTTGGCCGCATCGCTTGCCGTTTCCGGCTGGCGCAGCATCTTCGTGGCGCTGGGCCTGCTCGGTTTGGCGAATTCCTATCTCGTCTGGTGTCGTCTGCCGGAAACGTCGGAGCGAAACCGACACGACGCGCCGCCGCTTATGAAAAGTTATGGCAAGCTGCTGCGTTCGCCACGCTTCATCGGCTTCGTGCTTGGCGGAAGCTTCGCGACGACCGCCATCTATGCCTTCGTAAGCGCTGCGCCCTTCATTTTTGTCCAGCAGTTGCACCGTCCCCCGCATGAGGTCGGCGCCTATCTCGCTCTCAACTTTCTCGGCACCTGGATTGGAAGCCTCGCCGCGAGCCGGCTGATCGGCAGAGTTCCTCCGCGCATGCTTCTTGACGGCGGCAACCTGATCGGTTGCTTCGGAACTGTGTTGTTTCTGCTCTTGTTCTTGCGGATCGCCTCACCGTTTCCGGTGTCGTGCTGCCGATGATCCTGTTCAGTTTTGGCGTCGGCGTTGCCTCGCCGATGGCCTTGTCGGAGGCGCTCTCGGTGAATCCTTCGGTCGCGGGCTCGGCGTCGGGCATTTACGGATGCGTGCAGATGGCGATCGGCGCGTTGTGTGCGGCGACCGGCGGATTTGGCGAAAATCCGGCTCTCGCGGCTGGGGTGACGGGTTATCGCCGGATGTGTGGCGCAGGTCGCGTTTTTCGTTGCCGGCCGTATGAGACGTTGATCGCAAGAACGCTGGGGATGCGGGGGGCGCAAAGTAACCATTGCGCCCCGGCTGATCTCAATGACGGCGTCGAGTCCAATCTCACCCGAGACATGGAAGATGGAACGCTTCGTGTCTGGAGTAAGACGTTGCTGATCCCATTGGGGGAGTTTGGCACAGTAGCATTGTACTGTGTCTGTTTCCGATTTGTGCGTCCAGGATCGCATAATGTATCAACGGCTACGGTCATTTCGCTCAACGGCCGAAGGGCGACGGCGGATGCGGCAGTATTGAACGACTGACCTTTTTCATAGGGCCTGGCGTGGCTGATGAGTAGGAGCGAGGCGCCTGTCACGCCACCACGATCGGGACTCTGGTCGGAGACGCCTTGACCCGATTGTAGAGATCGATGACGTCCTGGTTGATCATGCGAACGCAACCGGAAGACGCCTGAGTGCCGATGCTCCACCACTCGGGTGAGCCGTGCACGCGATAACCAGTGTCGCGGCCGTCCTTGTAGATATAGTGCGCGCGGGCGCCGAGAGGGTTGTCGAGCCCGCCCGGCTGACCACCCGACCATTTCACCAGCTCCGGCTTGCGCGCGATCATCTCTTTCGGCGGCGTCCAGGTCGGCCACTGTTTTGTGTACTGGATCTCCGCGCGGCCGTTCCATTCGAAGCCGGCCTTGCCGATGCCGACGCCGTAACGGATCGCTTCCCCGCCTTCCTGTACCCAATAGAGATGCCGCTCGTTGAGCCGCACCACGATTGTGCCTGGCGCTTCTCCCGTCGGATCGAGGACGATCTGACGACGGAATTCCGGCTTGACCTTCTGGAATGGGACTGCGGGGATCACGAAGCCATTGTCGATCAGCGAGGCATACATCGTGCCATTGTCGGTGATGTTGCTGTCAATGCTGACCAGTGGGATTGAACCGGTCGACATGCGGTCAACGCCCACAGGCGGCATACCACCGGACGGCTCGACTGTTCCCAGAGACGGAAGTTCGAGCGTCTGCGAACAGCCGGAGGCGCCCAATAAAGTCATGACACCGAGGCCTGAAAGCACAGCGCGCCGGGAAAGGACATAGCTGGAGTCCGACAGGCCGCCAAAGGACAGCTTCTGATCTTGCGGCTTACGCATGCACTCTTTATCCCCGCCAACGGTAGGCATCATGCCCACCGGGTAAGGGCATCTTCACAATTCATGGTTAAGAAGGCGTGAAACCATGGCCGACGATATCCGCTCGTACAGGAGTACCGGACTAGACCTGCGCCGTTGAAATCTGTGGTTCGTAGCCCTCCAAGAGCCACGCCAGGCTTGAGGATCTCGTCGTCCGCGGCCGACCCTGTGCCCTGCGAGTAGAAACCTTCGCTACAACTATCTTCGATGCCGCAGCGCGTCGACAATGACCTTGAACGCGGGGAGGTGCTGCCGGCGGCTGGGATAGTAGAGGAAATAGCCGTCGAACATCGGCGACCAGTCGTCCAAAACTTGCACCAGCGCGCCAGAAGCGATCTGCCGCTCGACTATGTTCTCCGGCACATAGGCGATGCCGTAGCCGTTCACCGCGGCGTCGATCATGGCGTAGGAGTTGTTGAAGGTGAGCTGACCACCCACGCGCACGCGCAACTCCTGCCCGTCCTTCTCGAATTCCCAGGCGTAAAGCCCACCGGCGGTCTCATGGCGCATGTTGATGCAGGCACTGCCGCGATCGAGATACCGGAGACGACCACCATTCTAGTGAGCGACGAACATCCCACCTTCCTTTTGTGATGGAGGCCGCGAGATAAGCTCCTTCATCGATAGGAGCGGAACGAATGATTGGAGATCGCGCTGATGCCATGCTTGAAGTCATGGTTGAAGCCAGGCATGAGGGAAGGTATCGTCGGATCGAGGTGACCACCGGTCGGCGCCAGCGGCGGAATTGGACGGACGAGGAGAAGGCGCGGATCCTTGCGGAAAGCGCAGAGCCCGACGTTCTCGGAAGACGTTCTATCGCCAACCACCGTCACCGGCACGAACATCGGCTGCTGCGCGCAGGCTTTCGCGGATCGTTGAAAGTCAGTCCGGCTTCGCGACGCCAGACGTTCAGCAGACCCCGGTTGACGCCCCAGCGCCGGGCAATCGCCGAGATGTTCTACCTATATCTATGCTGATGCGAATGGCGATAAGCTTGCGGATTTCAAGATCAATCGGGATAATGCCGTGGCGCTGACAAAGGACTGCTTCATTCTGTAGCCGCGCTCTGAGAGCGGAGGCGGCAGGCTCGGAACGTGACCTCGACAAGTTGTTCCTAACTGTTCTGCTCCCCTCCCGCATGCGTGCTATAAACGGCCTTGGCCACTGTGAGGTCGTATGGCGTGTCGATATCGACAGAACGTTCAGGCGGCATTAGGTATGGCAGCGCTCCAACTGACCACCACGCATCGCCACTTCGTAGAAATTCAGCGCTAAAAACATATACTGCGCCGTTTGGGGAGAAATATTCTACTTCTTGGCGCTGAGTCGCGAACTCGATCGCTGGGGTGAGTGCCCCGCTATTTGTTTTGCGAAAAAGCCAAGGTTTTGCGGGGCATACGGATACGACGGGTTTGCCCGTCTCGCGATAGAGTGAGACGCAGGCCGCAACGTCTCCGGCAGTTCGCAACGGAGACGTAGGTTGTAGGACTACCACGATATCGGCTGGCGATTGGTCGAGCGCATGGACGACAGCGGCCATAGTAGATGCTTTGTCATCGGCAAGGTGTTGCGGCCGCAACCAGGGAGCAATTGCCCCGCCCGCAATGGCTATGTCGGCTATCTCCCGGCTGTCGGTCGAAACGAGAACCGTATTACAACAGCCAGATTCCAGTGCGGCAGAGATAGACCAATGGATGAGCGGTCGCCCATGAAATTCTATGATGTTCTTGCCGGGCAGCCCTTTGGAGCCTGACCTTGCTGGGATCAAAGCAAGTACTGAGCCAGGAATTTGCATATCATTGTCCTCGTGGATCGATCACGGCGACGACTATCAGGCAAAACGCAGGTTCGCAACGCTGGGGATAGGCGCACCGAGCCCTTATCCGCTCGATTGTGAGTCATTGACGTTGTGTTCGATTGATGCTGATTAGGCGGCCGGATCCGCGGCGATTGAGGGGAGGCAATCCGTGCTCTTAAACTTGGCTCCTGAAAGAAGGGAAATAGCGATTCAGGGAAGTGCGTGGATGCGAACTCTCTTTGGCTGCAGAGGATTTTCAGGTTTTAATGCTATGTTCGGATCGTCCGAAAAGAGATTGGTAGAAATTGAGGCTCTTATCGACAGGGCCGGTGTGTTGGCCAGAAAAGGAGAGATAAAAGAGGCTATCGCATGCTTTAAGGATGCGCGTTCAAAGCTGGTTCACGCCGATCCTCCGAAAGTCGTGGCGGCAATCGAAGACGAGCATACAAAGCTCGATCAGGAGTCAGCTGATTTTGAGCAACATGCGAGAATGCATTCCTCGGAGGGAGAGACTCTCAGGAAGGCAGTGATAGTCAGCGATTCTCTTGGGCTTCCGAGAGGGGTTCCCGGATCCAAGATTGAGGCTACAAATTTCGAGATGACAGCTTCTGGAAAAATACTGGAAAGCATGCTCGAGAGTGGGAGCGCGTCGGTCCAGCCTTTGTGCCGGCGCTATGGCACTACTGAGTTCATGCTTAAGGCTCTTCGATCGCGGGCAGACTGTCGCAACGCTGACGTGCTCATTCATATCGGACTCAATGACTGCGTTGTCCGCATGTTCATGGAAGAGCAGCGATTGGCACTCTCGACTCTGACGGTAGAGATTCGCCAGAAGATTGTACAATTTGCTCAAGTATATCGCACACCTCTGGTTGAGAGTGATTTCGATCATACCTACACTCCACTGACAGTCTACGAGAAGCGCCTCGAGGAAGCCGCGAAGTTGGCCCGCTCCAATGGGGCTCGCTCAGTCACCTTTGTCACTATCATTCAGCCACCGACGAAGTTTGCCGCCAAAACGCCGCACATGTCATGGAGCTTTAACCGCTTCAACATGGCAGTATATGATGTTGCCAAACGCGAGCGATGCAACCTCATTGATATGGACCGGATCTGCTGGGAACAGGGAACACAGAAGACCTTGTCACCCGATGGGATGCATCTGTCGGCAGCGGGGCACGCGCTTATGGCTGAAAACTTTATGGCGCTCTTGAAGATCTGAGGTGTTTGTGGAGCTTATCAGACAACATGCCCGCGTTACCGCGGCTTTGATGATTAGGGAGATGTCTACAAGGTATGGTGGCAAGCCCGGGGGTTACCTGTGGGCGCTTTTTGACCCGGTCGCCCACGTCGTGATGTTGACCCTGATATTTCAGACAATCGCCAGATTGCCTGCGCTCGGCACCAGTTTCCCCCTATTCTTTGCCACGGGCTACTTGCCATTTCACTGTTATCAGACGATGCAGTCATTCGTCTCCGGCACGATAAAGTCCAACAAGGCTCTTTTGAGTTATCCGATGGTCACGCCGGCGGATGCCGTTTCGTCGCGTTATTTGTTGCAAGCATCCACGTCGTTTCTCATCGTAATTATCGTAATGAATGTGGTGGCCTTGGAGAGCGATCTCACGCTGCATATCGACTTAGCCTCTGCCGCGGGGGCTTGCTTCCTGGCGACACTCTTGGGCTTAGGTGTTGGTCTTTCCAATATTGCCCTGTTTGCTCGCTTCCCAATATATGAGCAAATCTTCGGCGTGGTAATGCGTCCCCTTATGCTGCTATCTGGGGTACTCTTCTTACCACATTTAATCCCGCATCCATTCGACGATGTGCTGCTATTCAATCCTGTCGTCCACGCTATCATCCTTTTTAGGAAGGGCGTATATCCTGAATATTGGGCGCAGGGGTTGGATCTAAACTACCTCTACACATTCACAGCGATCAGTGTGTTCGTCGGCCTCTCACTTTTCACTTTCTCGGCAAGAGCAATGAGAGAAGGTTGAGTAGTCGAATAGCCAGATACGCTTCGCCACGGCGACTTGCGAGTTCTGATATTGAAACGCACCGCTCCTTCCGGAATATACTCCCCAAAGACTGGAGAGGCTCATGGCACGGCAAGCCGTTTTCTTTGGGTTCAAACCATGGAAACAATACATCCCCCGCTGGTTCCCGGATTTGCAATGCACTGTGGTTACCCGCAATCCCAAACTGATGTTTTTGCAAGGTTGGCCTTTGCGGCTTCTGCTAGTCCCACGGCCAAGTGTCTTCGTTTGGGGTTTCAAGTATCCGGCCTTCTTGAAGGCATTTTGTCGGCAGTTTCGCATTCCTTTCTTCTATGTTGAGGATGGCTTCGTTCGCTCCGTATCACTCGGCACCCTGAACGCTGCGCCGGCCTCCTTGATCATCGACAGACGAACGGTCCACTATGACGCGAAAAATCCATCGGAGTTGGAGCGAACGCTGCAGACTTATGATTTCCGAGCGGATACGGCACTGATGGAGCGCGCCGATGCATGCATCCGGATGCTACTCGACTTGCGAGTGAGTAAATACAATATGGGCAAGCACGTGGACATCGACACGTTGCTCGGTCCTAAAATAAGGAAACGCGTGCTTGTGGTCGGTCAGGTGGAGACAGATGCAGCGATTGCTTATGGGTGTGACAGGCCCTTCAACAACAACGAACTCGTCAGACTTGCCGCGTTGGAAAATCCTGGCGCCCAGGTGGTCTACAAACCTCACCCCGAAATCTTGCGCAAAAAGCGGGCGGGTGTTTCTGATCCAGCCGAGGTGTCACATCTCTGCGATATTCTGGATATGGACGTGACGCCTGCCGACGCACTCGACGTAGCCGACCACGTTTATACGATTACCTCCCTGATGGGCTTCGAAGCAGTATTGCGCGGCATTCCCGTTACCTGCGTCGGTCTGCCGTTTTATGCCGGTTGGGGTGTTACCGACGATCGACAGACGAGTGCCCGTCGGACGCGACGCCTGTCCGCCCGCGAGATTTTCGCTGCCGCGTACCTTATGCATTCGCAATATTTTGATCCCGAAACAGGGGGGCCCTCGTGTTTAGAGGCGGTGATCCGTCGATTGGCTGAGATGCGCCGTCCCCGCCCTTAAATTGTCCGTGCGAACGCTAGCCGCAGGACCACGCTTGACGCGCCGCGCTGCATCTGCCTTAAACACTTCAGCGTCGATGAGGTCCGACAGAGGAACACGACTTATGAGTTTGACAAATGCAGAGGAAATTGCTGGCGGGGTGTTCGTTCCTTCAACTCCGGCAAAGCCCAGGCTAGGAAACTTCTTTGACAAGGAATTAACCCGTTTGGTCTAATTCCCAGAGGTTGAGAAAAGAGCTTAGCGCAGCTCTGTGCCTCGGGGGCCCTCGCTCCAACAGGATTTACAGTTGCGCCCTCGATAGCAGCTTTGAGCACAGATTGGTCAGGGGCCATCATTGAAAGATCTGGACAACTTCGTCCGTGTCGCCTAACGCCATTCCGCTCCTCTCGCAGGCAACTAGGCGCGAATGCAGCCTGAATATCGCGTCGTCTTTTTTGAACAAAAATAATGCTCATGAACCGCATTCTTGCATATCTCCCGAATAACCTCGAAGCGCGCTACTCTCGAGCCATGATGAGTTTGCTGGCGGGCGCTCTGGGGCCGCGAGCTGCTATTGGATGGATGACCCACTTTCCGCTTCGCCGGCGCACAAGGGCGAGGCTGCTCTGGCTTCACAAGCGGCTTGTGACACGCTACGGTCAGGACATCGGCGATAGCTTGGTTCAAAGCTACCTTTGCGCGAAACCTCGACCTAAAGATTATCGGATTCTTTTATGTGAGACTGACGATCCGACGTCCTCGGCGAGACTAAGAGAGATGGTGCCTCAACTCGCCGACAGTACGCGCGGAGATCCCGCCCGTATCGCAGGCCTGGCCGTGGCGCTGTTGGAGCGAGGTGAAGCGGACTTACTTGAAGCCTTGCTGGCTTTGATCACAAAAGGATCAAACCAGCCGGTGATCCCATCAGCTGTGAAAGCGATATTTCTGAGGCCGCTTGGACAGGGAGCAGATGCCTCGGTCGCTCCGAATGGCGCACACGCCCTCAGTCGCCCTGCGCCATGCCGCAACCGTTTGCTAGTCATCGATGGCGAATTG